>JAKQFQ010000106.1 GCA_029558315.1 Bacillota bacterium
GGGCTGGTCTCCTCCAGTCTATTTATATAATCAGGTCTTTGAGCAGCTTCAAAGAAGCGTTCAGCGTTTTTGTAAAGACTGTCAATCTGTCCCTGATTCAGTGTCTGTAATTCTTCGTCTGCTCTATAATCGCAGATGGCAAGATACAATTCGCCACGTTCAGCATCAAGAGCGTAACCATCAATTTGGTGACCAAGTACACCTTCTTTCCTGACAGGTGTATACGTCAAATCAATACAGTCGCCGTTTTCAGTAGCAATCTGAGAATAGCGTTGAAAAAAGCAGGCCCGTTCCGGTTCGCCAAAAGTATGTACTTCTCTTGTGAGATCATCTCGAAAATCATCAAAAGTGGCATTAATATCGTCCATGTATCTCACCTCCAGATTATTCATCTGTTCCGAATACCCAACTTATAATTTCACTTTCATTTTTGATGAATGGTGTACATGCTTCGACTTTGATACTGTATCTCACATCTTCCACGCCAGTTGGCATCATTGTGGCCCTGAGCGCGGGAAATTTATCAGTAACATGGTAATATACGCGTTCGTGCAGAATCCATCTTGCATCGTCATACTCTTCCCGCCTTATATAACCAAACTCAATCAGTGTTGCCTGCAGCATATCTGTTGCTTCACTATGCTCCTGATTAAATAACGCCATTAATTCATCTACAAGCGAATTCAGTGAATGAGCCGCAATATCTTTATCTCCCGCTATTCCAAGAGTCTGATAACAGATGAAAATTTGTCCAGATGTTATGTCGAGTTGATCGACAGAAGAAATATGCAGTTTACGATCTGAACTGCTAAGCTGTGTTTTAACCTCAATCATCCAGTGACCAATCAAAAAATCCTGCTCATCACCATATGGACCTCTCCAAGCCATCAGAGCTTCCATCGGAAACAGACGTGTGAGCATGAAATCTTTAAAAAACAGTAGCTCACCAAACAGTCCTATGATCTGGCTTTGGGACAGTAGTTTTTCTTTTCTTGCTTTAAGCAGTTCCTGCCAGCGTTTAAGCCTGTTTAGTATGATTTGTATTCCAGCCCCATCCTGAGAACGCTTAAGGCTTCTGGTAGCTGCCATCAGATTTGAACATAAAGCCTTGAATATATCCACTTGTGTGGAATCAAGCAGGCGCATGAAAAGCTCCCATATGCCATTTTCACATTCAACAAGTGTAATATCAATTCCGGCTAAGCGTGTCGGTTTGGGTAGTGTTTCTCCCGCGATTTTTCCACGGAAAGTGAATATATAGTTGCCTTGGTAATCTTTTCCGTAAAAGAAATCCATTGGGTGTGAAGGATCGACCCTTCTCATGCGAAGGTCATTTGGATGATCGCTCGGTCGAATGTTTTGCCAATTATCAGACATAATCAACCTCATCGGGTATCTGCTCATCATCATCTTGTTCCCGCTCCATCTCCAGCAGTTGATCTCTATAGACTTTGTTTACCTGATACCTTCGTTCAACAGGCGGAACCTGTGTTGCTGGAAGGCAAAAACTTAATGATACAATTGGTCCCGTTATAAGTGTTTCTCTCGCTTCATTATTTTTAAGACCACCATAAAATATATGAATAAGCAGAAGTGGTTTCTTTCTCTGAAGACTATATGCACAATAGCCTCTCGCACAATTGCCAGCCTCTATTTCTGCTTCTGCTGATTCAATTTCTTTTTGATCGAGACCGATCTTTTCATCACCGGGATTGGCAACTCTATTTTTACTGGTAATCTTGTAAATACCGTTATCTACAGTGCCAGCCGTGCGGCTTCTTATATAAAGTTTCTCCCCTGGTATTACGTCATTACATTCTGTGCCCCTATTATCTGGTAGAGGTATTGCGACATCCCACTTCGCAAGATCCGCATTTAACCGGTCTGAAAAATAATCAAGGAATAGTGATCGATCACCGGTGAT
>JAKQFQ010000397.1 GCA_029558315.1 Bacillota bacterium
AATTCCCTTGTCCTTAAGGACAGAACAATTCGAGATAGCCGCTCATGGATCGATCTGTATAATCAAGTTCCCTGCATCTTTGCTTAAATGGTTTGAAAGGCTGATAAATTTTATATTGTACTGAGAATAATTACCCATAAAGATGGCTGAATTGGATATTGCCATTCCAGCATCATATTTATCATCCTCAAAGACATTGGAGCAAAAGGATAGATGATCTGATGCAATCTGGTTGTTTGCGCCTTTAATCACGTTCTCCGAAAAGAAGCTGGATTTGAATGCACCAACGATATTGTTTCCCTGCTTGGGCTCTTCTATAATCTTTTTTATCATTTCAGTCATCTTATTGCCAATGACCAGTCTTCCCATCTGGTTTCCCCTCAGATACAGGACTTTTCCGGACCCGGTGAAAATTGGTATTTCCAAATCATATAAGTCGTTTAGAATCAGTCCCTTCGAAGTCGGAATGCCATAGATGCTGATCGTGCCCTCTATCCTGTTCTTATCAATCACAGTGTCTGCATTTGCATCGGAGATAGTCAGTGCAGAGGCTAGGTTGATCTCTTCTGTCTCATACGCCACAATGCCCCTGAAGGCATCTGCTACCGCCTTTGATGGGATGTCATCCCTAGTGGTGGCATCTATTATAATATTGTAGCTCTCCAAAACGACAGGTGTCATTGAGTCTCTGTGGGTCCCGATGGCATTTGCAAATCTCGACTTAAACCTTTTCCTTTCAGATGGATCCATTGATTTCATTTTTTCAGTAAATTTCAAAGCAGCGCTATCAAAGTCAACAGAATCTCTCTTTCTGACGACTTCATTAAACTCGGGAAAATCTCTCTTGTTGATGATCAGATGAGGCCTTGCAGTAACGGAAGGGGGCTTGACTTCGATATCGTTGTTTTCTATATGTACGTGCCTGGCATTGGAGATCTTTAAAAGAGATCCATTAGCTTGCGACGCAGCAGCTGCGTCGCCGGTCAAGGAGCATGATTCAATATCAATCTGGCAGCAATTGTCCAAGACCAAACCATCACGATTGAGATTGCCTGCATCGATCTTAAGATCCTTCAGCGAAAGAGATGCCAGGCCCTTCATCAGCATGGTTGTCTTTTTCAGATAGATTACGGATCCCAATCCGCTACCAACTATCTTCACTCTTGCATCTGGACTATTGAGGGTCCAATCGCCCTCAGGAAAGCTGTAATTTCCGGGCAAAAGGCAGAG
>JAKQFQ010000401.1 GCA_029558315.1 Bacillota bacterium
ATTTCTTGTTTTCATCCATTGTGAGTATAACCTTTCTGATAATGAATTCCTCCTGTTCATAATAATGAGCAAGAGTTAGTATACCATACTTGGGACATTTTTCCTTGTGGTATATAAGGACATTATCATAAATGGTTCATAGGAACTGGGACGCCGCATAGAAATTGTTTGACATTTCAGGGAAAATCCGATACACTTAGCAAGGTTCATAAAATGATGGCAGCACCTGATATGTTCAGGTGCTGTTTTTTAAAGTTAGAAAGGATATTGAATGAGTTTATTAGAAGAAGGAAGCTGCATACGTCAGGAAATCCTGCGAGCAGTGAAAGAAATGGGTTTTGAACAGATGACACCGATTCAGGAGCAGGCAATCCCGCTGATTCTGGATGGAAAAGATATTATCGGACAGGCGCAGACCGGAACAGGTAAGACAGCTGCTTTTGGTATTCCACTGATCCAGATGATGGATACGGATTGTGCGGATGTGCAGGGAATTGTACTGTGCCCGACAAGAGAGCTGGCAATTCAGGCAGCAGAGGAAATGCGTAAGTTTGCAAAATATATGCACGGAGTAAAAATCCTCCCCATTTATGGTGGACAGGATATTACAAAACAGATTAGAAATCTAAGAGAAAAAGTAAATATTATTGTTGGTACACCAGGCAGAGTGATGGATCATATGAGACGTCATACACTGAAATTACAGAATCTGAAAATTATGGTGCTGGATGAAGCGGATGAAATGTTAAATATGGGATTTCGTGAGGATATTGAGACAATTCTTAAGGATATTCCGTCAGAACATCAAACAGCACTTTTTTCTGCAACTATGCCAAAGGCTATTCTGGAGATTACGAAAACCTACCAGAAGGAAGATGTGGTCAATGTCAAAGTTGTGCATAAGGAACTGACAATTCCGTTAGTAAAACAATATTACTATGAAGTAAATCAAAAAAATAAGGCAGATGTTACTGCACGACTTTTGGATTATTATAATCCGAAGAGAACGCTGATTTTTTGCAATACCAAGCATATGGTAGATGAACTTGCCGAGAATCTGAAAGGACGCGGTTATTTTGTTGAGGGGCTGCATGGAGATCTTTCACAGTTTCAGAGAGATAAGGTCATGAACTCCTTTAGAAATGGTACCACAGAGATTCTGATTGCTACAGATGTAGCGGCCAGAGGAATCGACGTAGAGGATGTAGAAGCAGTTATTAACTATGATTTACCGCAGGATATCGAATATTATGTGCACAGAATCGGAAGAACCGGACGTGCCGGAAGAAAAGGCAGAGCATTTACCTACGTTGTTGGACGTGAGATTTATAAAATCAGAGAGATTGAGAATACCTGTAAGACAACAATGAAGGCCAGACAGGTACCTACTGCATCAGACGTTACAACAGCAAAGGCAGAAAAGATTTTTGATGCTGTCATCCAGACAATGGGAGCAGCAGATCTTTCAGCAATGATTCATTTGATAGAACAGAAGATGGAAGATACTGATTATACAACGCTTGATCTTGCAGCTGCATTATTAAAACAGCAGATGGGTGAGGAACCGGAAGAAATCCTGATTGAGAAGTATGTTCCCAGAAGTCGTAACAATGACGGACGTGGTCGTTATGGTGATGCCAATCGTGGCAGAAGCTTTGGACGTGGTGAAAGTGCCGGACGCAGTGGCAGCTATGGACGTGGCGGAAGTCACAGTGGAAGCGACGGAAGTCGTAGCGGAGGAAACCGTAGTGGTGGAAGTCGCAGCGGAAGCGGCAGCTATGGACGCGGTTCAAGTGAAGGCAGAG
>JAKQFQ010000402.1 GCA_029558315.1 Bacillota bacterium
CCAATGCTTTCAGTCTGAGCTGCAAAGACCTGTCCTAAACAGCACGGAACAAATCTCTTCTTTTGCCAGAGACGACCGAAGAGGGACTGCCAATGCGTTCCTTTCTGTGAAAACAGAAGTGAAAACATGCATAGATAACGAATCCAATCAATTCGTTGTGGAAATCCAAACAAGAGACAGAGCCTTTCTACTGGCTGATATCACAAGAGTCATGGGTTATTTTGGATTTCGAATCACGATGGCGAAGATTCATACTAAGGGTTTTCAGGCCAATAACACCTTTTATCTGTTATCGGAATCACAGACACAGCTACAGGAAGGCAAAGCATCCTTTATTCAATTGCAGCAGCACCTGACAGAAATGCTCTCTGATGAGAGGAATTACTCACACTAAGAATCGTTAGTGCCTGTATTGATTAAAATCCCTTTTGCAATACGTCCCAACTGCCAACAAGACGGTTATCACGAATAAGCAGAACCTTATCAAACTGAAACAGGGCATCACTTTGATGGGGATGATAGAAGATAAAATCTTGAATATCCAAAGACAAACTCTTAGATGCGTTTAACAGAGATTGATTAGGCAGAAGATTTTCATTGGATGGAGAGCTTGTTAAAGGATTAAGAACCATGCCTGTAGGTGACACAAGTTCTGCAGCCCATCCTCCACCGTAAATGTAATAGGACATCTCAAAATTAGGATTCCACCAGGTAAAAACAAAGGAAAAGGATTCCACAAAAGGCACAGAAAAGCCTTCAATTTTTTTGATCACTGGAGTAGCAATAAATAAAGCAGGCTGATGGTCATCCAATGTAAAAAAAGTGAATGCAAAAGGTTTTAATGTTCCTGATCCTGCGGCTATGTCATTAATGGGATGATTCGTCTGATACAATGTATAAGTCGTGCTTCCACCACCATTAAAGGTTAAATCCTTCTTATACAAATCCTGAAAATTTCCTTTGATATGCTCAATGAATTGATCATATCTTTCCAGTACAAGCTGGTGCTCTTCTTTAACAGCGTTCTCCTTTGTAGTAAAGGAAAGATACTCCGGGACATGAAGTAAATGTCCGTCATATCCCAT
>JAKQFQ010000499.1 GCA_029558315.1 Bacillota bacterium
TGTGGAATTGTCAAAATCAAAATATTCCAACAACTCGTCTTTTAATGATTTTCCCTGCATGCTAAGCATAAACTTCATTATCTCATTAAATGACCATTTCTTTTTACGCGAAAAATCCGTTTCCGGATTCTTTGTAAATAGTCAATGGGAAGAATCCATTTCTTGAATAATTGATAACAGTTTCTGTTTTACTTCTGCAGAATAGTTCATTGTTTAATCCTCCTTGCAATCAAGATATATTCTTAATTACAAGGGCCCTGCGGTGACTCTTTTTTTAATTCAGTTTCGTTCCCTGCAGCACTAATTCCATTCCCGTTCTTGTCGAATCAGCTTCCATAATCCACAACAGTCAAGGTAAATCACATCCGGATCATTTGGATCAATGTAGATTCTCTCTCCTTCAATAAGTCCATATGGACTGGAATAGGCCCCTGTGTTACAGCTTCGATCCATTCTAAAATCAGGAACCGCCATAATCAGTTCCTCCACGCCTTCCGGGAATGGAACTTCTTCTGTCAGTCCTTCTGCATAAAGACTGTTAATCTGAATGGTATCAGTCTCCACCTTGTAGAAGTTCCATTGCAGGCTACGTACATTAGAGCAGATTCCATACATTTCTTCCAGATAATAATTACTTTTAACCCGAGTTCCTGCTGCAACATCAATCGCAATAGTCACACAATTCGCTGGCCGTCCTGTACCATCGTGGGGTACCTTTGCAACATTATTAAGATATAGATTAGAAGACGCGCTCAAAATAAATTGATTACTATAACCTTCCGGGGCTTCTGCCTGTACGGAGAATACAGGTGTTGTCACTCCCTCTTCCAACTGCCATTCCCCATACAGATAATTCTGCCACTGTTCGCTCTCTGTTGCGTCCAACTCCGTTCCATGTTCTACTTCTCTGCCAAAGACCTCTCTTGGATTTTCAATGATGTAAATATTCTCTGCACTCCTGTTCTCTGATAGCGTATAATCTGTGTAATCCCTCTCCAATTTCCAGATTCCACCAAACTCCACATATAGAACATCCGGTTCGGACGGACTATAATAAAACTTCTCTACGTCGCAAAATTGGGCATCATATAGGGCATGACTTGCATAACATATTTCAAGCGAACCAAATGAAGGTGTAACAATATTTACTCGTTGAAGTTCTTCTAGCTCAGCCAAGCAGTCGCTTTCCCGTAAATCAGCATAAGATGCTTCTTTAAAATCTAACACAAGATTCTGTTCCATTGGTGCAATGTAATACTGGGGTAACCAGTGAACCCCCAAGGCACCTCCCCCATAATACATTCTTACAACTTGGCACCTAAATCCTTCTTCGATATCAGTGAACGGGACATTGCCCATCATATATGTCATATCAGGTCCTATATAGAGAACACAATTCTTCTTAATTTCGTCCGCTGCTTGTTCCTAGAAGTCTCTTATTGAATAATCTTCCGGTGTTTCTTCCGGTATTACATCCGTCGTTCGAGTCTCAATTCTCTCTACAAACCTCCACTGTCCATATACATACTCCTGTAAGCGTTCGTCATAAGCACTGACAAGATTGGTTGCATCTAAATCACTATTAAGATCATAGCAATCCAGGTTGGTACGTTATGCAGTTCCTCTTACCATTCTTCTGTCGAATCCCACGAATATCTGTCATTATAGAATGCAAAGCCATTTTCAATTTGAGAAGTTGAATTCGCTGAAGGCTCGTCGTATTCCAACACAAGGTACGGTATTTCATTTACAACATGCAGTAATTGCCCAAAGTCACTTCCGTCCATTGTTCCATGGCAATACAGGAACAAATAGGTCTCTCCATCGTTTCTGACCATTACATGGGCAGCATCATAAGAAACATCGCCACCATATTGCGCCTCTTCCTCAACACGCTCATCACTGACAAAAATCAATTCCTCTGTTCCATTCACAATGATGGCAGGTTTTCCTTCAATTTGATTACTTTCGCTGCCATCTAATATTGAAATATCATAATCATCATTGAATTGTGTGATTTCATTTATTGCAATTTCTCCGAATATCGGACCATCTCCAGGGAGATATTTCACATTAATCAAATCTGCATAATCCTTATAAGGCAATGTGATGTAATATGTACTAACATCATATAATACAAATACAATACCTGTTGTATTCAGATACCATGCCCAGCCTTCCTCGGATGTATCCATTGAGTTAATCACAGCTCTGATTTCATCATTGATTGCCGGTCTCTCCAATACTCGTTTTGCTCGAATCTCCGGAATAGCAATATCCCAAAATGTATCCAAATCAACAATGATATCCTCCAGCTTTAGTTGTTCTCCGGTTAATGAATCAAAACAATAATATTTACGTTGTGAATTCTTAGCACAGCTATATTCTGACATACAAAAAATTCTATTATCCACCCTTGGATAACCAAAGCTTTGCCACCTTTCTAAAACCAAGTTATCATCAAAGTTTTCTGCAACTAATTCATCATAATATTCATCAATACAGCTTGCAAATTCATCAATATCATTATTGACAACAGCTTCTACATTTTCGGATAACAGTTCATACCCTTCACCGGAAATATTCATTTTATATACAACCACGCTAAGGATTGGTGTAGTATCATTATATAAAATCTCATCTCTTATTATCTCAGAATTCAATTCCGGTAATTCTGTAGAATAATCACCCGTGTTATCCAGTCTGGCTTCCCAGGCTTCCTCAATACTTTCTTGAGTTCTCTCTATTGTTTCTGCTAACGGTTCTGCTGATGGTTCCTCCTGGACTGTTGAAGCAGTATCGTCCATGGACATTACCGTTACAACTGTTTCAGGTTCCTTGGTATTCGCTTCTGTTGCTTCGTTTGCTGAACAGCCCATGAGTATTGTTGATATAATAATAAGGCTAATAATCTTTTTTTTCACACTGATTTCCTCCATTTTATCTTGTTT
>JAKQFQ010000464.1 GCA_029558315.1 Bacillota bacterium
TAATCTTTCTCTGGCAATGCCAAGAATAAGATCATCCGGGACAAGCTCTCCTTTGTCCATAAAGCTTTTTGCTTTCTTTCCAAGTTCAGTCCCTTGCTTGACTGCACTGCGAAGGATGTCCCCGGTGGATATGTGTGGGAGATGATATTTTTCAATAAGCATTTTAGCCAAAGTTCCTTTGCCGGAACCTGGTGCGCCAAGTAAAATCAAATGCATGATGTTGTACTCCTTTATGTATGGATTCCAGAATAATTCTTTGTTTTCAGGCAGTAATTAACATTGAAAAGGTAAGAAGGTCAAGTGTTTTCTATCTTTATTGAGTATCTTCCTCTTCCGGATGATTGTCCAAATAATCGTCCAGGATGGTCCTGGCTTTTTCTCCATCTTCAGGAAAAACAAGAACTCTTCCAAATCCTTTATCTTTGGTAAATAATCCATCAAAGGCCAAATCTTCATATTTTTGAATCAGACAATGGATATTTTCCTTTTTCATTAAATCTTCGACCAGGGTGGCTTCCATGGAATCGTTGAGAACTCGGATTTCCACCAGCTCACCTTTTTCAATTTTCTGATTGATTTCTTCCATAACGAATTATCCTATCATGTAAAATGGGGACAGATTGCTTCCAGTTGATTACATAAGACCTTCCAGCAATCCGGAAATATCTAAATTGCGTAAAGCAGAGTCAACTATCATGATGAGTAAATCCACGATACCATTTCTGTCTTTCGCACAGATAAGCACATAATCCAGGACAGTGGCCAGGACTTCCATGGTTTCAGGCAGAAAGGACAAAATCCAGTTTTTATTAATACCTGGGTTAATTGATCCTGAATTGGGATTTTCAGGATCAAGAGGTCTTCCTAACGCCCAAAACAGGACTTTTTCAATAAAAATGTCTGTATTGAGCTCTTGAAGGGTTTGATCACAGACCAGATAATGCACATCTGATGGTGGCGCAGGATTGTTACTGCAGATGTCACCGTCTCTGAGCATATAAATGAGTTCTTTAATCCCCCAATCAATATATAGATTCACTCTGTCTGCCAGTGAACACATTCCGTTGATGTCCGGTTCAACCAATAAACTGTCAATAACACCGGAAAATTCCGCAGGAATTAATTCCTGTAATGCGTTGCAGTCACCGGCTATGTTGCTGTCGCATTCTTCTGTAGGACGTTCCCCATAGGTGAGCTGGAGATCATTCAAGATATTCAGCAGGGGAATGATATCGGCTGTATTCGCAAAAAGGGGAGCTTCTGGTGTGGACAGTTCCGGCAATGCTATCGGAAGGATAGACAACAGAGTGTCGATGAGTCTCTGCTCTGTCAGGAATGTTTGTAACGCCAGCTTTAAATCATTCGGTGATGCAGGAGTTTGAGGTGGATCTAAGAGAGAAGCAGCATCTCCTCGCAATGTGAGAATCAAAGTATTCCAGAGAGGACAAATCTGTTCTTCTGTAAAGGCATAATTGGCCGTTAAGGTCG
>JAKQFQ010000468.1 GCA_029558315.1 Bacillota bacterium
TTGCCATTCACTACAATAGAGTAGTCGCGTCGCTTATAGAACATACCGGTATTGACACCAAGAACTGTTGAAAAATAAACGGCACGGTCAAGAGCTCCTTCATCCGGTGAGATTACAATAGTGTGTTCCTTATCAATATTCAGGTCGTGAATATGCTTTAAGAGCTCTTTGGTAATCTGATAACTTGGAGAAAAATTCTCGAAGTCATAGAGTGGAGTTGCGTTTTGAACACGCGGGTCATGTGCATCAAATGTAATAAAATTAGCAACGCCCATGTTAGCGAGCTCTTTGAGTGCATGTGCACAATCCAAAGATTCTCTGGCAGTACGTTTATGCTGTCTGCCTTCGTACAAGAATGGCATAATAACATTGATGCGATGAGCTTTGCCGTTACAAGCGGAAATAATACGCTTCAGATTCTGATAATGATCATCCGGAGACATATGATTTTCATGTCCACAGATGGAATAGGTCAGTGCATGGTTGGTTACATCAACCAGAATATAGAGATCAGTTCCTCTGACAGAATCATACAGAATGCCCTTTCCTTCACCACTTCCAAAGCGGGGGCAGTCTGCATTTAACAGATAAGAGTCGGATACATATCCTTGAAATGCGGGATTATCCTTAAATGAATTTTTTACGTTCTTACGAAAGGTGACAAGATGTCGGTTGGTGCTCTCACCAAGGCTTCTTGCACTATCCATTGCGATTAGTTTCAATGGAGCTACGGGCATTGCTTTTTCTAATGAATCAAGTTTTGGCATAACAATCTCTTTTCTTATTAACATTGTCGATACGACACTTATTTTATATCATTATGTAGGTAACTCGTCAAGGGAATTCTATCTGCAAAATGCTTTACATCTACCCTTCAATATTGTAAAATCAAGCAGTATGGTTCTATCGCCTAAGCAAAGAAAATGAGGTAAAGTATGAGTAAAAAAAGAAAACCGATTGTTGCGGTAGTAGGAAGACCGAATGTCGGTAAGTCTACATTGTTCAATTCACTTGCAGGCAGCAAGCTTGCGATTGTTAAGGATATGCCGGGAGTCACCAGAGATCGTCTCTATGCAGATGTTTCTTGGCTGAATTACAATTTCACACTGATTGATACCGGAGGAATTGAGCCGGACAGTAAGGATATTATCTTGTCACAGATGAGAGAGCAGGCACAGATTGCGATTGATACAGCAGATGTTATCCTGTTTATGACAGATGTCAGACAAGGATTAACTGATGCAGATTCAAAGGTGGCTGATTTGCTTCGTCGTTCCAAAAAACCAATTATTCTGGTTGTTAATAAAGTTGATAATTTTAATAAAATGATGCCGGATGTCTATGAATTCTATAATCTTGGCATAGGAACACCATATCCGATTTCTTCATCAGAACGTCTTGGAATGGGTGAATTACTGGATGAAGTAGTTGCTAATTTTGATGAATCAGCAATGGAAGAGGAAGATGATGATCGTCCAAAGGTTGCTATTGTAGGTAAACCGAATGTTGGTAAATCTTCAATTATCAATAAACTTGCCGGAGAGAACCGCGTTATTGTATCTGATATTGCAGGCACAACGAGAGATGCAATCGATACCGAAGTCAAATTCAATGGTAAAGATTATGTGTTCATTGATACGGCAGGACTTCGTCGTAAGAATAAGATCAAAGAAGAATTAGAGAAGTATATGATAGTTCGTACGGTCAGTGCAGTAGAGCGTGCGGATGTTGTTGTGCTTGTAATCGATGCGTCCGAGGGAGTAACCGAGCAGGATGCCAAGATTGCCGGAATTGCCCATGAACGTGGCAAGGGTATGATAATTGTTGTTAACAAGTGGGATCTTGTTGACAAGAATGATAAAACAATGAATGAGTACACCAGGAAAGTAAAAGAAACACTTTCCTATATGCCATATGCAGAAATGCTGTTTGTATCAGCAGAAACAGGACAGCGTTTGAATAAACTTTATGAAACCATTGATATGGTAATTGAGAACCATGCAATGCGTGTTGCAACCGGTGTTTTGAATGAGATTATGGCAGAGGCAACTGCTTTACAGCAGCCGCCTACAGACAAGGGCAAGCGTCTTCGCCTCTACTATATCACACAGGTTAGCGTAAAGCCGCCTACATTTGTAATCTTTGTTAACGATAAGGAACTGATGCATTTTTCCTATACCAGATATATTGAGAATAAAGTCAGAGAAGCATTTGGATTCCGTGGAACACCGTTAAAATTTATTATACGTGAGAGAAAGGATCAGGAGAAATGATTCGCATCGTATGTCTTTTGATTGGTTATGTTTTTGGGTTATTTCAAACAGCCTATATCATGGGAAAGGCCAAGGGAATTGATATCAGAGAACATGGCAGCGGTAATGCAGGAACGACCAACACATTACGTGTACTTGGCAAGAAAGCAGGGCTGTTTGTATTCCTTGGCGATGTATTGAAAACAGTAGCAGCGGTTGTTACGGTATATTTTATTTTTCGCAATCGATATCCGGAAATGATTTATTTATTAAAACTGTATGCAGGGTTAGGCGCCATTCTGGGACACAATTTTCCATTTTATCTGAAGTTTAAAGGCGGTAAAGGAATCGCTTCTATGGGAGGAATGATTCTTGCCTTTCAATGGATGTTTATTCCGGTTGGTTTTGTTCTCTTCTTTGGTACATTTGGACTAACCAATTATGTATCTTTGGGCTCCCTGATTATGAGTGCAGGATTTTTCGTTCAGATGTTGATATTTGGAATCTGCAGGATTAGTGTATTTGCAGATATTCCACAAAACATTCTCTATGAAATGTATATGGTTGCCTTTATCATCAGTGGACTTGCTTTCCTTAGGCATCATTCGAACATTATGAAGCTGATACATAAAGAAGAAAGAAAGACCTATCTGTTTAAAAAGAATAAAGTGGATAAAGAATAATTATAAGATAAGAGAGGTTTGGGAATATGGCAAAAGTAGGTATTATCGGTGCAGGAAGCTGGGGTACTGCAATTGGAGTATTATTAACGAATAACGGACATGAAGTGACAATGTGGTCGGCAATCGGAAGTGAGATTGATATGCTGAACGAGACACATGAGCATAAGGATAAACTTCCAGGAGTTGTGCTCTCAGAGAAGATGACATTTACCAAGAATCTTAAGGAAGCAGTAGAAGCAAAAGATCTTCTGGTGTTAGCTGTTCCATCTGTATTTACCAGACAGACAGCGAAACAGATGAAAGAATATGTTGCGAATGGACAGATCATTGTCAATGTTGCCAAAGGAATGGAAGAGACAACACTTATGACTTTGTCTGAGATTGTTGAGGAAGAGATTCCACAGGCTATGGTTACTGTGCTGAGTGGTCCTTCCCATGCAGAAGAGGTTGGAAAAGGAATTCCGACTACCATTGTAGTAGGCGCTAAAAAGCGGGCAATTGCAGAATTTGTTCAGGAGATATTTACCTCCAAAGTATTCAGAGTTTATATTTCACCGGATGTACTGGGCATTGAATTAGGTGCGGCATTGAAAAATGTAGTAGCACTGGCTGCAGGAATGGCAGACGGTCTGGGATATGGAGATAATACAAAGGCTGCTTTAATAACAAGAGGAATTGCAGAAATCAGTCGTCTGGGTACCGCAATGGGTGGCAAAGCAGAGACTTTTAGCGGACTGTCTGGAATTGGTGATCTGATTGTTACCTGTGCCAGCATGCATTCCAGAAATCGTCGTGCAGGAATACTGATCGGACAGGGCAAGACAATGGAAGAGGCTATGGATGAAGTGAAAATGGTGGTGGAAGGCGTTTATTCAGCAAAAGCGGCAGTTGCACTTGCTGAGAAATATCATATAGAAATGCCAATCGTGGAGCAGGTAAATGAGATCTTATTCCAAGCCAAGACAGCAAAGGATGCAGTGGAAGAACTTATGGTTCGTGACTTGAAGAGTGAGCATAACACATTACCTTGGACAGAATAAGAGCGGAGGAAAATATGGCAGGAGAATTCAAAAGTACAGGCGAATATGTCGCAAGCGAGGAACTGATGGCAAGTGTAAATGTTGCTATTGCGTTACAGAAACCTTTGCTGATTAAGGGAGAACCGGGAACCGGAAAGACAATGCTGGCAGAAGCGGTTGCAAAATCTCTTGGAAAGAAATTACTGATCTGGAATATTAAATCTACAACAAAGGCGCAGGAAGGTCTTTATGTTTATGATACAATTCAAAGACTCTATGATGGTCAGTTTGGTGAAGAGGGTGTAGATGATATTGCCCGATATATTAAACTGGGCAAATTAGGAGAGGCTTTTGACAGTGAGGAACAGGTAGTTTTATTAATTGATGAGATTGATAAGGCTGATCTTGAATTTCCCAACGATTTATTATGGGAATTAGATCAGATGGAGTTCTATATTCATGAAACAAAACGAACAGTAAAAGCAAAACAGAGGCCAATTGTGATTATTACTTCTAATGCAGAGAAAGAATTACCGGATGCATTTTTAAGAAGATGTATTTTTCATTATATTGACTTCCCGAGTCAAGAACTGATGGAAGAGATTGTTAAGACACATTATCCTGACATTGAAGATAATCTGATGAAAAATGCAATGGAAGTCTTTTATTGGATTAGAGGAATTCGTGATATTCGTAAAAAGCCGAGTACTTCTGAACTGATTGACTGGGTGAATGCGCTGCAGATTGGTGGTATCGGTGCAGACACTCTAAAGGAAAAGTTACCGTTTGTTGGCGTGATTGTGAAAAAGGATGAGGATCTGGAAACCGTAAAACATTATGTTCAGTAAATTTTTTAATGTGTTAAATGCAAAAGGAATCCATGTTACCCTTAGTGAATGGCTGACATTACAACAGGCACTGGATCTTGGACTTTGTGAGAGCAGTCTCACGAAGTTTTATTATCTTGCAAGAGCAATCGTGGTTAAGAGTGAAACAGAATTTGATAAATACGATATGGCTTTTGAGGAGTGTTTCAAAGGAATTCGTTCAGATGATGAGCTTACCAACCGAATGCTTCGCTGGCTTGATAAACCTGAAATGAATGATTTGCTCCATGAAGAGGATAAGGAATATTTAAACTCTGTGGAACAGATTCATGTCAGCAAGGATGATGTAGAACAAAAGTACAAGCAGCGACTAAAGGATCAGGATAGTGAACACAATGGTGGCGCTTATTGGATAGGTACAATGGGAAAGACTTCATTTGGAAACACCGGTGGTAATATAGGCGGTATCCGCGTTGGAGGGAGTACCGGTTATCAATCCGCATTTCAGGTTGTAGGTGCAAGAAAGTACCGAGACTTTCGAGATGACCGAATGCTGGATAATCGACAGTTTCAGATGGCATTTCGTAAACTGCGTCAGTTCTCCACGAAGCTGGATATACCAAAGACCGAATTAGATATCGACCAGACTATTGATAAGACTTGCAACAATGGAGGATGTCTGGAGATTGTCATGGATAAACCGCGAAAAAATTCTGTCAAATTACTGCTATTAATGGATTCCGGTGGTACCATGATTCCATATTGTACTTTATTGAATGAGTTATTTCAGGCTGTTCATAAATCGAATCATTATAAGGAAGTTAAAGCATATTATTTTCATAACTGTGTGTATTCTCATGTGTATAAAACACCTGAATGTGAAAATGGAGACTGGATTGAGACAGAATGGATGTTTCGTAATCTGGACAAGGATTATAAGGTTATTATTGTTGGAGATGCTGCAATGGCACCGGAAGAATTATACAGTAAGGATGGCAATTATCGTGGCCCCAATGGAGGGTATACCGGCGAAGAGTGGTTAAAGATGCTCAAGAACAAGTATAAGAGAATTGTCTGGCTGAATCCTAAAATGTCTCCGGTACCGGCACCATGGAGAGAAGCAGAGACCTATATTAAGCAGATTTTTAAGATGCTGCCACTTACGGTGGAAGGTCTGAATAATGCAATGGAATATCTGATGAAACGACACGATTAATATCAGAATAATTTAAGATAATAGGTTGGAAGAAACAGATAGGAGACTGGTTTCAAAGAAGGAACCAGTGTTGTAACATCCAGAAAAATTGGTGAAAAAATCATACAGGCAAGCAAAAAGACAGGGAGAATCGAAGAAAAGAGCTCTCTGTTTTTTATTAATGTACTTAAGACAAAAAGGAATAGGATACAGGCTATGCTATATAAAAGAATCGCCAGACACTCTTTGACAATTCCCTGATGAATTTCTGAAAACAGAATGGAAACCAGGGAAAACATAGTCGCAAACAGGGTTGGAATAGTAATATTTACCAGACGAATCAAGGGCTTCTGATAGAGCGGATTGTTCTGCTGATTGTAGTAGGCAAGCGCACCACAAAAGGCACAAAGAAGAATCAGAATAGACAGAATACCTCGGATGGGGGATAACAGGATATCTTTTGTGGTTAACTGATATTCTGTAGGTGCTCCCAAATATTGAAAAGAAAAAGTACTTCCATTACTTAAGTAGTAGTGGTAACGATGAGTAATATCATCTCGATCAAAATAATCCGGACAATAGGATGCAATACTACTCTGCTCCGTCAGGTAACGCGTAAGCAAAAGCCCAGACAGCTGTTCAAAAACAGCAGCATAAAAGGTTTCATTAATCATAGGAGCCATTGTTGTTTTTGGAGATGTTATCACGCGAACTAATTCTTTTTTCTTATTGTCCAATAATTGATCAAATAAATTATCAGGAATTATGTATCCACATTCTAAAAAACCTTTTGCAACATCATTGC
>JAKQFQ010000039.1 GCA_029558315.1 Bacillota bacterium
ATCTGAGCCGGATTCCCTTCCTCCGCCCGTGTCTTTCTCTCCTCCGAAGGCACCGCCTATCTCTGCGCCCGATGTGCCTGCATTTACATTTGCTATGCCGCAATCTGAACCGCAGTTCGAGAGAAAATATCTTTCTTCAAAAACACTATCTGTAAATATGGATGACGATAAACCCTGGGGTACACTGTTATTAATCTCTACTGCTTCTTCAATGGTTTTATATTTGAGAACATAGAGTATGGGCGCAAAGGTTTCTTCCTGAACAATATCCCAGTGGTTTTCTGCTTCTATAATACATGGATAAGCGTAACAGCCTGAAGGATTTTCCGGCAATAAACCGCCTCCTGTGAGGACTTTTCCTCCCAGGCTTTTTGCTCTTTCTATTGCTTTTTCCATGTCAGATACGGCAGATCTGCTTACAAGAGGGCCTACAATGGTTTTTTCTTCAAGAGGATTTCCTACAGATAGATTTCTGTATGCATCAACCAGTGAATGAATAACTCTGTCATATATAGTTTCATGGACAATTATCCTCCTTGTAGAGGTACATCTCTGGCCTGCTGTTCCTACAGAACCGAAGATTATGGATGTTAAACAGCTTTTTAAATCTTTTAATTTATCGGAAACTATTACAGCATTGTTCCCTCCCAGTTCCAGTATATGTTTCCCCAGTCTTTTCCCGACAGCTTCCGCTACATGTTTCCCTGTTTTAGTGCTTCCTGTAAAGCTTATAAGAGGGACAGTTCTGTCATTGATTAATTCTTCTCCCACTGTAGAACCGCTTCCAATGATAAGACTTAACAGTCCCGGAGGAACATTGTTTTTTCTGAGAACTTCTTCTATTATGTTATGAATGGCTATGGCACATAGAGGTGTTTCAGAAGATGGTTTCCATATGACAGAATCTCCGCATATGAGAGCTAACATGGCATTCCAGCTCCATACTGCTACTGGAAAATTAAACGCTGTTATAACACCGACTGTACCGAGTGGATGCCATTGTTCCTGAATGATATGTTCCGCTCTTTCACTGGGCATATTAAGCCCGTATAGCTGTCTTGACAGGCCTACGGCAAAATCGCACATATCTATCATTTCCTGAACTTCTCCCAGACCTTCCTGCAGGATTTTACCCATTTCAATACTTACAAGAGCACCAAGTGGT
>JAKQFQ010000040.1 GCA_029558315.1 Bacillota bacterium
GTTTGGGGTAATCCTGTACTACCATCAGGTATAAGATCTGAGTTGAGAGAATGGTTTCTCAATCCTATGATTTACCTTGATACGATGAACATCAATGATAATTCAGTAACAAAGTTTGCAAAAGATTGGAATAGAGTAAAACCAACACTTCTTTTTGGTCATGCCCATTCGATCTTTGTATTGGCAGAGTATGTGCGAAAGCTTGAGATAAGAAACATCAAGCCGCGTGGTATTCTATCAACATCCATGATGTTAATGCCTCATGAGCGACATACCATTGAGGAGGTTTTTGGCATAAAGGTTATTGATCGATATGGATGTGAAGAAGTAAGCCTCATTGCATCGGAATGCGAGCGACATGAAGGGATGCACCTCAATATTGAGCATCTTTATATTGAGTTCATAAAAGAAGATGGAAGTCCTGCTGCTTCAGGTGAGATGGGGCGTATAATCGTAACTGACCTGATGAATATGGCAATGCCTTTCATTCGATATCAAGTTGATGACATGGGGGTTCCTATAGAGAGAAAGTGTTCATGCGGCAGAGGTCTTCCATTAATGGATAAGGTTGTTGGAAGGACTGCAGATTTTTTTATCCGTCAAGATGGATCTCGTGTGGCGGGCGTCTCTCTTATTGAGAACACACTCACAAAGATACCTGGAATTGATCAGATGCAAATAATCCAGGATTCACTTGACCGGATTATCCTGAATATAGTGAAGGATAAGGAATATAAAGATGCAACAGACCAATCCTTGAGGAGATATTTTCAGGACTTATTTGGTAGCGACTGCAATATCATAATCAATCTTGTTCAGGAAATCAGACCGGAAAAATCAGGGAAATATCGATTTTCTATTTGCAACATTATCTAATTAAACCATATGGATACAGCAGGTTACTATTTATATCTACTCTTTGTAATAAGCTGGTTCATCCATCTTGGGGAACGTATTCCCTTTTTAGGTATGATACGCTTTGACCTCCTACTATTATTATGTTTGGCCATAATGGCAATTATTTCTCATAAAAAGGA
>JAKQFQ010000045.1 GCA_029558315.1 Bacillota bacterium
TGCGCCTGCCGAACATGCTTTAATACATAGGGGATCCTTGCAGTTCATACATACAATTGATGCGCAGATATGTTCCCTCTGTTCAAATGCCATCCTAGACGGTTCTTTTTCCTTTTCAAACTTATATGCTAGAAGAATATCCCCTGATTTAGAGTGCTTTACATTACAGTGAACTTCACACAGTCTACATCCGATGCAGAAATCCTCATTACAAATTATTCTTCTTTTCATGCTCACACACCCGCATGTTCAATTCCTAATATCTTAGATTCCAATTCTGTAAGTCCGATTCCCCTCAATTTTAACCTGTTTCCCCTAAGGGCTTCTATTGCATTTATCCCCATGCTACCAAGAATTTCTTTTATTTCAAGGTTCCAACTATTGACAAGATTTGTCAATTTCTCAGATCCAAGTGTCGGGTTTAATCTTCTTGTTAAAACTGGATCTTGAGTTGTAAGGCCCCAGTTACATTTGCCCCTGTAGCATTTCTGACACAATGTGCATCCCATCGCAATTAATGCTGCTGTGGCAATGTATACTGCATCTGCCCCTAAAGCCATAGCTTTGACTGCATCTGCACTTGACCTTATTCCACCTGCGGCCACTATTGAAACTTCGTTTCTGATGCTTTCGTCCCTTAATCTTTGATCTATAACGGCGAGTGCGACTTCAATTGGGATACCTGTGTTATCTCGAATAACAGAAGGTGCCGCACCTGTACCGCCTCTAAATCCATCAATAACAATAACATCTGCACCTGCTCGGACAATTCCTGAAGCTATGGCAGCGGAATTATGAACAGCGGCAATTTTTACAAAAACAGGCTTTTCATAATTAGTTGCTTCTTTTATTAAAGAAATTAGTTGTTTCAGATCTTCAATTGAATATATGTCATGGTGAGGCGCTGGAGATATTGCATCTGTACCTGAAGGAATCATTCTTGTTTGGGATATTTCTACTGTGACTTTTTCTCCAGGGAGATGTCCCCCGATCCCGGGTTTTGCCCCTTGTCCTATTTTAATTTCAATTGCTGC
>JAKQFQ010000060.1 GCA_029558315.1 Bacillota bacterium
ATCGTTCTGAGTGAAATCGCTTATCCTGCTTCTAATGTATATGCTGAAGCATCTGATACTCAGGTTGTTTTAACATGGGATGCGCCTGTTATTCCTACAAACAGTCCTGCAAACAATAAAAATAGTGAGCTTCGCAGAGAATCCAGTTCTTCCGTATTAAAAAATACACCATTAAAACTCGGAAAATCTGAGATAAATCTATCTCATAAAGATCAAATCAATCTCGAACGTTCTATTACCGGTTATAATATCTGGAGAGCTCCTCTTAATGCTTTAGATGACCAGAATCTCTGGACATCAATTCAAAACAACGTCAATGTACTTACTTACACAGATCCTAGCTGGGCTCAAGTCGCTTCTGGTGAATTCAAGTATGCTGTGAGTGCTGTTTATACCGGTGGAGTATTATCAGAACCAGCTTTCTCGAACACAATTGCAAAAAACATGATGGCTCTGGTTACTATTAATTTAGCTACTGCAGATGGACAAAGTCCTGCGGGTGCTTTAATTACGCTGATTAATCAGGATCAGGATCCAGAACATGTTTATACCTCTACAGCAACCAGTAACGTCGTTACCATATCAAATGTCTGGTTAGGCACTTATACACTGAGAATTGCAAAGACCGGATATGTTACTTATGAAAACAATAACGTTATCATTGCCGGAACTGAATACAATCATCCTTTGGTAACACTTGAAGTCAGCAATGTCTTCTTTACAGAAGATTTTGAAGGGGCTACATTCCCTCCACAGGGATGGACATCTATTGATGCAGATCAGGATTCATATAACTGGCAAATGTGGGATATTGAAGGGGCTGGTTACAACAGCTTACAGTGTGCTGCTTCTGCTTCCTATCTCAATAATGTGGGGGCTTTAACACCTGATAACTATCTGATTACCCCTGCGATTTCTTTACAGGCAAACGGTTCAGAATACACCTTAAATTACTGGGTTTCTGCTCAAGATCCTGCTTATGCGGCTGAACACTATTCGATTTTAGTATCAAACACCGGAACCAACATCGCAGACTTTACCTCTATCTATTCAGAA
>JAKQFQ010000500.1 GCA_029558315.1 Bacillota bacterium
CATCCAGCGCCAGGCGTTCTTCTGAATCCAGTGGTGTTAGCAGTTCAGCCACAAATTCAATATTCTTCAATTTGTCCGCTATATTATCCAGGATCTCTCCTGATTCCTTGTTTGGATTAAGCAAAGATCGTGGGATCAGATCACAACCAGAGACCAGGTTAATAATGATAATAAACACTAAGCTGATTTTGAGGGGAATTGTGGAGCGAAATTTTTCTGTTTTCATTCCCGGGTTGATCATGATGCGAGATTAATCAAAAACAGGAATTATTTCTTCCAGGTGATCTGCCAGGCTGCCCAGAACGCCATTGATGAACTTGGAGGAAGTCTCAGATCCATACGTTTTTGCCAGTTCAATTGCTTCATTGATTGCGACTTTAAGGGGTGTCTTTCTGTAAATCGCGACTTCCCATAAAGCGATCCGCAGGATATTCCGATCAATTACAGCCACTTGATCTACAGGCCATTCTTTTGCATATTGAGCAATAAACTCATCCAGCTTCGAATAATATTGCCTTACTCCTTGAACCAGGAGACGGGTAAATTCCACCAGGTCATCATCCAGTTGGTCTTCCTGGCATCTCATTTCCAGTACATTTCCCAGGAGATGATCGGTCTGATCCAGTTCATACAAGACCTTTAATGCGGCATCCCTGCCTTTGGTTCGCGATTTCATATATCAGGCTTCAAACAAGATATCACAGACGTGGATATTTACCGAACCGACTTCCAATCCAACCATTTCGGATATGGCTCGACTGACTTTCTCCTGGATCTCTTTGCTCACAATGCGCACATTTAGTTCGCTTGACAGTACAACATTGATATCGACAAATACTGTGTTGTCTTTCAAGACAACTCTTACGCCTTCATTTTCAGGTTTGGTAACCACCCGTTCATATCTGTTAGGGGAGGGGTATGTATTCTTAACCCCGGGTACATTTAAAGTTGTCAATCGGGCTATGGATACTAATACATCCTGTGCAATAGTTGTATTCCCAAAGTTGTTCTCGTCCATGTTTTCCTTATTTTCTAAGATTATATCCCATTAATTAATACACCCATAAAACGATGCAAATAATTATCTGGCGTAAATGAGCGCAATTAACTCTATTTAATTAATAATTGGCGGGAAAATTACAACGAAATCTCTTGAAAAATAGGGGTGACAGTAAATAAATATTCTGGATCACGTAGCATAATTTAACATTGATTAATACTCATCAGCGTCTTCATCGAGGTCATCCTCATCCTCGTCTATCCACAGTTCATCATTCTCTTCGTCTGATTCCAATTCATCCCAGTCATCAAGTTCATCTTCATCTTCCCAGTCTTCAACAACTGCTTCATCATTGGGTGTATAGGTAATACATCCAGCATCTGGATTGATTTCGATGGCTGCTGCAGTGCAATACTTCTCATCAAGAAACAGGCAATCAAGATAATGGCATCGGATTTTGGGCATAGCTCCTCCTAGATATCTTCTTTCCTCATAATAACAAAAACGCATTTTACCATTAATTTACAATCTTTCATTTTGTCAAGCGTCAGATTTGTTAAGTCCTCAGCCCGGATTACTCCTTCTTGCCTCAAGGACATTTGATAGGTTTTCCAGCTTTGAGAGCAGGCGGCTCAATTGCTCAATCCCACTTACCTCAATAACCAGGTTGATTGTGACCAGGT
>JAKQFQ010000088.1 GCA_029558315.1 Bacillota bacterium
TAATCTGGTTTTGGTATCTCAAGTTCCTCGAAGAAGATGTCAGACATCTCCGGGTCATAATGCTGTCCGGTATGGACTAATACCTCCCGGTGGTTTTTTCGAAGCTCCCTGGATACCGGGGCACATTTAATAAACTCTGGCCTGGCACCGACGATTGATATGATTTTCATGGAAAAAGTAACTCTTTTTTGGATGTTAAACTGCGAATTTATTTTTTTTTTTGGTGAAAAAAGAGTGATATCAAGATGTTTTGCATAATGAAAGAAGTCATTATCTGTCGTAAAAATGGGTGCATTCTCTCTTTCTGCTAGTGCACAGATGAGAAAATCGATGTGTGACCCCTGGATCCCTGCAGAACGACAAATGTTATAGCACTCTGCTGCCTTCTCATAATCAGAGCTTATAAGAGGAAGATCTCGAAAAGCCTGGAGTTTTTCTTTCAATTCTTCGAATTGTTTATTTGAAGAGATTCCAGATAATAATTCCTGTCTGATTGGTCCAATCATCAGTATTCGGGTTTCATCTATTAGTTCAATCAATGAATGAACGAGATTTGCTTCTTCTGGCGTTCTAACACCAGACCTTCTCAGGGCTAATGACCAGACAGATGTATCTACAAGAATTTTCACGTTCTAGACCTATTTTTCTTATAATCATAATCTGAATCATAATCAATTGTTCCGAACAATGATGTAATCTGGATCTGTTTTCTTCTTTGGATGTATTCTATGAGAGCTTCAGTAACTGCTGCTTTTTTAGTTTTACATCCACCAATTTCCAAGGCTTCGGAGATGAGATTATCGTCGACTGCAAGGTTTGTTGCCATCCACACACCTTTTCACACAATGGATTACACATTTTATATGTAAAGGTATTAAATAAAGGTAATTACCCGATGAGTGATTTAATTTCTTGTATCTTTCAACTGCCCTATTCATGAACAGAGATCCACCAGGATGCAATGCCCGCCGACAAGACCTGGCCGGTACGGATGAAAGTTCCATTTTGTCCCGGCAGCCTCAAGGACCGCCGTCGTATCAAGACCCATGCGGGAGAAGATCAGGGATAACTCATTGACAAGAGCAATATTCAGGTCCCGCTGGATATTCTCGATGACCTTCGCTGCTTCAGCGGTCCGGATATCAGGAGCACGGTATACCGTCGTCACCAATCCGTATACCTGGCACAGGGTATCAGCGGTCTTTTCATCCATACCGGAAACAATCTTCGCCGTCCGCTCCAGGGTATGTTCATCATCATTCG
>JAKQFQ010000111.1 GCA_029558315.1 Bacillota bacterium
TCCTTTCTTTCTTCTTCAGTAAAACTTTCTCTGGATGTTTTTGCATAGACCATGTCGAGGGCTACTTTAAAGAGAATTATTCCACCTGCAACCCTAAGACTATCGACTGTGACACCAAAAAATCTTAAGATTAGTTCACCACCGATAGCAAATATTATTGCAAGTAAACATCCTATAATAACTGACCTTGTGCCCAATCTTATTCTTTCTTTTTTGTCCTTGTCAGCAGTCAAAGACATAAATGTAAACATGGCGCCTACTGGATTTACTATTACAAATATTGATGTTAGTGCATATGCAAAAAAGGCAAAGGCATCCATGGAATAAAGAGATGTTAGGATTTTATAAATATTCTGTTTTTTAAAATAAAAGAAAAGAAAAAAATAAATTAAATTATTCCTGATCCGAACAGCACTGCAAAGATGATTGCGAGTGTGTTCATTACCTTGATCAGTGGATTTATTGCAGGTCCGGCTGTGTCCTTTGATGGGTCACCGACTGTGTCGCCCACGACAGCTGCTGCGTGCGCAGGGCTTCCTTTTCCGCCAAGATTTCCATCTTCGATGTACTTCTTTGCGTTGTCCCATGCACCACCACCAGTTGCAAGCATCAAAGCCAATAGGAATCCTGACAATATGCTTCCTATTAACATTCCACCAAGTGCAATCTTACCTAGTATGAATCCCACAAGTAAGGGGGATACAACTGCTATGATTCCAGGAAGCACTAGTTCCTTTAGAGATGCCCTTGTGACGATGTCAACACATCTTGCATAGTCGGGCTCAGTCTTTCCTTCCATAATGCCTTTCATCTCTCTGAACTGTCTTCTGACTTCCTCAACTATGGAAAATGCTGCTTTGCCTACCGCCTTCATGCAAAGGGACGAGAATAGGAAAGGTATCAATGCACCAAGGAATAATCCCACGATGACCTTTTCATCAGATAGGCTGAATATGATTTCCTGTCCTAATGAGAATCTTGCTATTTCATCAACATATGCTGCAAATAGGGTAAGCGAAGCCAGCGCCGCGGAGCCTATGGCAAATGCCTTTGTGACTGCTTTTGTTGTGTTCCCCACAGAATCGAGCGCATCTGTTGTCTTTCTAATGTCCTCTGGGAGGTGCGCCATCTCTGCTATACCGCCGGCATTGTCTGTTATTGGACCGTAGCTATCAAGTGCAACGACTATTGCTGTCAAAGATATCATTGACATAGCTGCAATTGCTATCCCGTAAAGACCTGCCAAAGAGTGAGATACCAAAATTCCAGCACAAATTACTAATGCTGGCATAAGTGTGGATTCCATTCCAACAGAGAGCCCTGTGATGATGTTTACAGCTGCACCTGATTGGGAAGCGTGCGCGATGCTTCTAACTGGTCTGTAAGGTTTTGCTGTGTAGTAT
>JAKQFQ010000126.1 GCA_029558315.1 Bacillota bacterium
TTATAAAGTACTGACGTAGAATCTCAGTGCATAATAAAAGCACCAACCATTTCTGATTGATGCTCTATGTGATAATCGTTATTTTCTTGTTCTTTCGTAATCTACTATTCTCGGAAATTCCTTTCCGTTTCTGAATTTGTAATACTTCCTTAATGCATTTTGTCTTGGTGTATGTGCAGGATCATCGACTTTTTGAAGTTTAATAATTGCCTTATACATTTCTTCGTCATCCGAAACAATTACATCCAGGTCTTTACCAATTATATTCATAACATCATTAGCTTTACTCTTTCGGGTATTTATTCCATTTGGAGATAATCCTTGACTCTCTAGGAATCTGACATATCCTTCCTCGTCCATTATATCTGCCTCCTTTTATTTGATACCTTTAGTCTAGCACAAAAAATTGCAACCAGCATATGATTTTACAAAATCATACATGGTTGCAATCAGAATACAAGAAGCCCCCTTGTATCATACACACTTTCAGAAGTATCGTTTCCACATCTTATTGCTCTATCAAGTGCCATGATACAGGCTATGGCACCGTCTATCTTTTCTGTTGATTTTGATTTATCTGCCTTGATGTTTCCGGCAGGGTCAGTACGAATAAAAATGTTATCCATATTCCATCGGAGGACAGGATGCCCGCCATGTGCAATCCTCTGTTCAAGGGTCAGTTTCATAAGTTCCTTGGTCGGCGGTGACATGGATGCAAATCCCTGCCCCATTGCCACGACATTAAATCCCATGCCTTCAAGGTTCTGCACCATCTGTACTGCTCCCCAACGGTCAAATGCTATCTCCCTTATATTGAACCGTTCCCCAAGTCTCTCGATGAACTTTTCAATATAACCATAGTGAACCACATTTCCTTCCGTGGTCTGGATGTATCCCTGTTTTTCCCATACATCATAATTTACATGGTCCCTTCGGACTCGCAAATCAAGAGTCTCTTCCGGCAACCAGAAATAAGGAAGAACATAATATTTATCATCCTCGTCAAGAGGTGGAAATACCAGGCAGAAGGATGTAAGGTCTGTGGTACTTGAAAGGTCGAGTCCTCCATAACATACACGTCCTTCCAGATCATCTTCATTTACCGG
>JAKQFQ010000144.1 GCA_029558315.1 Bacillota bacterium
TCCTTTCATTATAAACACCCTGACAGCTATCACACACATCACCGACACCGTCACCGTCGGAATCGAGCTGATTGGGATTGCTGACATGCGGACAATTATCAAAGCCATCCCTTATCCGGTCTCCGTCACTATCTTTTTCATCATAGTAGGTTTCTATTCCAAGTGACGGATCTCCGTAAAGATTGAATAAAACAAGATTCCTTCTAAATGAATTGAAATCGAGTTCTTCCTGAACCCTGTTAAGAGCTCTTCCTGAAACCAGAGGACCAGATCCGTCTGAACCAGTAAGGTAATATGTATAAAAATACCCCATAGTTTCATTTGCCCAGCCATTGTTATCGGTAATGGCTGGATTTGAAAAAGTGCCCGAAGGGATATCAAATTCACTATCTTCATAATTTGTATTCCTTGCACCGCTAATTGCTGTAACAGCCCCATTTCTTAATAATGAATATGCAAGGTTCAAAGGGCTTTCAGGCCATGAATTCTGACAGCTAACCTGAAATGTATGAGCCGGGTGACTATCATCAAGATTTATCCAGTTACCCCCTGCATCAGTTAGAAGAACATTGACTGATCTTAATACATGACTTGCCGAACTAACACCTCCATGTGTCCACCAGGTTACTGCACCAAAAATATGTTTATCATCGTTCGTATCGTTCCATATTTGCGTAACTGCATTTTCGCTAATGTTTTGATCAACATTACCAAACATTGCATCCGTAGATGTACTGTCTGCAGGCTGGTAGTTTTCAAAATGATAGTCGCAAACACAAAAGAAGTCTGACTGCGGAACACCAAGGTCTTTATTTAGAGAACATATCCCACTCAATTGCCACGCATTACCGCCAGCAACACATTCATGCTTCTGAAAAAAATCGGTTCTGTTATTGCAAAAGGTATAGATTTCTTCTCCGGCATTACATGCAGCAGGTAATGCACGATTTTGTACATTGCCGCAAGTTCTGTAGTCAACTCCTGTTCCGTCCACAATGTCATTACAGCTTGCAAGACTGTTGTCATGTGTTTTTGGATATGGGGCATTCCAATATAGAGAATAGTGATTAAAACCGGCAGGAAGGGTATCAATTATAGCCTGCCCCAGCAGCCATCCCGGAGTGGTTTCATCTGATGGAACCATTGGAAGGAAAATATTTTTTCTCCATAACTCTGAAGATGCCATGGTTTCATTCTCATACAGAACAGACTTAAAAAGAATTTTATCCAATTCACTGATATTGTTGTTGTATACTGGAATTCTTCCAAGTGACAGATCAGGGTCTTTATCCAAATTATACAACTCCGCTTCTCCACCGGAAGATTCTCCGTCACCGACAAGTCCATCACCATTAGTGTCCCAGTTACCTGTTAATGCGGAATAATAAAAATCACTAGGACTTGCTCTTCTTATATCTTCGGGTTCAAGCCAGTCGGTGACGCCCGGATTGTTATTGCAGACACCGTTTGCGGAATCCCAATCACGGCAAAAGCCTGACCATGAGCTGGATGCTCCTATATTAATCCATTTCATAGGAACATCTCCAGCATCTGTATCATCATTCAAACAGTCCTGTACTTTAGTGAGTCCGACAAATCTATTCATATTGCCTGCCTGAATAGCGCATGTTCCAGGATGAGGGTCACCAATCAGCAAAAGATAATCAATATCAAAGAACCTGTTAGATTCAGTGAGATAAGATCGGATGTTTTCAGCAGCAGCATTACCCTTTAGTCCAATCTGTGTAGACCAGCCAGAATTGTTCACTGAATTATTATGATATGTTGCGATTTCTGTAACAAGATAAACATCAAAATTTCTGGCAACTTTGGATTTAATAAATAAGTCAAGCATTGTAGAATTGTTTTTGATATGCTCGGTTGTTAAAATATAGTAAGTATCTGCTTTTCCACTAACTGCAGCTAACCTCGGCACATAATTGCCACTGAATTGAATTTCATCGGCATTTACGACGCTGTCCTGCACCTCATTAAAAATACTGATGTTACTTGGGGATAATCTTACAGGAGGAGCAACTGTTTCACCACCTGTATATGTACTGTAATTAACAGTCAGAGTTCCTGAGACAATTTT
>JAKQFQ010000149.1 GCA_029558315.1 Bacillota bacterium
CTTCAATCTATTGGAGACAAGCTTGCTGAAATATCATCACTGATAAACTGGAAACCATTCCGTCCTATTCTGGAATCAATGTACAACAATCAAACAGCTTCAGGCGGTAGACCTGAAGCTGATGTTGTTGTGATGTTCAAAATGCTTGTACTGCAACAATGGCATGGTCTTTCTGATGCTGAACTTGAGAGACAATGCATTGATAGAATCTCCTTCAGGAAATTTCTTTCATTTCCTGAATATGTACCAGACAGTACAACTGTCTGGTCATTCCGCAAGAGGATTATCGATAATGGAAAAGAAGAGCAAATATGGACTGAAATGCAGAAGCAGCTTGATGCTCTAGGATTGAAGATCAAAAAAGGAATGATCCAGGATGCTACTTTCATCCATTCAAATCCAGGACATGCTAAAGCAGATGAACCTAGAGGAAAAGAAGCAAAAACAAGAAGAATTAATGACGGAACCTGGACAAAGAAAGGCGGTAAATCCTTTTTTGGTTACAAACTCCACACTATTATCGATAAGGATCATGAATTAATAAGAAGATTCAAAACAACAACTGCATCAGTCCATGATTCTCAGATAGATCTCTCTGAATTGAATGAAGTTGTATACAGAGATAGGGGATATTTTGGAGCGGTTGCAAAGGGTTTTGCTGCAACAATGCAAAGAGCTGTGAGAGGACATCCATTAGAAATAGGAGACATTCTGAGAAATGAAAGAATCAGCAGCCAAAGAGCTCCAGGAGAACGAGTATATTCTGTGGTCAAAGAAGTATTCAATGCAGGAAAAGTTCTTGTTACAACTGTGGAAAGAGTAAATGTAAAGATGCTTATGACAGCTTTTTGCTTTAACTTATATCAGCTGAAGACACTCAAACATAAAGGAATTATTTAGGATAGCGGTAGCTATCCTAAAATCAAGGAAAAAATGAAAAAAACGAAGCAAAAACAGAGATAGAGAGAATGAATGTCACTTCAAGTTTATGGTGACATAAAAAACAGAGGGTTAATCAGAATCCTCTATAGATGTTGAACCCGAAATAGAAGTTATAGTTAATTTTGGCCTCATATTGGTTTTCGAATAATCAGAGCTGTAAAATGCAATGTAATTTCCATTCTCTGCCCTTGCTTTGAGGAAGAAACCCGTATTTTTATACTTGCCACTTACATACTCCTGCACAAGTTGCGTGACATTAAAATCATAATATTTGTTGTCCGGAACTTTGCTGCCAGAGAA
>JAKQFQ010000501.1 GCA_029558315.1 Bacillota bacterium
GAAGTGATCCTGCTGAGAAAAACACACCTTCACCAGGAAAGATGTACATCCTTATTTGCTAAAATGCGTACATCGCTATTTGCTAATTGTAGTACATTCTTATTTGCGAAAAAACGTACATTGTTATTTGCCGTTTACAAATGGCTCAGATATGCCGGTATTGTTCTCAAATGTCAGAAGATTACCAGAGGGACTATGCCCCTGAAGGTATATGCAGACCTCAGTGATTTCAAACTGTATATGTCAGATGTTGGTATGCTAACCATGCAATCAGGTGTGGTGGCACAAGCCATTCTTTCGCCTATTGATATAGAAATCCCGTTTATGGGCGCCATCGCCGAAAACTATGTTGCGCAGTCTTTCGCCGCAAACCGGGTTCCTTTACTTTATTGGAAGAACGACAATACCGCCGAAGTGGATTTCGTCATTCAGAATGGAACAGAGGTTATTCCTGTTGAAGTAAAAGCCGGAGTGCATGTTCGTTCTAAAAGCCTGAATATCTTTAAGGCAACATATAAATGCGCACACGGCATCAGATTATCTAAGAAAAACTTCGGCTTTGAAAATGGGGTAAAATCAATCCCGCTATATGCCGCTTTCTGTATCTGTCCATGAAATTCAACCAGAAATCTTAGTCCCCCACCACTATCTTTGCGGCATCCTGCACCGTAGAGTTAAATACCGATACAATATAGACCCCATCCATTAATCCTGAGGTCTCAAAGAAGAACTCTTCACTGTTTATCTCCATTATCTGTACAATGGATCAAGCTGATATTTCCCTCATAATAAACATTCTCCCCGGTAGGGTGGTGGAGAAAAATCACCTTCTGGGAAGGAGCAACCGCAGACAAAAACAGAAGCAGTGCAGTGGCTGAAGAAAAAATTGTTCCCTTCATATCACAAATGTACTACATTGCAAAGTCAAGGGGCCATGTGGCAATACTAAAAAGTGCTATTGCCCCGTTTGACACTTAAACAAAGTCAATGGCTGTTTTGTTACATTTAAGAATTGGCAATCAGGAATTTTGATTAAAACGTATGCAATGAAAACTCTGACAACCCGATTGACGTGTATCCTCGCCATCATTCTCACCTTTATGCTGACAACATGCAGCAAACAGGAAACACCGGAGGAAGAGGCAGAGTCCGATATGAAGGTCATTTTCCTTCATCATAGTACCGGAGAAGTTGTCTGGAACGGAAACACCTCTATTGGGGAGTCGAACAGCCTCCCGTCACTGCTCCTGAAGTATAACGAGGATAATGAAACAGCCATCTCCATAAAGGAGTTAAATTACCCGAAGGCGTCACCCTACGGGTGGAATAACTATCCTTATGATTATTACAATATCTGGGT
>JAKQFQ010000160.1 GCA_029558315.1 Bacillota bacterium
ATATATTTATTGAAAATCTTAAAGTGTCTGCCTCTTTCGAGGCAGACAGTTAATTACAACTTACTTTGCAGGTTTCTGGTACAGTATCGGAGCTATCTCTACTGCTTTGAGCCACCAGTCAGGATAACCGACTGAAGTTGCTACGTTAGGAATATTTACATAACCATCTTGGTACTCAACCATGAGATAATCTGCAAGATCCCACCACTGTTTGTATACGGAATCTGCATTATCTGAACAGTACTGTGTCAGGAACTTCACTGCCTGAGCAGGATCCTTCTTATAAAGCTCAAGTGCTGTCTGTTCAATTATCGGCTGCATAATAAACTCTTTTCCTTCAACCTCTTTCTGTTTTGCCTGTATATCTTTTATCATATAGTTGAACTTAAGGTCTGCAAGGTTGGAAACATAGTTAAATGCCCACCATGCTGCATTTCTGTCAAGTTCCTTCTGGTTTCCGATCTGATATGATTTAGGAAGATCTGACATTCCACAGTAGAAAGGAACAAATGCTGTGCTGTGTGCGCAGTCTGCTCCGTACCAAAGTACTGCTCCGATAGGATCTGGCAGGTAATCTCTTGACTGCGTGACAAATGTATAAGAAGCTCTGAATATCGATATAGCTCTTTCCCAATCACCTTTTACAAGTTTGCTTGAACCGCTGTATCTGTTTATATTTCCAAAAGGACCTGCTGCAATACCCTTTGAAAGATCAAACTCAGTATCCTGGTACCAGTCTCTGTAAAGGTCTATTACATCTGCAATTGTAACTTTCTTTTCCGGTTTTACTGAGAATGGATATGCTTTTGTAAATCCGTCTTCAACCCATGCGCTGAGCTTTAATGAAGGAGCAAGCCTGTCCATTATTCTCCATACTCTTCTGAGACTGTAGTAAGGATGTGTGTATTCACCGGTACTTACTGTTCTGAGCCAGTCAAAATCGCCTTTTCCATCCCACCAGCCTGCAGTTTTGGTTATTTCTTTAAGGTTGGGTGAGAACATAACGTTAGGATCATTTTCTGGAAGTTCTCTTATCCTGAACTCGTTTGCTTCAACGAATATTTCTCCATCAGGAACTTTTCTTGCTGCCCAGAGAGCGCTTTTTCCTGAAGGATCTCCACACATTTCAAATACCCATACTTCTTTGGTATCAGCTATTGTAAGCGTTTCACCCCAGCCGTAGTAACCGTATCTTACGCCGAGTTCTCCCATAAGTTTTACAGCTTCCCTAGCTGTGGTGCATCTCTCAAGAGCAACCATGGAAAGTGATGAAATATCAAATATTCTTTCTCCGGCTTTCGGCTGTGCATACATCTTTGCAGAACATGTACATTCACCGATAGAAAGCTGGTGTTCGTTCATTATACCGTATGAACCCATAAAGTACGCATATGTATGCGGAACCTGTTCTATGCTGCCTAAAGCTTCTGTAAGAGGATATCCTGGAAGATCAAGGTTAGGACCGAAATCTTTTCCATTATATCTTGGAAATGGTTCTACATAAGGATATACATTTCTTCTGGAACCTGCCGCATGATCCATGGCAGGAATATATACCAATCTGAAGTCGCAGTCGCCGCTATCGCATGAATGGGTAACACTTGTTGAACCGTCAACCGAGGCGCCTTTGGTTACCGCAATGGTTGTACATGCTATTGCAAAAGTAATTGATATTGCAACCATTAATACTGTAAGCAATAATTTCTTCATTATTCTCGCTCTCCTTTATTTTGCGGGTTTTTGATACTGTATAGGAGCAAACTCTATTGCCTTGAGCCACCAGTCAGGATATCCCACTGATTTTGCTACAGAAGGAATATTCACATAACCGTCCTGATACTTGACCATAAGGTAGTCTGCAAGATTCCACCACTGCTTGTATACTGAATCAGCATTTGCACATGCATAATCTGTAAGATACTCTTTTGCAAGAGCAGGATCCTTTTTATAAAGCTCCTGAGCAGCTTTTTCAACCATCGGCTGCATAGCAAATTCTTTTCCTTCGACTTCTTTCTGCTTGGCCTGAACATCGGTAAGCATATAGCTGAACTTAAGATCCATTAAGTTTGAAACCCAGTTGAATGCCCACCATGCTGCATTCCTGTCAACTTTCTTCTGTGTTCCGATCTGATAAGACTCCGGAAGATTATTCATACCGCAGTAGAAAGGAACAAATGCACTGCTGTGTGCAGCATCAGCACCATACCATAACACTCCGCCGATTGCATCAGGCAGATATGACCTGGACTGTGTAACAAATGTGTACGAGGCTCTGAAAACAGAAATTGCTCTTTCCCAATCGCCTTTTACAAATTTGCTTGAACCGCCGTATCTGTTGATGTTCCCAAAAGGACCTGCTGCAAGACCTTTAGAAAGATCAAACTCGGTTCCCTGATACCAATCTCTGTAAAGTTCTATTATATCTGCTATCGAAAGCTTGTTGTCTGGTTTTACCGAGAATGGGTAAGCCTTGGTATAACCGTCTTCAACCCATGCACTGAACTTCTGTGAAGGAGCTATCCTGTCAAATATCCTCCAGACTCTCCTGAGACTGTAGTAAGGATGGCTGTACTCCCCTGTGCTTACGGTTCTTAGCCAGTCAAGTTCACCGTTTCCGTCCCACCATCCGGCTTTCTTGGTTGCTGCAAAAAGATTTGAGGACCACATCATATCAGGATCATTTACCTTTATTTCTCTTATCCTGAACTCATTGGCTTCAACAAACACTTCGCCGTCCGGAACTTTCTTGGCTGCCCAAAGTGCGCTTTTGCCTTCCGGATCGCCGCACATCTCGATAACCCATGCCTCTTTTGTATCTGCTACTGTAAGAGTTTCACCCCAGCCGTAGTAACCATACTTCTCGGCAAGTTCTCCCATGAGCTTCACGGCTTCTCTGGCTGTTTTACATCTTTCCATAGCTATTCTGGAAAGAGCTGCGATGTCAAAGATTCTTTCTCCGACCTTAGGCTGTGCGTACATCTTTGCTGAAGCAGTACACTCGCCGATAGCCAGCTGGTGCTCATTCATTATACCGTATATACCGTCTATATAGGCATATGTATGGGCAACCTGATCAATATAACCTAAAGGT
>JAKQFQ010000162.1 GCA_029558315.1 Bacillota bacterium
GCATCCGCACCAGCTCCTACGACTATTACTTCGCTGTAATCAGAAGTAATATCATGATTTGTATCACATAGAAGTGTAACTGAAATATTATGTTGCTTGGCTATTTTTTCAACGATGTCCACCACTGGGCAGGCATCGGCATCTACAAATATCTGCATACTATCCTCTCAGCCCTCCTCCTTTATTTACAATTAATGCGAAGCTTCATTCTACTTTTTCTTTGGCATAGGCAAATCGTCAAACATTGCATTAAATAATCCGGTCAGATATTCCTTGCTGTCTAAATCATCTACCAGCAGCATCTCTTTGCCACCTTTGTAAGGTAATTCATAAGTCGCTGAAGGCATGTACCGAATTGCTGATTCTACGGGTTTAACGAGTAGTCTGTCTTCATAAATACCGCCGACAATCTTACCGCGATAATAGAGAATATATTCCCCCATCATTGCACGAAAAGTAACATCCTCCAATTCTGATAATTGCCCTAAAACAAAATCCAAGTACTCTCTACTTGATGCCATACATGTCCTCCTTTACTACTACTTAAGTTTTTCCTTAAGACAAATCAGTTAACGGATACATATCATTTATCACCTCTGCTTGTAGTGTTTCTTACCCGAATATTACATCCAGTAGCATCATTCCAGCAAAGCCAATCATAAATGTTAGTGTTGCCATGTTTGAATGCTTTCCTTCTGACATCTCAGGAATCAGTTCTTCAACCACAACATAGATCATTGCGCCTGCCGCAAAGCTCAGAAGAAATGGCATATAAGACGTGAGCTGAGATGCAAACAGAATTGTTAAGAAGCCTGCAACCGGCTCAACAATACCTGTAAGAACTCCCTGCACGCATGCTTTAGTCTTGCTCATGCCATTTGCATGCAACGGCATGGAAATAATTGCTCCTTCTGGAAAGTTTTGAATTCCAATTCCTACTGCAAGAGATACGGCTGCAGAAAGAGAAATCAATTCGTTTCCCTGCATCCATCCAGCGTATAACAGACCGACTGCCATACCTTCCGGAATATTATGAATCACAACCGCTAAGACTAGCATGGTTGTCTTCTTCAAAGTGCTCTTTGCTCCTTCTACAGTGTTATCCAGATGCATATGCGGGATCAAGCTGTCGATTAGAAGCAGAAACAGCATACCCAAACAAAAGCCCACGATTGCCTGCACAACACCGGTTTTACCTGAAATAG
>JAKQFQ010000171.1 GCA_029558315.1 Bacillota bacterium
AGAGTCATAACTATCTTCGGCCTGAGTGTCACAATAATAAATCGCTGCGCCATTGAGGACTGTTAATAATAAAGCAGAATACATATTAATATCCCAGAACCGCTTTTTCTGTTGCATTGAGCCTTCATAGGTCATGAGGCTGAATCTCAGGTTTTCAGAACGGGACTCTTTCAGATTGACGATACGGCTTTCAGAAACATAATTTCTGGCAGAAGCAATAACTTCATACTGACCAATCAGGAGATGATGCTGGTCTGCTTTGCTTTTCTCTGCCACATTCCGATCCAGTTCCACATCACGAATCGTATATTCAATTTCTTCTATATTAGAATTCAGGTTGAGTTTTGCCATAATGGGTTTGATTTCTACCTGAATGGTCTTTTCTTCCTTGTCTTTCAGAGAGATTTTCTCCTGCCAGATCTGATAGGCATACGCCTTTTCTCCGGTCTTTTGTACTTTCAGCGTGTAATCTTTAGGGAAGAGTTTAGAACTGAATTTGGATGACAAACGACTATGCACTTTGTTATCTATTGATACTTCTACCGGACTCAGATTCGTTTTTAGCGTAAGGGTGCCGTATTCGCTTTTAAAGACCGGCACGATATCAATATTTTCGTTGGCTTTGACCTCAACACGCGTCTGCCAGTCGGCATAAAACTCTGCATCTTCTTCATTGACTGCACAGCGAATCTGATAAGAGCCACTCAGCAAACGAACATTCGCCTGATCTGCCAGTTGCCCTTTTAATGTATTATCGATATAGACATTGTATTGCTTCTCTGCTTTTTTAAAAGAGAGGGTTCCACTGATATTTTCTAATACAAAATGCTCTTTCTTTTGATCTTCGGCATTTAATACAAGTGTTTTAGCACTGTCCAGAAAAAACTCATTGGGTTTTTCGATGCGAATATTGTAAGTGCCTGGGTCCAGACCATTGATCACACCTGTATAATCAAGGGGTGTATAGCCTTTATAATCCTCATTGATATAGACTTTACAATTTGAAGGTTCTGATGTGATT
>JAKQFQ010000181.1 GCA_029558315.1 Bacillota bacterium
CAAACTGCTGAAGGTGCTCTTTCTGTCATCGATGAAAAACTAATTCGAATGAAAGAATTAGCAGAACAAGCAGCAACTGGTACATATACTAATGAACAAAGAATGATCATCCAATCAGAATTTGCAGCTATGGCCGCAGAAATAGACCGAATTGCAACGGCAACTGATTTTAATGGTATCAAACTATTAAATGGAAATGTTTCAGTTGCAGGTCAAAGTGGCGCATGGTCAGCCAATAATACCTGGACAGCAACTCAGGGTATGTGGACAAATTCATCTGGATGGCAGGAAGTTCAGGGTCAATCGACAGCAAGTGGAGATATTCTCGGTGGTATCAAGATACACTTTGGTACCGGAAATAAACGTACAGAAGACTATTACTTTGTCAGAATAGCAGATGCCCGTACAGAATCTCTGTTCCGTGGAACAGGACCAAATGCTGTAAATAGACCTAATGTAGCGGTATCAACACAGCACGCTGCTCAAAATGCTCTGGAACAAATTTCTACGGCAATTACACGCAAAGAAAATATACGTGCTGCTTTAGGCGCAATGCAAAACAGACTTGAAAATACCATTACGAATTTACAAATCCAATCAGAAAATCTGCAGGCATCAGAATCTCGTATTTCAGATGTTGATATTGCAAATGAAATGACTGAATTCACTCGTAATCAGGTATTGACTCAGGCTGCTGTTGCAATGCTCTCTCAGGCAAACTCTCTGCCTCAAATGGCACTTAGATTACTTGGTTAACAATAGAAACTGATATATCTGAAGACAGTCCCCCATGTTAGGTTAGTTTAGTCTGAAACCTCGTCACAGGAGGAATTTTAGCCAAAAAATTTGCGGATGAAAAATCCACAAGGAAGACTAATAATCTAATCAAGGAGGAATCATGTCACTCATCATCAACCATAACATGATGGCAATGAACACGGCTCGTAACCTGACCAGTTCATATGGTAGCTTGGCTACTTCGGTACAAAGATTATCGACTGGACTCAGAATCAATTCTGCTGCAGATGATGCGGCAGGACTGGCAATTCGTGAAGGTATGCGTTCTGAAATTTCAGCAATGAACCAAGGTATCCGTAATGCTCAGGACGGTATTTCCATGATTCAAACTGCTGAAGGTGCTCTTTCAGTTATTGATGAAAAACTTATTCGTATGAAAGAACTTGCGGAACAAGCAGCAACCGGTACTTACACCAACGAACAAAGAATGATTATTCAATCTGAGTTCGCTGCAATGGCTGCTGAAATTGACCGTATTGCAACCTCAACAGATTTTAATGGTATTAAACTGCTTAATGGTAATGTCTCAGTTGCCGGTCAAAGTGGTCAATGGACATCCAATAATACCTGGTCAGCAACTCAGGGAACCTGGTCAAACTCTTCAGGATGGCAGGAAGTCAATGGATCAGCCACCAGCTCTGGAGATATTATTGGTGGTATCAAAATCCACTTTGGGACAGGTAACAAGCGTGCAGAAGACTACTACTTTGTCAGAATAGCTGACGCCAGAACTGAATCTCTGTTTAGATCAGCTGGTACTGCTGCTTCCAGAACTAACGGAATAGCTGATGTCAATGTAGCTGTTTCTACTCAGCACGCTGCTCAGAAAGCATTAGAACAGATTTCTACTGCTATTACCAGAAAAGAAAACATACGTGCTGCATTGGGTGCAATGCAAAATCGATTGGAAAATACTATTACAAATCTGCAAATTCAGGCTGAAAATTTACAAGCATCCGAATCACGTATCTCTGATGTCGATATTGCCAGTGAAATGACTGAATACACTCGTAATCAGGTACTGACTCAGGCTGCAGTTTCTATGTTAGCACAAGCAAACTCTCTGCCACAAATGGCACTAAGATTACTCGGCTAAGATTATTCGGTTAATTCAATGAGGTCTCCTCTCTAATAGATTGGTTTGGTTATGCATATACCTAAACACCAACAGTAGATTTACGGTGGATAAGAGAATTCTTATTATGGAATAAAACAAATCAATCAAGGAGGAAAAATGTCACTTATCATCAACCACAATTTGATGGCGCAAAACACGAGCAGAAACCTGAATTCTGTCTATGGCAGTCTCTCAACTTCTGTTCAGCGTCTTTCAACGGGGTTACGCATTAACTCGGCAGCAGACGATGCTGCGGGTTTGGCAATTCGTGAAGGTATGCGTGCAGATATTGCCGCATTAAACCAGGGTATCAGAAATGCACAGGATGGTATTTCGATGATCCAAACTGCTGAAGGTGCTCTTTCTGTCATCGATGAGAAACTCATTCGTATGAAAGAACTGGCTGAACAGGCAGCAACTGGTACTTACACAAATGAACAACGATTAATCATCCATTCGGAATTTGCTGCAATGGCAGCTGAAATTGACCGAATTGCAACTGCTACCGATTTTAACGGAGTAAAACTTCTTAATGGGAATGTTTCTGTATCAGGCACAAGTGGACAATGGACATCAAACAATACCTGGTCAACTACTGAAGGGACATGGACAAACTCTTCAGGTTGGAAGGAAGTTCAAGGAACTGCTGATGCTAATGGTAATATCAAAGGCGGTATCAAAATTCATTTTGGTACTGGTAACAAACGTGCCGAAGATTATTACTTTATTCGGATCGCTGATGCCAGAACTGAATCTTTATTCAGAGATGCAGGAACTTCAACAAGGG
>JAKQFQ010000207.1 GCA_029558315.1 Bacillota bacterium
TGTAGAAATAAAACAGGTATATATCGATGCCGCATGGCCTTATATTGATATTCAGAAGAAGCATCACGTTCTGTCTGCGACAGAAAATAAAGAACCTTATGCCAGTCCCACACCGGGAACTTATTCCTATCCTTCGTCTACTCCCACACCGGGCACCTGTTATTCTTCTTCATCAGAAGCAGCGCCTGTATGGAACACTATGAACGCATCCCAGCAGCAGGCACTTATGATGGTCATGAATTTTGACTCCACTCAGACTATGATATGGACATATCTTACACCTGAAATGAAACAGATGTTTGTAGATTATATATGGCAGTATTTCAATGAAGATATAAAAACAGAGATTATGGCAGGTAATACGCAGAAGATTCAGGTAATCATGGCAGAACAGGCAAAAAATTCTATAGTGCCTCCACAGTGGAATACACTTGATGCGGAAAAGCAGCAGAAGCTTGTAGTGCTTATGAAACTGGATCCGACTCTCTGGAATTTCCTCCCTGTAGAAATGAAGCAGGGATTTATTAATACTATCTGGAAATTTATTCCCCCTCAGAAACAGAAGGAAATAATGGATGAAGTGGATTAAATTAGTAACGCGTAACGCGTTACGCGTTACGCGTTACGTTCTTTTAAATCCACATAATGAAATTCATGGAATAGGGATTACAGAGATCTACATGGTGGGGAAGCATACGAAGCACGAACCCGTGTCGGCCGCTGCTCATACATGGTATATGTCCTGTAAACAGGTAAGTTCCCTGTGAAACTTCTTTTACATTGTTCATGGGAATGGCTATACCCGATGCAATCTGTGCTTTTATATCCAGAGGGCCGTAATATATATCTAACTGTATATCCTTCGGTTTTAGAGACCCCATATATATTTTTGCCTCAATAGTAAGTTCGTGACCTACTTTCAGATCGGAAGAAGAAGTAGAGTCTACATATTCCACCTTTATCTCATGCCAGTGTTCTCTTATACGTGTTTTCCAGGCTGAAAGGGCTCTGGCTCTGGTATAATTATCATCTCTCAGACGGGAAGCAAGCTCTGACGCCGGAAAATAAAATCTTGTCGCATATTCCGAAACCATACGGTTTGTATTGAATCTTGGCACCAGTTTTCTCATGGAATTTTTCATCATATTTATCCACTTGTTTGGAAGACCGCTTCTGCCTCTCTCATAAAACATAGGAATAACTTCTCCTTCGAGAAGATCATAAAGAGCACTTGCTTCTATTTCATCCTGATAGTTGTGATCATCATAGCTTTCTCCGCAACCTATAGCCCAGCCTACATCTCTTTCATATCCTTCACACCACCATCCGTCCAGGGTGCTTACATTGATACAACCGTTGAGGGCTGCTTTCATGCCGCTTGTACCGCTGGCTTCCAGAGGACGACGGGGATTGTTTAACCATACATCACAGCCTGTTACCATGTAATGGGCTACTTCTATATCGTAATCTTCTATGAATACGAGGTGATTTCTGAATGGTTCATGACGTATTTGATGAATAATCTGCTGGATGAATTTTTTCCCTGCCGTATCCTGGGGATGGGCTTTACCTGCAATGATTATCTGAAGGGGTCTATCTTTATTTGTAAGGATTTTTTCAATTCTTGCAAGGTCCTTTAAAATGAGTGTTGCTCTTTTATATGTGGCAAACCTTCTTGCAAAACCTATTGTAAGAGCTTCAGGGTTAAGGACTTCTTCTGCCTGTTCTATTTCAACTCTTGATGCTCCTCTTCTTTCCAGTTGCTGTTTCAATCTTTTTCTGGCAAATGCCACAAGACGTTCTCTTCTTCTTTCATGGGTGCGCCATAATTCTTCTCCCGGTATGGTATCGCCTCTATCCCATATTTCCTGATCTATAGGTTCTGTTCTCCACCGGGGGCCTATATAACGGTCAAGAAGTCCTGCCATATCACGAGAA
>JAKQFQ010000228.1 GCA_029558315.1 Bacillota bacterium
AGGGGCTTTCTTTAGAGCAGTACTTCATGTTTACAGGAATGACAAAAGAAACAATGCTTGAGCAGACAAAACCTCGTGCTGAGAAGAGAATCCAGGCTCGTCTTGCTATGGAAGCAGTTGCAAAGGCAGAGAATATGGAAGCTAGTGAAGCCGATGTAGATAAAGAGATTACCGAAATGGCTGAGAAGTATAAGATGGAATTTGATCAGCTGAAGGGTATGATTGGTGAGAGCGATATGAAACAAATGAAGAAAGATATCGTGATCAAGAAGGCAATAGATTTTGTTGTCGAGAATGCAAAAGAAAAATAAATTATATTGTTAATGGAGGATGCAGAATGAATCAGATTTATAATGAACTGGTACCTATGGTTGTTGAACAGACAAGCAGAGGCGAACGCTCCTATGATATTTATTCCAGATTGCTGAAGGAAAGAATCATTTTTCTTGGAGGCGAAGTAACAGAGGTTGCAGCAAGTCTTATTGTTGCACAGTTATTATTTCTGGAGGCAGAAGATCCTGATAAGGACATTCAGTTATATATTAACAGCCCGGGTGGATCTGTAACAGCGGGAATGGCAATTTATGACACGATGAACTTTGTTAAATGTGATGTTTCAACCAACTGTATCGGAATGGCTGCAAGTATGGGAGCTTTTCTGCTTGCAGGTGGTGCAAAGGGCAAGCGTTTTGCTCTTCCGAATGCAGAGATTATGATTCATCAGCCGTTGGGTGGAGCTCAGGGGCAGGCAACTGAGATCGAAATCGCAGCCAAGCATATTTTGCAGACAAAAGAGAAATTAAATAAAATTCTGGCAGCGAACTGTGATCAGCCATATGATGTAATCGCAGCGGACACAGATCGTGATAACTGGAAGACAGCAGAAGAGGCGAAAGCTTATGGTTTGATTGATGAAGTCATTACCAAAAGACCGACGATGGAAGCTGACAGCCTGAAAAAATAAGGAGAATACATTTTTTATGGCAGGAAAGAATACAGATTCAAAAATTAGGTGTTCCTTTTGCAATAAAACGCAGGAACAAGTACGAAAGATGATAGCTGGTCCCGCAGGCGTATATATTTGTGATGAATGTGTAGACATTTGCTCAGATATTATCGATGAGGAGTTGGAAGAGTTTGAAACCGAAACTGCAGAAGAGGAAAATGTTCACTTCAATCTGCTGAAACCGGTTGAAATTAAAGATTTTTTGGACGGCTATGTAATCGGACAGGATGAAGCCAAGAAGATTCTTTCTGTTGCAGTGTATAATCATTATAAACGTATCACAGCTCCGAAAAACAGCGATGTTGAATTGCAGAAGAGCAACATTATTATGGTTGGACCAACCGGTTCAGGTAAAACATGCCTGGCACAATCATTGGCCAAGATTATTAATGTACCTTTTGCGATAGCAGATGCTACGACTTTGACAGAAGCCGGATATGTTGGAGAGGATGTTGAAAATATTCTCTTAAAACTAATTCAGTCGGCAGATTATGATATCGAACGTGCACAATATGGTATCGTCTATATTGACGAGATTGATAAAATCACCAAGAAGAGCGAAAATGTTTCTATCACAAGAGATGTCTCAGGAGAGGGTGTTCAGCAGGCACTGCTGAAAATCATTGAAGGGACAAAAGCCTCTGTTCCGTCACAGGGTGGAAGAAAGCATCCACATCAGGAATTGCTGCAGATTGATACAAGCAATATTCTGTTTATCTGCGGTGGTGCATTTGACGGATTAGAGAAGATTATTGCGGATCGTCTCAATAAAAAGTCAATCGGATTTAATGCCGAGATTGCTTCTAAAACAGAGATGGAGCTTTCAGAGTTACTGCATGATGTGACGCCACAGGATCTTATCAAATTTGGTCTGATTCCTGAGTTTGTTGGACGTGTTCCGGTAAATGTGTCACTCGAAGGCCTAAACAAAGAAGCTCTGATTCGTATCCTGGAAGAACCTAAGAATGCGTTAATCAAACAGTATCAGACACTTTTTGAAATGGATAAGGTGAAGCTTTCCTTTGAAAAAGATGCTGTGGAATCGATTGCTGAGAAGGCGGTTGAACGTAAGACGGGAGCCAGAGGACTTCGGTCTATTATGGAGAGCATTATGATGGATATTATGTATCAGATTCCATCAGATAATACGATAGAAAGCTGTGTGATAACAAAGGGAGCTGTTGATGGAAATGGCGAACCGTTGGTAGTTCACAAGGAGAGTGCACCCAAAAGAGCACGTGTTAAGAAAGCGAAGTAGTAAATGCCGCTCTGTTTCGTGAAATATTCTAAGATCAAACGTCGATACGCTTCGCGTGACGATTTATGGAATTAAGAAAGACCGCTGTAATGCGGTCTTTTGTTTCATATAGAAGAATGTGTTGAAAGGCAAGGTATTGGAATGGGAAGAACAAAAGAAAACGAAATGCCCCTTATTGTACTTCAGGATATGTTGGTATTTCCGGAAATGACATTACAATTTGATTTGGAGGATGCACAATCCATAGCTGCTGCAAAAGCAGCTATGCTGTCGAATCAGTTGGTATTTTTAGTGTTGATTAAAGATACTGAAACCTCTTTTTCAATGGAGAATGTTAATTTAACAGGAGTTATTGCAACTGTTACTCAGATGGTAAAAATTACAGATGCTACATTCAGGGTAACACTCGTTGGTAAAGAACGTGGAGTTTTATGTGAGATTAATCAAAAGCAAAAGAAGTATTACTGTGGAATGGTGTGTGCCGAGAAGATTGCAGCTATAAGACAATCGGCCAATCGACAGGAAGCAATGCGTCAATTAATTATGGGACTCTTTATCCAATTTGGAAAAGAAAGCAGACGACCGGATTGGAATCTTCATGGATTGGAGAAAACAAAGGATATTGGCAAGCTGATGGATTTAATCGTGAATAGTATGCCAATTGCTCCTGACAAAAAACAGGAGGTACTAAACGCGGTTTCGATAAAAGAACGATTTGAGGTTTTCCAAAATCTTATGCTGGAAGAAATCAATATTGCCAAGATCAGACAGCAATTGATGAAGGAACTCTCAGAACAGGTAGATCATCATCAGAAAGAGTATCTTTTGCGTGAACAACTTGCTTATATTCAAAAAGAACTTTCTGTAGAGGAAAACGAAGTCTCTGAACTTGAACAATATGAAGCAGAAGTTAAGAAGCTGGTTGCTTCAGACGAAGTCAAGAGTAAGATACAAAAGGAAATTCACAGATTAAAAATTAATGCACATGGTTCTTCAGAAGGTGCAGTGGAACGTGCCTATATAGAGACGCTGCTGGAATTACCCTGGGATAAGGTCTCTGAGGATGCGCAGGGTTCCGCCGGGCTGGAAAAAGCGAAGTATATATTGGATCGGGACCACTATGGTTTATTAGAGGTGAAGGAAAGAATTCTTGAATATCTGGCGGTCAGAATGTTTGGCGGTAAGAAATCAACAACGATTATTTGTTTGGTTGGTCCTCCGGGAACCGGAAAGACTTCGATTGCCAAGTCAGTGGCGGCGGCTACAGATAAGAAATATCTGAGAATCTGTCTTGGTGGTGTGCGGGATGAAGCAGAGATACGTGGTCATCGAAAGACCTATATCGGTGCTATGCCCGGACGGATTGTTTCTGGATTGAAGCAGGCAGGAGTAAAGAATCCTTTGATGCTATTGGATGAAATTGACAAAATGAGTCAGGATTATAAGGGTGATCCGGCTTCAGCAATGCTGGA
>JAKQFQ010000233.1 GCA_029558315.1 Bacillota bacterium
TCCTTGGGCATCTTATGGTATGCCTTTGTGATCATATCCACATGGAATACCCAACTCATTCCAGAATATGTCAATTACCTGATGTATGTTTTACTGAATACAGGTATTACCTTGTTTATTGGTTTTATCATGTGGGACACAGGAATTTGGTCCGCTGGCGATGCGAAATTGGCATCCTTGTACATATTCCTTATCCCTTTGGAATTTTACAGGACAGTCTTCTATCAATACTTTTTAGGATTGCCGGTTTTATTAAATGTTTTTCTGTTAGCCTTTGCCTATGTTCTGATTGATGCTTTAATTACATTAATGTCCCGAATTCCACAAGCCAAATTGACCGGAATGGCCAATTGGCTGAAAAAGCATCTTGCCTTTGCCTCTCTGTTAAAATTTCTAAAACTGTTTTTATTGTTTTTTGCCATGTATATGATTTTCAGGACATTATTCCGCACTTTCATGGAAACGATTCAGCTTGTTTATCCCATCTCTTCATTCACCATCATCATGTTATTTGTGATTCTGTATCCTTACATCAGCAGATACACGGAAAACAAGTGGTTTGTCATTATAGTGTTAAGTCTGGCTGGAGTATTTATAGCGTTCAATCTCTATTTTTATCCGGAAGAAGACATCTTTAATAAGTTGCTGCAAGTCAGTGTGTATTCATTGATAGTGATTTCCTTAAGGACACTCTACGACTTTTATTCTGAGAAATTTGAAATACGTGAAATTAAGATGGCAGAACTGGAAGCAGGAATGATCCTCTCAAGAAGTTCTTTACAGAAGATTAAAAAAAGATCTCGAAATTAGAAAAGAGCCTCCCTTCTTTGAGTTACTAATCGGCAATCATTAACAGATGGATCCATTCTTGTATGGACGGGTTGTCCATATTATGTCTCTCTTTCTTTATCGAAATAAACGACCTTTATGAATCTTACAAAGCAGAGATTTGCAGTTAGAACCATACCCGCTTCAGACAAAGGGTAGGGAATGAGCATGTCCGCTTTCAACTCGTAAGTTCTAAAGGGACTGGGCTCGACGTAGTTGGAAGAGGGTTGAGCCAGAATTCCAGGCTCAACCCATCATCTCCGATGCTAACAATGAATTAATTGGGAGCGAAGAGCACCATATGAGATTTCCCTTCCAGTTCCTTGGCTAGATCTTCAATTTTGCCAAACTTCATAACAGCAGCCTGGCAGTGATGGACACAGGAGGGCTGTTTACCCTTGGCCACTCTTTCGCCGCAGAGGTCGCATTGGTCGGTGGGGATTGGTACATAAGCATACTGCCACTTGTCGCCATCGATCTGCCACGG
>JAKQFQ010000273.1 GCA_029558315.1 Bacillota bacterium
GTTGAATTGTTCATGGGATGTAAAAGCAGAACCTCTTTTTCTGAAATTATTGATTCGTTGGATAAACGGAGGGATTTTTTTACCGATTATCGTATTTTCTCTAGGTATTCTTGAAATGTAGCACTGATTTGGCATTATTCTCTACCCAACGAAAAGGGAACACTGTGATACATCTACCCTGTGATAAATAAGGAGAAACGTGCTGTTCTTCAACTGATTCGTTCTCCAGCAATGAAGGGGTGTCTTGATCAATTTTACAGATATCGATAAGGCAATATGGTTTTTTTCATCGAAGGTTATTCTTTTGATGGGAATAAAAGATTAATCTCTTAAGATGAACAAATCCACCGAGGCCTTATTAGAATTCCGCGGTGAATAGCAATACGATAGAAATCTCACACGTATTAATTTAGGAAAAATTTTTAAGGACTTGAGATAACACTCGTAATAATCCGGTCTCATTTATGAAGAAAGAAGTGAAGGACATCGGAATATTGCTTCTTGTTATTTTTATTCTCTGGAATTTCATCATAATATGCTTCACATTCGGTGGTTGCCCACCTGCATACATAGTGGAAAAGCTTCATTATGATCCAAATATCCCCAGCAATGAGCCAATCGCAGGTGTACATATTACAGATCAGGATCTTGTAAGGCATCCATATTTAAGAGAAGCATTCGATAATGAAAAGAGGATATTGATAATGTTGCCAATTGGCGCGATAACAGATTTTATACCAGGAAATTTTTTTGGTTCAGAGTATACCGTAAATCGAATGCAGTTATGGGAAAAAAAATATTTTGAGGACACAATATTTATACAGCAGAATACGATATGGGAATATGATGGTATGTATATTAAATTCTATAAAATCGCTTGTTAAAGGTGGAAGATGTTGAGGAATTACTCTCTCCCTTTTAGGCATTTATATGAGGGATATCTGAATATTTTTAACTTATCCATAAAAAATTAAAACAGAGTGATCATTCCATTGGTGTGTTTCCTCGCGATTCAATTATTGGGACTGTAGGATCCATTTTTATAAACATCAATAAAATGTGGATTGCGAGTATACGATATTTATCTAAGGTAAACGAGATGCCCTCGTTTGATACTAGATCTGAGATTACATCTAATTAAGAACAAAATAAAAAATTAGGATAAATTCTGCATTTCAGACGGTTCAACTGCTGATACATATCTCATAACCTGTTCTTCTTTATCACCACGAACACTTATACATGAAAATGCATACACTGGCAATACATATTTCTGGGCACGGGTTGGAATTTCCATCCAGTAGCCTAGTGATATGTATTTTACCACAAGTTCATTCGAATCATCAGACATTGGTTTCATGATAAGATCGTTGGAAAGTAACCGTTGGTATGCTTCTTCCGGAGAAATAATCTTCACATAGCGGACTGGATTCGGATCCAATTCCCGGACAGAATTTGTAATTCCAACGACCTCGCCTCTTTCCCCAATTGTCACTGTAATACCTGCATTATACACAGCAATGCCCTGAATCTCCTTCGCAAAAAGAACATGTTTCGTCAGAGTATATACTATGTTTGATGTCGGGGAATATTCTCCGTACTGTGATCCAATGCTCACTCTTTCGAAATGCACATCATCCGGAAGAAGGTTTCGGTCAGAAAGATATTTCGTCGCAATAGCATGAGCTTTCTCATCAGAGGGAATATCTGGCTGTGCATTCGTGGAATAAGGATAATATTTTTCAGGAATTCTGTAATTATATGTCCCGGAATTCGGATAGATCGTTAAATCGGCAGCAGGTTCTTTCGAATTATCAGAGATTTCAATAATATCACTCGTTATTTCAGTTTTCTTTGTATTTGTCGATACACCAGCCATATTGCTGATACGCTTCACTTCTGCATCTGTGGTACCAAGCGGGACTGTTTGGTATACCGGATACAAATCGTTTACAACAGGATACGCTGCAGCAGGGACATAGCGTCCTTCTGATCCAATGGTTTGCGGGAAAGAAGGTATTTCGTATTTCCCGTCCATGGAGGATTGAAAATAGGGCATTCCAACAACCACGACAGTGATTCCCAGTATAATAACTGTAAATCCCAATATCATTGTCATTTTCTTCATTTTTCTCATCTCCTATCCGGTACAATAATATAACCAATAACTGACAGTAGCGTCAACTGGTGGATCTGAAATTACCGATCCTTCACCCCAGATATAATCATTTCCGCAAGCCGGATTTTCACCAATTACTCTTAATATTCTTCCTTCTGGTTCAGTGATGTCAAGAGCTGTGAACCATGATTGTTTAACAGTATGGCTTGTAATTAAATAGTTAGCGAGATTGAATCCGTCGTCTTGATTATCCCATCCTTCAGTACAATATCCACAAACCAGATGAACTCCATTCATTGCCCAGTTCGGTAAACTTTTAAATATAAATAGCTCCTGTGTGGTATGACACCCATGAAGGAATATCCACTCAAGATCATTATCTCCCCATTCGCATGTGTTGAATAATGCTACATTGGGTTCAATGAATCTAATCCAATTCCATGTTCCATGTCCAGCGAAGAGAGCAATATCAACACCATCAATATATCTCCAATCGTCCCCTATGGTAAAATGGCCATTTTGTGCTTCGCTATCTCCATTTTCAAACATAGGTACCCATCCAGCATTACCGAGGATGGTATAGAAATCAATAGCGACATTATCGCTCATCGAGAGAGGAGTAATCTGATAATTATTGACCCACTCCACTCCCACTTGGGGATACGAACTGTCATAATGATCTTTGGTACCTGCAAGAGGAATGAGCATACCATTGCCCGTACAATAAAGCCAATAACCCTTACCGGGGTACATCGGTTGACTATCACTATGTGAACCGCTACCGCCGTTGACTATACTATTTTCGTATAGCTGGCTTTCTGCATTATACCCATAGCCGTAAGACCAGATTTGTGATACGGATATAAGTGTATCCCTTGCAGAATGTGCATAAAGATGCCAGACTCCAATGAGGTTCCACCCAGTGTAGAGCTGTTTAGTGCGAATAGTCTGACTCGCTGCATAATTTAATGTAATTAGTTCAGAATCAGCGGAATAGATCCAAATTCCTTCGAGAGGAATTATTTCCGTTGATGGATAAATCGGAATATACATTTGGGTTTGAGCATTATAATAAAACGTTGAATGCCCAGCAGTGTCTACACCTGCAAATACCACAGATGCTGTGTTAGATCCTGATTGTAACCATAGTGGAATTGAAATCATATTCCACCCAGGATATAGTTGCAATTGATTGGAATCAAGAGTCAACATCTCCATCGTTTTTCCATCAATTTTTTCTTCTGATTGCGGAATAAAATCCCCTTCATACCCTGGTGGTAGCGGGGGGGAAGATTGTTGTATTTGCCTTTCAGTTTGGTCAGAAACAATATCTGACCCTCCAGTCGTGATAACAAACATACATACGAGTATAATCACGAATCCAAAGGCAAATGATTCATATCTACCTTTCTTTTTCATGGATTTTCCTCCTTTGTTTTAACAAATACAGGAGGCACAAGGAAAATGCTTTTTTCCAAGGAGAGCAAATTCACTCATGCCCTTTGGGGCCGCACTGGGGTTCGTTATCATTCGACGTGAGAGAGCCCCATGCGACAGTTCCCTATTCCCTTCAATTACGAAAAACTTTCTGGTGCCCTGAATTTGAAAAAGGCGGAATATAACTCATCGGTTCAATGAATATTCATCAGTGCGATGTATATTCATCGATGAGGTGAATATTCATCGTAACGATGAACAATCCTAAGAAATTGATTCCAGTTAAACAGCAATTCAACACTCTATCGGCGTTATTTAGGTTACAGGACCAGTTTTTCATGAGCTCCTCTCCTGGAAGATGAGCGACGAGACCCGCCGGTGGGTCCTGGTCGGGCATGACTCGACGAACCAGGCCAACCTGCTCCGGCAGATAGAGGAGGCCGAGGAGAAGCGGCTGACGCATTACTACCTCACCTATCAGGACCGGGGCGGAGGGTTCTACGAGATTGAGTATGGCCTGATGAAAGGATCGGGAATTGAGAAGCCGGCGTAAGGTTCTGACCGTTCCGGTGGCTCCTTTATCTCCCCTCTCCTATCTTCTCTTGCCTCTCCCAAGAGGCATCACAGAGGGAAGGCTGGTGGTGCACCCCTGCACCACCCCTGTTCTTCATCCGGGATCT
>JAKQFQ010000293.1 GCA_029558315.1 Bacillota bacterium
TAAATACCCAGTTCGTTCGCTCTCTTTGTACCCACATCCTTAGTCTGATTGCCTGAATTCCTGTCATACCATCCGACCTCATCGAGATTGTTTGAGCCCGAATAGGTATAGCCTTTTGATAGTTTACCACCTCTGGCTGCAAATTCCCATTCTGCTTCGGTAGGCAATCGATATCCATCAGCATTCCAGTTACAACTGACACTTGTGCCATTAATCGTATAAGCAGGAGTTACGCCTTCTTTCTGGCTGAGTTTATTGCAAAATTCAACTGCCTGATACCAGGTTATCTGCTCAACCGGTCTTTTATCCCCTTTGAAATTGGAGGGATTATTGCCCATCACTGCCTTCCACTCTTTCTGTGTCACTTCATATTTCCCGATGTAGAAAGAGGATACTGTCACATTTGCTAAGCCGTTGTTAAAAGTCCCGCCTTCTACCAACACAAAAGTGTCTGGGACATCAGAGCCTTTTTGCATTTCAATATTAAGCTCGGTTCGTCTTTGATTTTCTATCATAATTTTTGAAGTATAAGACTTATAACCCTGAGCTTTGGCACTTACCTGATATTCTCCTTCAAGCAGATCCTTCACAATTTGGGAACCGGTTAAAGATTTCACTTTAATGTTATTACGGCTGATTTCTATATTAGCTTCAGATGGACTTACAGAAAGCATAAGACTACCATATCGTGGTTGTAAGACTATCTGTTTTTCTATGCTTTCTCCAAGTTTAATTTCTATCATCTCATACTTTGTATCATAGGCATCAGCTCTGACCTCTACCTTATATTGACCTGGAGAAAGTTCTACTATCTTAAAATCAGAAACAGATTCATTGTTAATAAGCACTTTAGCATTATCCGGTTTTACACTAAGTTTTAAAAAGCCTGATTTTTTTGTCATATTATAAGTAAATGTATTATCACCAGACTCCGTTACCAGAATACTCTCGTTGACATCTAAATAATTGTCTTTTATAAGTTTGATATCATATCTCCCGGGAAACAAGAATAAATCCTTATTGGTTTTTCCCTTACCGGTATTATTAACAATCAAACTGGCTTCATCAGGCGAAGATTTAAACTTTACAAGCACCACATCAATCTGTTCAAGAGTATAATTAAACTGGATATTCGTCTTGCTGACTTCAATCGTTTCTTTTTTACTGCGGTATCCTTCTTTTTCGATAATGACTTCATTCTTACCCATAGGCAGAGACTGAGCCTTGCCAGAAACAAATGTCTGACTCCCTACCTTGATTCTGGCATCAGCAGGTGTAACATTAAATATTACAGGAATCATTTTATCAGCCTCTTTGTTCTTGGAGGTAACTTCCAGTTGATACACCTGCCCTGATTTCAGGCCATAAATCCCATATTCAGAGAGGATAATCTCCAGCGGTTTAAAGCCTGTCTTGTAGATATCCAGCACTCTTTCACCTTCAGACACAAAGACCATATAGCGACCGGGGTTGTAATCCATTCCGACAACGCCCATATTAGACTGAAAGGTCAGACCATCCAGATCGGTAATAATCAGGATACCGGCACATATCATGCGGTTGGCATCTTTGTGTTTCTGGTCAATAATCTGGTCAGTTCTGCGTTCTGCCTGCTTGAGAATGACCATTTCGTTCATCTCCTGAGCAAAAAGGCTCAGACAGATCATCATCAAAGCGATGAAGAAGATTGTTTTTCTCATTTTTTATCTCCTATGGTTTATTTCTTCTTTCGCCCCTACGGGGCTCTGGTTGTGCGGTTTATTCGTTCCCAGAGCTGACGCTCTGGGCTAGGATTCTCTCATTCCTACGGAATTCCTATTTTGTTCTTCCTCTACAACCCTGATAATGATTCATTCGTTCCTACGGAACTCTATATTGTCCCTTATATCACACATATTTCCGTGCTTTCTGCTTTTTTCGTGGTCGTAACATTAACATTCTCTCTGTTTTTCACATCTATTCGTCTTTCATCTTACTATCGGGTAACATTGCCATGCGCTGAACAGCGTTAGCTGTGACAGAATCCTAGCCCAGGGCGCC
>JAKQFQ010000338.1 GCA_029558315.1 Bacillota bacterium
GGATCATTGCTTCTGTGAGGTGTTCTGATGATGTTCTCGGATAAGTCATTAACTTATGCTCATATAAGTTCTGCATGACGTTCATTGTTTTATCAGATTCCCAATTAAGTATCTTGGCAGCTGCAATCTGAAGCTGTGTGGCGTTATACAGCAGTGGAGCTGATACTGTCTTATGTTTTACCTGTTTATCAACTACTACCCCGTCATTGCCGTTACAGGCAGCTTGTACTTCATTTGCTTCTGCCTGATTATCATAATTTCCGTGCTCATGTTCAGCTTCAAAATGCTGTCCGTTTGCATCGAAATCAGCAATTACCTTCCAATATGGTGTTTTAACATGAGACAGTATTTGTTTTTCTCTGTTGACAACCATCGCAAGTGTAGGTGTCTGAACTCTCCCTACTGAAATCAGATTATCAAATCCACCATACTTTTTTGTAGCAGCAACAGTAAGGTTATTACCTACTAACCAATCTGCAATATCTCTTGCTCTGCCGGCAAGCTGTAGATCTGCAGCACAGCCTGTTGTCTGTGACGATAACTGTTCTTGCTGCTCTTTAAGATTTTTAAACGCTTTTATTATTTTTTCATCTGTAAGATCTTCGATCCAGACTCTCTTTACAGTTTTAGAATACTTGCATACATCACAAACATACGCAAATATGAGTTCCCCTTCTCTATCAGGATCTGTTGCATTTATTGCCCAGTCTGCTTTGTCCAAGAACCCTTTAACAAGCTTCAGGCACTTAATTGTCTGTGCTTTTGCAGCACTTCTGAATGTATCCGGAATACAAGGAAATATGTTTAAATCCCACTTTGCATATTTTTCATCATATGACTTTGCCGGCACAAGCTGTGCTAAGTGACCAACACCGTGACACAATATTGCATCTTCACCTTTAAATTTAAACTGATAATATCCTACTGTTGGTTCATCAGGATGCGGTATTCGTTTGCCGGCTCCTAATGCTCCGGCTATTGTCTTAGCCAGACTTGATTTTTCAGCGTATATTACAACCA
>JAKQFQ010000386.1 GCA_029558315.1 Bacillota bacterium
CATCAAGCCAGGATTCATCAATACCATACGGCTCCTGCAAATCCGTATAGTCACCATATATTTCATGGGCCATTCTGGAAAATCTTAGATACAGGTCCATCCTGGGAGCGATAAATGTTAGCTCCGGACACACTTGCTTCGCTTGCCATAATGCCATGCCTGTCTTCACACCGTGTTTTTTTGCAATGTAATCTGCAGTAAGTATTATCCCATGCCTTGATTCAGGATCTCCACCAACAGCTATCGGCTTACCTTCTAACTCTGGGTGATGCAGGTGCTCCACTGATGCGTAAAAACAATTTACATCACTGTGTAATATGGTCCGTCCCATGACCAGTTACCTCCCTTCCATCAGAAAATCTGTTATCCATACAAGTTCGTTTTCACTCGTTGTCATCCGTCCTTGTAAGTGCAAGTATATATCTACTCTAATAAGATTTCAATGGTCGCTTTGGTTGATTTAATCTGTTATAATTAGATTTTAATTGCATTTCTGCTGGTATCGTGCTATTCTCTATCTGTGGAAATGAGACACTCACAAACAAAAATCGCTCATGAAGGGCTTAGAAAGGAGTACACATTATGTACTCGGTAGGACAGATCATTTCTAAAAATCGAAAAAAGAAAGGCTATTCACAGCCAGAATTAGCAACTGCACTTAAAAAAGAAGGAATCAACATCAGCTATAAAACCATATCAAGCTGGGAAAAAAATGGAAGTGATCCAAGTGTCACTACTTTTCTTACCCTGTGCAAGATATTAGAAATTACTGATGTATATGAAGATTATTTTGGAGTAAATCCAGGTAATCCTCTCTCTACACTAAATGATGCAGGAAAAGAAAAGGTCCTGGAATATGCTGCACTTATAAAGGAATCAGGAAAATATGAGAAGGATACTGCAGAGATTCTTCCATTTCCTACAAGACCAATTCGTCTTTATTCGACAATGGTTTCTGCAGGTGCCGGTAATTTCTTAGAAGGCGAAGAATATGAAATGGTTGAAGTCGGTGACGAAGTTCCAGCAGATGCTGACTTCGGTGTTAAAATCACCGGAGACAGTATGGAGCCCAGATTTATTAATCATCAGACCGTATGGGTTCATCAACAGGATTCCATTTCAAATGGTGAAATCGGTATTTTCTGTTTGAATGATATGAGTTACTGCAAGAAGCTGCAAGATGATAAAGATGGATTATTCTTAATCTCTTTGAACAAAAAATACGAACCAAAACCTGTAACCAAGCATGACAGTTTCAAAATCTTCGGCAAGGTCCTGGTGTAAGTCCGTATTACTGGACACCATCTTTAGTAGAATTTGTAGTACAATCTGGCTGAGTTGCCCTACAAGACAACA
>JAKQFQ010000400.1 GCA_029558315.1 Bacillota bacterium
TTTGGAGAATGGGAATCATCAAAAGCCCACTGCTTGAGGGGAATGTATCTACAGATAAAGTTAATAAGCCAGCAAATTTGTTTATGTTGGTATTGAATGAATTGAAGTAAATAAAGTATAATGTCCATGAGCATTGGCTCATTTCGGTATTTTGGAATTTTGGTCGAGGACATTATATCAAAAAAAGGGAGGTCAATGCTCTTTTTGGTGCAAACTCCCATAAAATCAAGGTTTAGAACAATAAAACAAGGTAGGTATTTGACACTACCCTTGTAGAAAAGAGGGAAAGTAAATGAATGTATGTTTGTTGAATGATTCTTTTCCTCCTGTCATTGACGGGGTGGCTAATGTGGTCATGAATTATGCAAAAATCATGCAGGAGGAAGGCCTTGCTAATGTGATTGTAGGTACGCCGGAATATCCAGGAGTGGATTATTCCGGCTATTCCTATGGTGTGGTTCCATATAAAAGCATTAATACAACGAGACTGGTCAATGGATATCGAACAGGTTATCCATTGGCAGTGGAAGAAATTGCATCCATGGAAGCATTTGAACCGGATATCATTCATTCTCATTGCCCATTCTCATCTACTGTTGTTGCGCGATTACTTCGTGCGAAGACAAAGGTTCCGCTTGTCTTTACTTATCATACCAAATTTGATGTTGATATTGCCAAAGCGGTTAAGGCCAGAATGATTCAAAAAGAGACGATTAAGGCAATCGTTAAGAATATAGAAGCGTGCGACGAAGTGTGGGTTGTCAGCAAAGGTGCCGGAGAAAATCTTGCTTCGCTGGGGTATCTGGGTGAATATAGAGTTGTGAATAACGGTGTTGATTTCGCCAAGGGAAGAGTCAGTGATGCAGAAGTTGCAAGAGTAACCAAAGGATATGATCTCCCTGCCGATGTGCCTGTTTTTTTGTTTGTGGGAAGAATTGTAAAATATAAAGGAATTCCGCTGATTCTGGAAGCAATGGCAAGACTGGCTGGTAGAGGAAATGATTTTCGCATGGTGTTTGTTGGCAGTGGGCCAGATGAAGAGGAGCTGATGGAACAGGCAAGACAATTAGGCCTTCTTGATCCGGAGCATAACAAATGCATTTTTGTAGAAGCAATTCATGATCGTGAGCAGCTTCGTGCCTGGAATACCAGAGCGGATCTTTTTTTGTTCCCTTCTACATATGATACCAATGGGATTGTCGTTCGTGAGGCCGCAGCATGTGGATTGGCAAGTGTATTGATTCAGGATAGTTGTGCAGCCGAAGGGATAAGGCATGGCAGGAACGGATACTTAATTGAAGAAACGCAAGACTCCATGTGTGCGTTACTGGAAGAAGTGTGTCATCATTTACAACAGGCGCACCAGGTTGGACAGCATGCAATGGATGAAATCTATATATCATGGAAGGAAAGCGTCTATCAGGCGAACAAGCGATATGAAGAAATACTGGAACTAAAGAATCGGGGCAGACTGCAATCAAAGCGATCTGTGCATAAGGACGTATTTGTGGATTATTCCCTTAATTTCTTAGAGTGTGCAGAGACTGTCCTAAAATTCCCCAAAAGACTTTATCTTGGCGTTCATGACAGCTTTGAAGAAATGTCTGAATTCTACCGTATTGGTGAACTGGTGAGTGAGTGGAAGGATGAATTAAAAAAGAAGATGTCAGAGAATTCCTGGAAACAGAAAATGGATTATAAACAGGCGGCAATGCATTGGAAAGAGCTGGATCGTGAGAGCGTGAAAGAAGAGCCTACATTGCTGAAAAAAGAGATAGAAGCTTACATTCAGGAGAATAGTACCTGTGCATTGGCAACTGGTTATGGTTATTATGTTCGGTGTACTCCAATAGAATATACTTACCAGGAAGAAGCGTTCTGGATGTTTTCTGAGGGAGGAGAAAAGTTTGTAGGGTTAGAGAAAAATGAAAATGTCTGCCTTGCCATTTTTGATAAGTATGAAGGGTTGGGCAATTTAAAAGGAATGCAGATTATGGGAGTTGCACAGATGATTGAACCATTTACGAAAGAATATCTAAAGGCAGCAGAATTTAAGAAAATCCCAGTCGAGACATTAAAGAAACTTTCAAAACCGATGAATTTGATCAAGGTAATCCCAAAAGATATTATTTTCCTGAATTCAGAGTTTACGAAGGAAGGCTATTCGAGCAGACAGACGTTACATTGTTCAATAGAGGATCAATCGTAGCGTATACACGAATGGCATATGCAGATAAAACAATTGTCCTGATACGGAAGGTAAAAAGAACTGATACAGTAGGTGGATTGATTGTTAAAATAAATTAGCACTCACCTCTTGACAGTGCTAACAAAAGGTGATATTTTGTTATATGTAAAGTAGAACAAGCCTATAATATGATTAATAGATATTTAATGAGATAAGGAGGCAGTGATTATGAATATTTCAAAGTTTACACAAAATTCTATGCAGGCAGTCGATGGATGCGAGAAACTGGCATATGAGTATGGCAATCAGGAGATTGAGGAAGAACATTTATTGTACTCGCTTCTTACATTAGAGGATAGTTTGATTCTCAAATTAATAGAGAAGATGGAAATCAACACAGAACATTTTATGGATCGTGCAAGGCAAGCCTTGGAGAAGCGGGTCAAGGTACAGGGCGGTCAGTTGATTGTTGGTGCAAATTTGAACAAAACGCTTATTAATGCAGAAGAGGAAGCAAAGCAGATGGGAGATGATTATGTCTCCGTAGAGCATCTGTTTCTTTCAATGATTAAGCACCCTAATAAAGAAATTAAATCTATATTTAAGGAATATGGCATTGATAGAGAACGATTTCTGGGAGCTCTTTCTCAGGTGAGAGGGAATCAGCGTGTGACGTCAGATAATCCGGAGGCAACCTACGATACTTTATCTAAGTACGGACAGGAACTGGTGGAACGTGCGAAAGAGCAGAAACTCGATCCCGTAATTGGTAGAGATAATGAAATTCGAAATATTATTCGAATTCTTTCAAGAAAAACCAAGAATAATCCGGTGTTAATCGGTGAGCCCGGTGTAGGTAAAACGGCAGTTGTGGAAGGGCTGGCACAGAGAATTGTCCGTGGCGATGTTCCACAGGGACTAAAAGATAAGAAAATATTCTCTTTGGATATGGGCGCTTTGGTTGCAGGTGCAAAGTACCGGGGCGAGTTCGAGGAACGTTTGAAAGCTGTGCTTGAGGAAGTCCGTAAATCGGAAGGAAAGATAATTCTGTTTATTGATGAGCTGCATCTGATTGTTGGCGCAGGGAAGACAGATGGTGCTATGGATGCCGGAAATATGTTAAAACCGATGCTGGCAAGAGGAGGACTTCATTGTATTGGAGCAACGACACTTGATGAATATCGTAATTATATCGAGAAAGATCCGGCACTTGAGAGACGTTTTCAGCCTGTTATGGTTGAGGAACCAACGGTAGAGGATACCGTTTCCATTCTAAGAGGAATAAAGGAACGATATGAGATTTTTCATGGCGTCAAAATTATGGATAATGCTCTGGTGAGTGCGGCAGTCCTCTCGAATCGTTATATTTCTGACAGATTTCTTCCTGATAAAGCAATTGATCTGGTAGATGAAGCCTGTGCAATGATTAAGACAGAGCTGGATACGATGCCTGCGGATCTTGATGAACGTCAACGTAAGATCATGCAGATCGAGATAGAAGTCGCAGCATTAAAGAAAGAGGATGACAACTTAAGTAAGGAACGTCTGGAAAACTTATCAAAAGAACTTTCTGAAGAGAAGGAGCTTTTTGAGAAAGACAAAGCACAGTGGGATAACGAGAAAGGTGCTGTGGAGAGACTTTCTGGCCTTAGGGAGCAAATAGAAGCCTTAAATAATCAGATACAGATTGCGCAGCGAGAAGGTAATCTGGAGCGGGCGGCAGAATTATCCTATGGAACACTTCCGAATATGAGAAAACAATTGGAGATTGAAGAGGATCGTGTTCGTGAACAGTCCCATCGTCTGGTACATGAGAGTGTTAATGAGGAGGAAATAGCAAAGATTATTTCAAGATGGACAGGAATTCCGGTTTCCAGGCTGAATGAATCTGAACGAAATAAGATCTTGAATCTTGACAGGGAACTGCATAAGCATGTTATCGGACAAGAGGAGGGTGTTAGTCGTGTGACAGAGGCAATTATCCGTTCCAAAGCAGGTATTAAGGACCCGGGTAAACCAATTGGTTCTTTCCTGTTCCTTGGACCTACCGGTGTTGGAAAGACAGAACTGGCCAAGACACTTGCACTAACGTTGTTTGATGACGAGAATAATATGGTTCGTATTGATATGAGTGAATATATGGAGAAGTACTCCGTATCTAGACTGATTGGAGCACCTCCGGGATATGTTGGTTATGACGAAGGTGGTCAGCTCACAGAAGCGGTCAGAAGAAAGCCTTACTCGGTAGTTCTTTTTGATGAAGTAGAAAAAGCACATCCGGATGTATTTAATGTTCTGTTGCAGGTATTGGATGATGGAAGAATCACGGATTCTCAGGGACGATGTGTTGATTTTAAGAATACAATCTTAATTATGACATCCAATATTGGGGCAACTACTCTTTTGGAAGGAATTGCGTCAGATGGGAGTATTGAACCGGAGGCTGAAAATGCTGTGATTGATGAATTAAAGCTTCATTTTAGACCGGAATTCCTGAACCGATTGGATGAGACAATATTGTTTAAGCCTCTGACGAGGGAGAATATTGGTGGTATTGTTGAGCTGATTATGCAATCTCTTAATGCCCGTCTGGAGGATAAGGAGTTGAGAGTAGAACTAACAGGAAACGCCAAGCAGTTTATCATTGAACATGGATATGATCCGGTATATGGAGCAAGACCTCTGAAACGATATATTCAAAAGAGCGTGGAAACGCTTTCTGCCAGACTGATTCTTGCAGATCAGGTAAAGAGCCAGGATACAATCCTGATTGATCTAAATGGCGAAGAATTAGTGGCCAGAGTAAAATAAGTAGAACAGCAGTGAACCGGAATGTTCACTGCTGTTTTATTATATCAGACGATTTGTGACACTGCATGGAATCTGCTATCTTGTGGTTGAGCAATGAAATAAAGTGTGCTATTATGTTAATGATAGTAACCTACATATTGTAGTTGAATGTAAACAAAACAATAAGAATTTGGCCTGACTGCTGTGGATTATTAATTGCATAGAATATTATGTCAACTGGAATGGTATTATGCAGACAACATTATGTTAACCACACAGAGAAATTGTGGATTGCCAGACCGGTTTCCTGAATGAGTCTTCAAATGATACCGCAGTGTACATAAGAGCTCATTCTTTTTTTTGCCGTTGTTCACATAATGCTATCATAATGCTGGTTTAGAAAGTAATTAGTGAAAAGAAATTGTTTTACAAGATGTTGATAACATAATACAATTATGTTAACACAAGATGATGTATTTTGGTAAATCACAAATCTGACTGATAAAGATGAATGGGAGAATGTTGTAATGTATGAAATTCTTTTGTGGGATCTGGATGATACTATTTTGGACTTTAAGAGATCAGAAAAATATGCGTTGGAGCAGACTCTTAAAATAGAAGGAATTGAAGTTACTGACAAGCAGGTGGCACACTATTCCCGCCTTAATGACTATTACTGGAAAAAATTGGAACGTGGAGAAATTACAAAAGATACTGTTTTGAAACAAAGATTTCTGACCTTTTTTGAAGAAGAGGGGATTAGAGATGTTCAAATGGAGCGGATATACCAGAATTATCCCCATTTCCTTGGAAGTGTATTTTTCTATAAGGACCATTCCAGGGAACTGCTGTTGGAATTAAAAGAACAGGGGTATCGACAGTATCTGGTTACAAATGGAACAAAGAAAGTACAAATATCAAAAAT
>JAKQFQ010000446.1 GCA_029558315.1 Bacillota bacterium
CTTTTCCCATTTTTCTTTGCTTGGGAAATGGCTCATAATTTTTAATCCCCGCCTCCGCCGCTACCTGCCTGATAAACCTATAAGCATTATAAGTCTTGGTCCTGGGGTGGAATATCCATACATGATAACTCCCCGGACTCCCCGAAGCTTCAAGCAAGAACGGCACATTGTACCGCCTTAGTACTGCCAAAACTTTTTTAACATCAGCCCTGGTCTGCTCTATAATCTCATCTGTAATTGGGCGGCCTCCCTCATGGCTATCAATATCAAGGCAGCTCCATATAACCGTATCATCAAGCCCTAGCTGATAAGACCCATATGTATCACTCCCTTGAACATGCCTTATCAACTTCTCATCAGTCATTGACCCAATGACTTTAGACCAACTTGCCCCACCTTCGACCTTATACTGTTTGCCATGAGCATCAGCTCTATTCATGAACATGGTCCTAAGTGATTCAACAGTTATATCCAGCTCATTTTTATTCAATGGATTATTATAAATTCCGAAAAACTGTACATTCTCTCTACTAGTATCTATAGAGGGAATGTACACATTTTCGGAATTAATTTCTTCCTTTTTATAATAATCCTCAATTCCACCAATATAATCTTTAAGCGTATTCCTCGCAGTATGATAATCTTCCCTCTTTTCTCCGGCAATGGGCGAGGGATCGATCATTTCATCAACCGCAATTTTATATATTCTTGTGCATATTAGCTGCCCATCACTGCCAGCCTTAAAATCAATATCATCAACGATTATACGCCGATTATTCCCCCATTTGGACAGCTCCCTCAACTGCTCCACCCTGCATCCTATCATGTAAGCCTTTGATGGAACCTTTCCAGTTGGATCTTTTACCCTGTTGATAGCCTGCCAGGTATCTGCATGTACTCCCTGAAGTCTGATGCACCCCGAATCAAACCACATATCCTCATTGCACTTGCCGATAGCCATTGAATCACAACAATTTGATGGAGTCTCGGCCATTCCAATAGCAATGCATATACGATATTTACTTTCGACTCCCATCGAAAGAGAGGATCTATAGTAATCAACCTTTATATCAGGGATGCCTCTCTCTTCAACCTTCTGCCTGATTACCGCAGCTTTGGCTTTACTTGGAGCATATACTAAAATCGGCTGTAGCACTATCCTGGCTATTACCTCGATAGTGTCAATTATTTCAGGTAATTTCTCTGTAAAGTTCCGAGATGTTAGCTTCCATTTATCAGGAATAAGCGTGAAGGTCTGGTTTGCCTTCTGATAGTCTGGAAACACTATCGGCACAATATCCCGGCCTGATAGCTCTTTAAAATAGCCGGGATGAGGTTCGTATAATGTGCCGGACACATAAATATGATTAGCTTTTGCACCATAATCCTGCAGAAATTCCTTAAGGCAATCTGCCAGCTCTGACCTGCCTGAGGTGACCAAAATACTCTTTTTATCATCCTTATGCTGGAATTGTAAGGTGATAGCTGGAGTGTTCATGAGGGCGATTATATTGAGCATTGCGGTTAGATCAGCCTGATTCATGCCGTCATTGATTGCAATGTCTCTTAACTCTCTCCATGCTTCCGGCTTTTCATCAGAGCATTGAATAGCGACGATTGATAGTTTTTTTGCTAAATA
>JAKQFQ010000449.1 GCA_029558315.1 Bacillota bacterium
TTGTTCTATCTGTTGAAGCATTTCCGGCGTGACTCTCTCCCCCGGTACCAAAAGCGGCTGTCCCGGTGGATAAACACAGACAAATGCAGCTGTAATCCTATTGGCTGCATCCGTAAGCGCAATCCTCTTTTGGGGATAGGACATTGCTTCTCCCATTGGCATAACAGATTCCGGGTGCAAGAAAATGACATCTATGTCATTTGTTTCCTGTGTAACCTCTCCCTCCAGCGATGCATCAATCTCCTCCAGCGCAATCGCCAGACGCTCATAATACTCTGTGCGATCCATGACACTCATAATACACAAGAGATAGCCAGGCATCGCAAGTTCAGGTTGAATGTGATACTTCCTAATCAGACAATTACTTAGTTCAACGCCACTCATCCAGCCTTTCTTCGGTATTATCACCATTTTACCCAATTCAGGCACTTTCATTCGGTGAAGGGAAAACGCATCATAAATACGAATATGTTGAAGTTTCTTCAATCGCTCACTTAGTTTTCTTCTGTTTTCATAGTAATTCTGCCATTGAATTCGTGGCAGATTCTGCATCATTTGAATACAATGATCAATCGCCGCCATCAACAGATATGAGGGGGATGAACTCTGATAGATTGCAAGGTAATCGCGAACTGTCTGCTCGGCTACCAGATTACCATTCAAATGAAGAAGTGCTGTCTGCGTTGGTGCAGGAAGTGTTTTATGAAGACTGTGAATGACAAGATCCGCACCGGAGGCAATCGCATTCTGCGGAAGATACTCTGCCATACCAAAATGTGCCCCATGCGCTGCATCTACGATTAAAGCAATTCCACGGTTATGCAAATACTGTGCAATCGGTTTCAAATCCAGACTGATTCCTTCATACGTTGGAGAAGTCACAAGAACCGCCTTTGCATCCGGATTCTGTTCCACCGCATTTTGTATTGTCTCAAAATCTACTGAAAGGTCAATTCCGGTCTCTTCTTCTGTATTGCTATATAGAAAAACAGTATTAAGATTACGTAACATCGCCGCATGATACGCTGATTTATGGGAATTGCGCATCATAATAAGCTTTTCTTTCTGTGGTACTGTTGCACTAATCGCAGCCAGAACCCCTGCAGTGCTCCCATTAATCAGATAAAAGCTATGCTCGCTATGATACAAATCAGCTGCTCGCTTCATTCCTTCCTGCAGCATTCCTTCCGGTGCATGCAGATTGTCAAATCCTTCGATTTCTGTAACGTCATGCATGTACCACTGTGTGAAAAACTGTTCTTTTATAGAGTTGGCAGGATGTCCGTAGAGATCTGGATTACGCTTGTGTCCCGGCATATGAAATGGAACGTAGTCCTGTCTACAATAATCATCCAGACGATCAAATATTTCTCCCATGGGCAACCTTTCTGTCCTTACTGTACCGGTACTGTATTCTCTGACAGCGTAGGTGTCGGTACCATAACGGTATTGTCCGATACCGCCGGGGTACTGTTGTCAGATACCGCTGGTGGTACGGGTGTCGGTTCTGCAGAGGGAATCGGTGAAGGAACCGGTGAAGGTGCCGGAGCCGGTGTTGGCACGGCATTATCCGATATACCCGCCGCATTGTCAGACAGCGAAGCCGGTCGTTCCACAATCACATCATCCGTCAGATAATAACAGATCACAGGACAATCTTTATAAACATAATCAAATATCGTTGCTGCAGATGTTGTCGGAAGATTAACGCAACCATGAGAACCACTGGTCATGAAGATATTGCCGCCAAATCTTACTCTCCAGGAAGCATCGTGAAATCCAATATTTCCATTAAACGGCATCCAGTATTTTACATGAGACTCATAATCATCTCCCCGAAGTATTGCATCCTGTTGACGATAGGTAATTCCGAAAATACCTGCCGGAGTTGCACATCCATTAGACATATTACCGGTTACACAATCTGTTTCAAAGAGGATCTCTCCCTGGTCAATGACATAAACCTTCTGTGCTGTTAAGTTGATCTCCACATAAAAATCTCCAATATCATTTTCTCCCCAGGCTCCGCCCACAGTGGAGAAAACAGGCTCTCGCGTAATATCAGCACATTCCATAATATCTGCAATCAGCTGAACGGTTTCAGCCTCAGTATCTATTCTCCATCCAAATCTTCCTTTTGGAAGATTCACAATGTATCCCTCTACTGTTGTAAAATTCTCATCTTCATTGTAAGTATCATACTGTTCCCCGAGTTCTGTAAGGTACTCTTCTATAGCAACAGCATTAAAGCTTACCCCTTCTTCCTTCGGCTCAATCCAGTCATGAAATACGGAAAAATCAAGAACTACAAGTTCTTCTCCGAACTGATAGGTAATGGATGCGTCCATATATGCATTCAATTTAGCAAGTTCACTTATTAATTCGTTATCGTCTGCACAAATATCCGGTGCAACATAACAACCTTTTATATCCAAATCAACAACCGTCTCATGGTTCTCTATTGCATTCTCAACGGCTAACAGCAAAGCCTCCTGATCTACCAGCGTTCCCGGATCTTGCGGTGTGATAACATAGCATCCGGCCGTCTCATCAAAATCACAAATATATGCATCTGCCGGCTCTCTCATATTCTCTTCCTGCAGAAAACTTACTTTGCTCAGTGCAGTTATTAGCTGTGCTTCATTGTAGCTGACACTTCTGTCTAACGTGTATTCATTTTTATCAAAAATATGTAAAAACCAAAGGAACGCATTCTGCTCTCCCTTAATCTCATCCATCGTTTTAGAATAGGAATAAACAAGGCCAAAGTCAGCTGCGCTTAGAACTGCCATAGCCTCTTCTCTTCCCTGTAATGTAATGCTATACTGCAAATCCATCGACTGTCTGGTATTGTCTGCCATTGCAGGCGCAGCATCTGCATAACTGATTCCATCAATCAGTGTACTATGGAAAAAGTGTCCACTATAGTAGATCACACATCCAAAATATATAAGTATTATGAGTCCTGCTAATCCAGCAAGGATAAAACACATCTTTTTCTTTCTAGTAATGGGATTATGTATGATAGAGGTGTTTTCGCTATTTTCCGGTGTTTCCGTTTCCATACTTCCTCATTTCTGCGCCTGCCTGCGCAATTATCTCCATTTTGTGTATCTAGCATTATATCATTTCTCTCAAAATAATACTATCATTTTTGTGCATTTTGCATTGATTTTAGCTCATATAATCAGCATATTCTTTTCTATTGTCAGACAATTAAAAGATTCAATCTTTAGTAACTGAATATTAACAGTTTGTTAACAAACTTGCGTTGACAATTAACATTTCAAATTTTATAATCACAGTATAGTAAATAAAAGGAAGAGAGGTATAGTCCAATGGGTACTTAAGCAATTATCAGAAGAAACTAAAAGCCATATAAAATGTTAAGAAAAGTATAAAATTTATCTCCCAATAAATTTTATCAACGCAAGAAAAACCATATAAAATGTTTGTAACACATGAATCGCTACACGATTAAGGAGGTTTCCTCCAATGGAGACATCAGTTTAGAAGCGGGTATCAGTTAATCAACCGATACCCGCTTTCTTTATACGCTATTTAGTGTAATCGTTATTCTCTATTGAACCGCAAAAGTATCTAATACCATTGAAACCTGATTCTGTAAGCTCTGGTACTCATCCTGTTTTGCTTCATCAAACTGAACATCGGTAGGGTAATATACAACATACATCGTATCGCCCTCAACAGCTGCTACGGTGTAATCCGGATATACAATCTCTGACTCAATTCCATCAACTGTCGTAATGGAGAAAAGAATACCTGTGTAATTCTCCTCTTCACAGTTTGTAGCGATAAAGGTGTCCTGTGTATCTGTACTATTCACTGCAACAACACCATCCCAGGCTGCCGGCAACGTGATAGAATATCCCAGTGCACTCTCAAATAGAGTTCCCTCGCCTTCCATCAATGTTAAATTATCCATATATTCTGTGCTGTTGATTGTAAAATTCATGATAAAAAATCCGTATTCCGAGTCTTGCGTCGGTAAGAGCTCGTAGGATATATTGCCTAATTCATATGCATTCTCCTGCATTTCATAATCATACATACTATATTGAACCGTGACAGATACATTGCCATTCTCCAGAGTTTCTACCTCTGTAATCTCATAGACCGGTGCTGCAAGTCCCCAGTCTCCGACTCTCACAATCAGTCCTCCCTGTTCATCTGTCAATACCATGTAGTCTTCTAACTGTTCCTCTGTTGGGAATTCTGCAAGATCCAGTGAGTGTCCAAAGATGTTCATAGAATAGGATGTAACCGTTTCTGCCGGTACATACATATAGGAATCGTTGGGCTCATATGCAACATGCTCCGTGGTTAATCCTGTGTAATAATATGCTGTACCAACCACTTGTGCGCAGACAGCATCATCCAGCTTCTCAGGCATTTCAAAATACCCCACCAGCATCTTGGCAGACCAGTCTGAAATTCTGGCAATTGCCGAATCCGCATCTTCCTTCAGTGCTTCCAAATCAACAGCCTCCTCCGGCTCTGTTTCCTGTTCCATCAGGGAATCTTCCGGCTCATCTGTTGCAAGAGCCTCCTCTTCTATGCCCTCCTGAATGTCTAAATCCACAACCTCATCTTCCTGATCATTTCCGCAGGCAGTCAGGCTAAGTGCAATTCCAAGTGCCATAATACAAGCCAATTTTTTCATTTTCTCCTCCATACCTTTCCTGATTTACATCTGTTTTCTTACTACTTTATATTCATCATCCGATTGATAAAATGGGCATTCTGCTGTATTTCCCTGCAAAAAACGAACCATATCATCCTCATCCAGATCCATATCGCAGACATAACACTCATAGTCCTCATCATAAGTATAATTATTACAGGTATCACAATTCGCTGCTCCTGCCATGATTTATCACTCCATTCCACCCATCGGGTAACGATTCTATTGACGTTTCAGCTGTGTAATCAACCGAAATACCTGCTTTACAGTTAAATGAATATTCTCACAGGCAGTCTCCTTCTTCATTGCTTCCTCTATACTCATCGGTCCCCGGCAAATACTAAAATAGGCATCCATACCTGCTTTGTTACAAGCTTCTGCATCCTCTGAGGTGGCACCTGTAAATGCAATTACCATGGCACCGTGCTTCTTAGCCATTGCAGCAACCCCTGCCGGAGCCTTGCCCATTGCCGTCTGTGCATCCAGTCTGCCTTCTCCCGTTATCACAATGTCAGCATCTTCCATTTTATTTTCCAGTTCCAATTTGTCAAGAAGAAAACTGATGCCCGGTTGCAGCGTGGTATTCAGGAAGGTAAGAAATGCATAGCCCAGACCGCCTGCAGCACCTGCGCCTTCCATGTGAGCGCAATCCTTTTGTACTACTTTACGAATCACCTCTGCGTACCGCTCCAGTCCCTGATCCATTAATGCAATCACTTTATCCGATGCACCTTTCTGGGGACCATAGATCGCGGAACTGCCCAGTGAGCCACACAGGGGATTCGTCACATCACACATAATCGTAAAATGACACTCCTTCAGCACTGGTGCAAGATTGGTAATATCAATACTCCGAACTGTCATAAGATCTCTTCCAAAGATTCCGGCCTTTGAGCCGTCCTGTGTATAGAAATCTACACCAAGAGCCGTCAGCATTCCCAGTCCGCCATCATTCGTCGCGCTTCCGCCAATGCCAATGACAAATTCCCTCAGGCCTTTCGCTGCTGCATCCAGAATCATTTCTCCAACTCCATAGGTTGTCGTGTTCATCGGATTCTTGGATCGCTCCGAAACCATGGTGATTCCTGCCACATTGGCCATTTCCATTACAGCCAGTCGTTCTGATTCCACCATGCCATAGACGGATTCCACCTTTTCTCCAAGTGGTCCGGTCACCATAACCGGAACTTCCACACCATGCATGCAGCTCATCAAAGCTTCTACGGTTCCCTCGCCACCATCGGCAAGCGGAAATACCTCAACGGATGCATCACAGCTCTCTTCAATTGCTTCTTTGATACAATTACCTGCCTCCAGCGATGTCATACATCCTTTAAAAGAGTCAGTTGCCACAACTACTTTCATAATCGATTCCTCCGGTATCCTGTATTATGCCATTTTGTATGTCATCATCTCATAACTCACCAGGCATCCTTCCACAATTTCCTCTGGCAATAAAGCTCTTGCCACCAGTTTATCTTCTGTATTTTCCACATCGCACTCCATCAAATGTGCATAATCTCCATCTATTTTAACAACTCTATATTCTTTCTTCTCAAACATTTGCGTTCTCCTTCTACGTTCCACAAATACGGTACTTTATTACCCCGAAGAATTCCCGGACCAATATCAGGCTAAGAATTCCATCAGCGCAAGGACTACGCTTCGCAATACAGCAATCTTATTTATTCTTTTACTCAAATAAGTCTCCTAACGCTCAGAATTTCTCGGTATGTTGCGCGGGAAATTTTGATACCGGTTCTTGCCGAGCTTGCGTGTACAATCATTCCATTGCCAATATAGAGCGCTACATGTCCTGCATAGCAGACAACATCTCCCGGCTGTGCATCCGCATATGCAACTTCCGTTCCAGCAGATCGAAGTGCATAAGAGGTACGCGGAACAGTATAACCAAAATCTTTATAGATGGAGTATATAAAACCGGAACAATCGGCTCCATTCGTCAGGCTCGTCCCCCCTGCAACATATGGATTACCAATAAACTGGCAACCATAGACGGCTATTGATTTACCCAGATCACTTCCTGCTGCTGTGTATATGGAAGACACATCATACGAGCTTGCATTGGTCGTGACAATGACACCCGTGTCAGCTGTTCCTGCAACTGAGGCTGCTGCTGCCTGACGCGCTGCCTCTTCAGCTGCACGTCTTGCTGCTTCCTCAGCCTCTCTTCGGGCTTCCTCTTCCAGTCTTGCAATCTCTGCGTTCTGTTCTTCCAGCTTTCTTGCATATTCTACTGCTACTGCTTCTGCAGATGCTATCTGCGCAGCATAATCATCTGAAACAGCCTGTAATTCCATGATTACACCTTCCATATAGGCCTGTTCCTCTTCATAATCAGACTGCATTGCCAGCATTTCTTCCTTCTCTGTTTCCAGACTAATCTTCAAATCAGCTACTTCCTGTACAGTATTCTGATACTCCTGCAGCATATTTCGATCATATTCATACAAGTCTTCTATGTAATCTGCCTTGGTCAGCATTTCCGAAATACTGCCTGCCTCCATCAGCATAGCTACATAATCCGGATCGCCCGCTTCGTACATATACTGTATCCTTATTTTCATAGCTTCATACTGCTCATTCTCTTTGATGAGCGCATCATCATATGCAATCTGGGCAGTTGCAATCTCGGCCTCCTTATCAATCAATCCAAGTCGAAGCACCTCTACTTCTGCCATCACCTGCACCAGGGCATCATTGATTTCTTCGATTTCCTCTACGATTCCTTCCTGTTCCTCCGCAAGTTCTTCAATCGAAGCATTCACGCTGTCAAGAGAATCCTGTGTATCGTCTCTCTCATCTGTCACTTCATCTATGGAAGGATCGGCATATGCGGTCAGTGCCTCTGAACCAAGAATGGCACACATGCATAGGGAGATCACTATTTTTTTGGTATTGCCAATACTCTTTCTCATCCTGTTTACACCTCATCAAATTCCATTTTATTTTAACACAACGATACATGCAATTCAATCTGATGAAGTGATAGTGTAAGTTTATTGTAGGAATAAAATAGACAGACTTGCCCTGATGTGTTTCAGATTTTTTGACTGCCTTTATTTTATCTGTTTTATTTTTCTTTTACAATCCCCAAATATGATTTTTTAGTGCAGCTATCTTCTT
>JAKQFQ010000475.1 GCA_029558315.1 Bacillota bacterium
AAGAATAGACCGTATCGGGTCTGATTATGACGTGATCTATGGCTTTAACTTCCTGCCGGAAACAGGCATTGAGAAGAATCTGAAACTGAAGGAAAAGCTCCATCATCGTATCCAAGAGATCCATGATACGATCGGTGAAGACTCGGCAATACTCGATAGTTCAGAGCAGCTCAACGAAGAGGCCATGTACGCCATATACGAAAAGAACAGCGGTCAGTTGAGCCTCTTTGAAGATGAAGGTGAGGAGATCCTTGATCTGAACGAAGCGGAAGAGATTCTCCGCCAGCTAAGAAAAGAGAATCAGAATGAATATGATCGAATAGTCAATCTGCGTGACGGGATAAGAACGGTCAAGCCTTCCGCCAGCAAAGGACTCTTTGTCTTCTGTCAGGCAGGAAGGTATCAGCAATTATTTTTACTGGATGACGAGGGGAACATCATTTCGAGAGATATCCCCAGGATACTGGGTGTAATAAAATGCGGTCATGATGTTAATAGCCTTCCCCTACCGGATGGTTATAATAGAAAGGTCATGCGTGTTTTGAGCCAATTCAAAGAAGAGGTCAAACACCGTGAGGCCGAACGTGAACATACCTTATCGTTATCGCACGGCCAGAGGTACGTCATACGAGAGTTGCGTGCACTCTTTGGGGTAGTGGATGATGAGGATATAAAAGGGAGGATCAACCTTCTCGAAAGGACTTTCAGGGGAGCGGTCCCTAAGGCAATAGACAAGGAACTCAACAAGATAAGGCGAAACGGAATCACAGGACTGGATTTATTACGATTGCTAAGCGAGCTCTATAACCAGTATGGCATGAGGGATTGGTTAGATCGGAAGCCTTTGAGGTTTGAAGAACAAGAAATTCCTAAGATTATCTGTAGTGAAGGACTGGAATAGGGGATAATGAGGACATAAACTAATTTTTTACTCAAGATTAATCTGCGCAAAGGAATATCGAGGAGGATGCTCTGAAGGAATATTCCATGAATCTCCCGATAAAACAAAAAGTCATAGACGTATTAAGAAAACATGTTGGCAAAGAATTCTCGCGAAGAGAGATTATCCGAATGGTCATCAAACGATATCCAGAAACCAATCCTGATAGTGTTATACCAACAGACTACTGTTATAATTTATACAACACAGGAATAAATTTTAAGTTTCATATCTTAGAGTATGTTGAAAGAGATAGATTTAAAGTTGTCGGTCTTAACTATCGTTATGAAGGACCTATATACTGGAGGGGCTCAATCATAGGCAGTTGGCGAAGTGGTAAAAAAATCATTTTGAAAGATCCCAAGCGAGAGGGTTAACATTAATTTGCTAATCCTTTTTTAGCTTTTTATTCTGTCTTAGTTGTCCCTGAGGAGTGAACGATGCTAAATAAATGGTATGCAGATAATCGTGACCTTGTAAAGTGGTATGTATACTATGCCCAGAAATCATAATGAGATAAATAATATGCTCCCACCGCTATTATATAATGGCGTGGAGGTTGTTTTTGCCGGCACGGAACCAGGCACAGAATCTCAACGAATTGGGCATTATTACGCAGGAAAAAATAACTCCTTTTACCGTGATCTTCACGAAGCCGACTGGACTGAAACAATCTATACCTCCGAAAGGGATCAAGAATTGTGCCGCAAGTATGGGATAGGATTCGATGATGTGTATCATGATAAACAAGCGCTCGCAACAAGGCTCGAAAATTACCGGCCAAGAGTTGTTTGCTTTAACAGCAAAGAAGCGCTGGAGCGTTTCTCTGATACAAGCGTGAGGATTCCGTGGGTAGGAGCATATGCGTCACACTATGCTTCATTTTCTTGGAATCCCATAGTGTGGGCTCTATGTGACAGTTCTGCTAGGGCAAGGCGTTATCACCAGCGACGGATTAAGTTGTTAAAAGAATTGTTGAGCAAGATTTAGAAAAACTAATGGGTCAGGTGCTTCCTACAAGCAAACTTTTAAGAAAAGGTGATTTATAAAATATTTCACGTGGTAACGATGACAAACAAATGTTGACAAAATATAATATTATGATAAGATAATAACAAAGCGGTGATTTAAACAGGTTACTTGCTCCGCTTTATAAATGTGCTAAAGGCCGGTGTGATTATGTATATGAACCCGTTGCCTTTGGCGCGGGTTT
>JAKQFQ010000506.1 GCA_029558315.1 Bacillota bacterium
CTGCGAGGACGACAGAGGCAGTTTGTCAACACCGGCCTTGCCAAGCTCGTCTTTGATGTCGCTGATTACCTGTTCCAGATCCGACAGCATTATCACTCTTCCCATTGGGCTCCTCCTTTTATCCAAATATTCTATCAATAATAGTGATTAGGTACGGCGTAGTAATCTTAAACTCCTCATCTTCTGTCATTCTTTGCTTGCAATAATCTATAACCTGGAAAAAATATGCAGCATCTACGCCTGTAAGCTGCTCCTCTAAGACTTCCAAGTTAGTTAAATCCAATTGCGATATTTGGAAGCACATCTTCAAATATTGTCCAGCATTTATAAACCATCCCTTTGTTAGAAATTTCCTTGCTCGAATGATAGAGCAAACAGGATATAATGATCCCTGATATTGCAGGTTACGGGATAGCAGTGATTCCATGGCTGCTGGATGCAGGACCAGTTCTCCTGTTTTGGCTATCCAATAATTACAACAGTGTATAAAATCGTAATTCTTATGTATCTCATCTGGTTCTCCATAAAATCTTATAACGATTTGGACCTTATCGCTCAAGGTAATTGCATTGGCCGACATAAATACCGGCCTGAATGGAGCTTTAGAAGCATCCATTTCATCAATGTGATCAGCAATCTCATCTCCGGTAGTCAGCATGTTGTCGGCATACTGCATTCCTTCCTCATCTGGCCTATTCTCAAAATACTGGTAGTCGGTATCACCATTCTCGGAGACTGCCCCAGCAGACTGCACCCATATCTTAACCCTGTCTTCTTCAACGCGAACCTGTGGTTTTATTTTGATCTCAGGGTGCATATCGTTAAATTTTGCAACGTAGTATTTTGCAACCATTTCAACGGATTCCTTGTCCGTTAAGTAGTAATCGAAATCATTGATGTTCTCATTGAGCAACATTGATGCAATAGATCCTCCGGTAATAATAGCGTGATTGTGTATGCATTGTCTTACTTCCTTGTCATCTATTGAATCCAGAAATGCTTCGTGTTTCTTTCTGAGTACCCTTTTGATTGCGTTCCTGTTCATATACCTCGTCTCCTTTCTTGATTTTCATGCGATCATAATAGTCTTCTGTTCTACGCCACCGATCAACCTTGCCGGAATACATATTATTCCAGTAGTCATCGTAGCCCATTTAATTCGTCCTTATATTGAGGCATTAAAGCTATAGCATCACGAATGCATTCATCAAACTCCTGTTCAAACTCACTATTATGTATATCTTCTGCCTGATACATAACGTGAACACGCTCTAGTAATTTCAGTGTTGCGAAATAATTTATCTCCAGTTGCGCGATCCTCTGTGATTTGTTCAGTCCTTCGTATTTCATGATTCCCCCTTGTAGCATATTTCCGAATCTATTGCAACAATATTTTTGCCGTGTATATATGTATACTTATATATTAATACTGATGGGCTGATGTATGCCTGCAACCGTCAGATCCATACCAATCTTGTTCGTCATACTTATGCTCCCAGTTGTAGTCCGGCTTGGGCAACCACTGCGTTATGCGGTCCCAGGGCACAAGGGTTGTGATGGCTATGTGCTTGTCTGGATC
>JAKQFQ010000006.1 GCA_029558315.1 Bacillota bacterium
CCCGTAGAAATGCATGATGGCGGAGTACTAGTTAAGAGGGATGATCTATGTTTCCCCCCTCCAGCTCCTCCTTTCTCCAAGTGCCGGGGAATTATAGAGCATTTACGTAAGCTAAAAGCGGATGGAATAGAGTATGTAGGATATACCGAAACCTCTATTTCAATGGCTGGATGGGGAGTAGCTTGGGCCTGTAAGGAGTTAGGACTGAAGGCTGTTATATTTGATCCACAATATAAGGTTACTCCAGATGTTTTACGATTTCACCGTCAGCAGTGGAAACTCTTTGATCCTATCATTATTCCTATAAAGGCCGGGATGGCATCTGTAAATGTTCATATAGCAGCCAATGAACTGCGAAGAAACTTTAAGAACTCCATAATGCTCCCTCTAGGGCTTCCATTTGAAGAGACTATGGAGGCTACTAGAGTGGAGACTATTGAAACGATGCAACATTACCCAAAAGTAAAATCTGTAGTTACCTGCGTGGGTAGTGGGACTATTTATGCGGGTATCTACAGAGGATTACACGATTTGGGGATGTCCGTAACTCTTTACGGAATACTAACCCGCACAGGGAATCTCAAGAGGAAGAGAGAAGCAATTCAGAAGAAAGCTGGAATCTTTGACTTCGGACTTTTTGAGAGTCCTGTAAAGATGAAACTGATAGATAAGCAGTGGCAGTACACGGAGCGTAGCTATCAGGAATGCCCTTTCCCATGCCATCCTTATTATGATCTTAAGGCGTGGGAATGGTTAGTAAAAATTCAGTATATACCAGAGCCAATTTTGTTTTGGAATATTGGAAGATAATGTTTAAATTTGAACCGAAATGGCCGGAACAGTTAAGAGTTTTACATACGAAGAATTAGCAAAGATATGGAAGGCAAAGAATTATGATCAGAACTTTTTGATCAAACCAAATCTTCCATACAGTAAGAATTGCATCATTATAGACAGAAAGACAGGAAAGGTTGTACGCATATTTGAAAAGAATTACAACCTATTTAAAGCACTACTTGACGGGTACGTTCCCGGAAAACCCTGGAAGATTCACGGGCTGTTCGGAGAAGAGACTACCCAATCAGTAGGAATGAGTTCTGTATTAGCCATAGATATGGCTATTGATTACTTAAAGGTGATAGGCTTAATTCTACCTACCATGATTGGGGAAGAATTGCCAGGTGATTGGGAAAGCAAACTACAGGAGAAACGAAGAAAATTAAGAGAATGAATTATTGGGAATTAAGAAAATTGATCGCAAGGGCTGTCGGAGGTATGTCTCATCAGTTAAAGACTACATTCCGGAAAGAGGACCAGGTGCGTGAGAAGGGACGCAAGAGGAATTACAGTCAGTTTAACCTAGTTCATAACGAATGGCGTAAACAG
>JAKQFQ010000026.1 GCA_029558315.1 Bacillota bacterium
GGATATTTCATATGCATAAATATACATTATTCAAAGAACATTCAAAATTTATTCAAATTAATATGCACTACTCTCTCATACTGCAGCATTTTCTTATTTGTAAAACAAATGTAATTATTGCAATTGTGACGAATATAATCGTGTATGGTATAATTTAACTGATATAAATCACTTCAGCCGTTAGAGGAAAATGTCGATAAAATATATGTAGTATTGAGCCGAGGAGGAATATCCATGAAAAAGCTTATATCGTTCCTATTAACATTTGCAATAATATTTTCTTTATTCCCGGATGTATTAGTGGTCAATGCTGCTGCAGAGGTTGACGATATGAGGCTTGAGAGAATCAAGCAAGTGGGGACAATCGACCAATTTGATACCCTGTATATTTACGGCAGCGGTTTTACAAGTCCTGCGGTAAAAGCGGGGACTAACGGAGCAATACCTGTAAGAATCAATACGGAATTGTCCACAGAGTACATGCTGGTAGTAGATAATCAGGATGACCTGAAAAATATTATGATTGGAAAAATTAATAAAATCAGAGTGTATAATGAGGGATTAGATGTTACCGCAGGGGGACTTACCTTTGACCTGAGCAGCATTCCTCTGATCAACAGCATATCTAAAAGCAAAGCATATGTAGGGGAATCCCTTGTTATTGACGGCAATCAGTTCGGAGGACTTGTACCGGGAACGGACAAACAATGTATATCAAATACCGGATACGTGCTGCACATAGGCGACGACGGAGATGACGATACAGCGGATATAATAGGGAACAGCATTCATATTTCAGAGCTTAAGCCGCCCAATGTTAATGGTGTGGCTGATGTGGTCATTACAAGGACAGTAGGAGCATATGAGATTACTTCAATGCTTGAAGACAGTATTACCGTAGTACAAAAGATTTCCGGCATAGAAATTGAGCGTGTTGACCCTAATGCAGGTCCAAGGAACAAGAAGAATATAATAAGCATTTACGGTACCCCCGGGAACTGCGATTTCAGAAGTGACATGCGAATATTCGCGGATTCTGTCGAGGGCACCCCAATGGGTATGATTGAAAATAGTGCAGGATCTGTTATAGGCATAATGTTTGAGCTTCCCACAAGAGATATAGCCGGTGCAGTTGACCTTGTCCTGACCACAAATGATCTGGGCAGTGATCTTGTTATATCTGCCGGATTTATGTATCTGGACATAGGCAATACATTAACCATAGATTCAGATGGAGTCAATCCGAATTTCAAGAAGGAAACCGAACAGAAAATTATAGAGATAAAAGGCCGGAACATAGGGTTCTTTAACGGTGTGGGCTATGACAAAATAAAGGAGGTAGCACCTGCCGAAGATAAGTATCATTATAAATATGAAAGATATGGCTCTGATGACATGTTTAATAACAGTACATATTACAAGCTGAAGTATACCGGCAAGTATGAATCTCCTGAAGGGGATATCGGCATTACAATAATCAGGCAATTCAGAATAACCATAAATGAAGACGCAACAGTTGTAGATTCTGTGTACGGAGGCATAGATTATGCTCCTGATTTCAAACTCAGAGGGGACACGCTGTATGTAAGCCCGAAGCCTGTTAACCTTGACATGAA
>JAKQFQ010000029.1 GCA_029558315.1 Bacillota bacterium
TCAAATCTTCAGGTTTAAAATCGGTCTTACAGCAGTCCCACTTTTCCATAGGCATCCATCTTACTGCTTGTTTTACCCATTGATTAAGTCTTAACTGTCTGAATGTGTTCTCTTCAGCAGGATTCTGTTTTGCTGATTCACAAGCAGCTTTGACCTTGTCAATTCCAACAGTAATCCCAAGACTAGGATTTGCTTTCTTCCATACCTTAGGATCTGTCCAGTCATCATTTTCATCAGCACCATATATCACTGGATAAAAAGTTGAATCCACCTTTCTTTCTTCAAGGATATCTTTGGCTTTCTGATGTGTCTCATAACAAATCGATTTAGTATCTGTTCCTGCAGTTGTGATTAGGAAATAAAGTGGTTGCATTCTGGCATCACCTGAACCCTTAGTCATAACATCAAATAACTTTCGATTAAATTGAGTATGAAGTTCATCAAACACAACACCATGAATATTAAATCCATGCTTACTGTATGCCTCTGCCGATAACACCTGATAAAAGCTATTTGTAGGTTGGAATACAATTCGTTTTTGTGAAGCAAGTATCTTCACTCTTTTGGAAAGAGCCGGACACATTCTCACCATATCTGCTGCCACATCAAATACGATGGTTGCCTGTTGTCTATCTGCTGCACATCCGTATACCTCTGCTCTTTCTTCTCCATCACCACAACAAAGAAGAAGTGCCACGGCAGCTGCAAGTTCTGATTTACCTTGTTTCTTTGGAATTTCAATATAAGCTGTATTAAACTGACGATATCCATTAGGTTTCAATGTTCCAAATACATCTCTAATTATTTTTTCTTGCCAATCTATTAATTCAAAAGACTTTCCTGCCCATGTACCTTTTGTATGACAGAGGCACTCGATAAAATTCACTGCATAATCAGCTGCATCCTTATCATAAACAGATGATTTTTCTTTGAATTTAGTTGGTGTATATTTCTTTAACTTTCTCACTATCGTTGCCTCCTTCCTCGCAATAAAAATAGCCGCCGTAATAGCGACTACGCAAAGAACAGTCCTCGAAAGGACTGCTCTTAAATATCT
>JAKQFQ010000030.1 GCA_029558315.1 Bacillota bacterium
TTCTAATGAAGTACCCTAATCGTTCATTAATTATATTAATGGAGATCTTGTTATTTATATAGTTTACTATTATATAAAATTAAGATGATCTGACAAAGACGGACTCTATGTATATATCTTTTATATTTGCGTACCCTAATGAATTTGACATGATTATTACTGACAAAACATAGAGATACCGAGATCATTTTTCTTGTAGAAGAATCTGATGAAGGAGGCTATGTAGCTCGTTCGGTGACTCATTCAATTTATACAGAGGCCGATACTCTTGATGAACTTCGAGATATGGTCCGTGATGCGGTAATGTGTCATTTTGGCGATGATGATATTCCCAGTCTGATTAGACTCCATATTGTAAAGGATGTTGTTATTGCCGTATGAAAGTACCTTAAAATATATCTGGAAATGATCTTATCTCGTACCTAATTTCAATAGGGTTTCCAAAAGTCAGACAAACAGGAAGTCATGTTCGTCTTGAATGAGTGGTACACGGTGAACTGTTCGGAATTACTGTTCCATTGCACGATCCATTAAAAGTAGGGACCCTGTCCAATATTATCAAAGATGTTGCCCAAAAAACAGGTAAGGATTGGATGAAGATCATCGAAGAACTGTAAAATTTTTTGTTTTTGATTAAAAAAATCTTTGAAAAGGATGTGGATGGTTCTGCTAGATCCGCAATATATCTTAGTGATTCTGTATTCACGCTTGATAACGAGTTCTACAAAGATTTTTGCATCCAGATCGTATCAAACTCATTACCGTTCTTCACACCCACCCGCTCAAACCGTCCGCAATGGATAAACCCGTGTTTCTCATGGAACCTGACACTTCCCGGATTGAGGGATGATATCTCTGCAAGAATAGATTTAATGCCCTTCTCCTGAGCTTTTTCTGTCAGGTAATTCAGCACCGATGATCCAATCCCCTTCCCGGTATATGCAGGGTCGAGGAAGTATGAGATGACTGCAGTATATCGAAATACCGGCATGGGATTATGAGGGCGTAAAAACCCAAACCCGATGAGTGCTCCGTTCTCTTTTACCGATACCGACGGGTACTGCTCAATCACCGGCAATAATGTATCGAAATACGATGCCGGGAGAGGCGTCTCAAGAAATGCAGCATTGGTATGCTCAATATAGTAATTGAACAGGGCGATGACAGATTCTTTGTCAGATTTGGTGATCGGGGCAAAGATGAGATCTGGATTTTGTATCATAGTCTTACAATAGTTTAGTCACTAAACTATAATAATACCTACTACCCCTTCAAATTATTCAGGGTAAGGAAAAGAGACCTATTCAGAATTTGGAGGGCTATCCCTGATCTCCATGCTTCTCTGGAGGATTTTTTCATAACACCGAAGGATGGATATCGCCCCCGTTATCTGCTCTTCCGGCATATCTGATATCTCCTTTAAAAAGTCTGCCTGAAGCCGGGAATGGAGATCGGTGTGCCATCGGAACGCCTGCATACCCTTGGGAGTAAGATCAAGATACACGGTCTTCTTGTTTTCAGTGCTTCTGACTCTCCTTACGTAACCCTTCTCCTCAAGCTTCTGGACCATCTGGGTAACTGCCCCTTTGGTTATGCCAAGT
>JAKQFQ010000046.1 GCA_029558315.1 Bacillota bacterium
ACATCTGCATATTTTGCAACAATATTACCAATAAACTCCGCAAGAGCACTCCATTCATCTTTATCCTTTACAATTACCGTATTCTTCATAAAATCATTTCTCCTTCCAAATAAAAATCCGGACTCTGCCCAAAGGAAACAAAGTCCGGAAACAAACATTTCAAAACTAATTTTTCTCATTTTCTTTAATGAACAACTACTACCCAAACCTTGATTTACTGACTTTCAAAGGGTATGTCAAGCTGCTCTCCTTCCACAGAAATAAATCCTTGGTCTTTGTTTCCAGAGTTTGTTGCCACGCGAGTCCAGCCACGTTGTTTACCATACCCTGGTATGCTTCGAGGATTGGGATAAGGCTCCCAACCTTCAATTGTTTCATTCATAATTAGTCCAATCTCTCTGGATTCACTGTTGCGTGGCTTCCCATATTCCTTAAGTGCTTCATTATAAATCTGTTTTACACAAACCTCATCTTCGGTGTAATGATCAAGCCATTCCTGAATAAGTCCTGTCCAGTTATCTTCCTGCATAAATGGATGTTGATATTCAATCAGATTCTTTTCCATATCCTGCGGAAGCTTTAGATGGATTTTACCCCTATTGTACATCACCATCACTTCCGCCCACATTTGTTCAAAATACTTCCTAGAAGCTTCTTCATCTTCCAAAATATGAACCTCCGCCTTCGTGGCATCACATTTAATCGGTAAGAATCTACGATTACCACTTCGATCAAGTGGCAAGAAATTCTGTACATTCGAAGTACCAGCGAATACACATTGTCTTGGTCTATCTTCTGCTCTAGTGCCATAGGGAACGCGGTAATTATCATATTGCTTACTTAAGAATGCTTTCGTAGCCTCATTGTATTTGGTATTTAAAATTGCAAGCATTTCTGCTATTTCACAAATCCAATGCCCTGCTAAATGCTCATAAACTTTATCATCATCCATTCGTTTCAAATCATCCGTAAACCATAGGTCCAGTGTCGCAAGGAATCGAATAAAGGTAGATTTTCCGGCACCCTGTCCACCCACAAGACAAAGCATATATTCAAACTTACATCCTGGTACAAATACTCTGTGAATGGCACCAAGCATAAATAATTTGATTGCCTCGTATTGATACTCTGTGTTCTCTACTCCAAGAAAATGTGGCAAGGCATATCGTACTCGCTCCTTGCCATCCCACTTAAGAGATTTTAGATATTCTCGTATTGGATGATATTCATTTTCTGTCGCTACGATTTGCATCCCAGCACGAATTCGACGTTCGTTATTTAATCTGTAATTCTTTTCAAGATAATGAAGAATGTGGATTTCATCCTTGTCTGTAATCTCACGCTTGTTTCTGCTCCAGGACATCTTTCCAAACAATTCAATCCGTTCTCTAAAAAGATTCTCTCTTATGTTCCCCGCAAATAACGAATCATTTTTAAAAACAATCGTTGCATTATCAATGGTGTTATAAGGCCAACCTTTTTCAGACGTATCAAGCATTTTCTTTATGTCCTCCACGGACAGTATCAAGTTTTCTTCCAAGTTTTCCTACCTCCCGTATTAATTTATCCATTTCTTTTTCTAATTCTGCGGTTGAAATTTCAAGCAGAACATAATCGTATAAATACAACACATAATCCTTCATCTGCATTGCCTCAATATAAAAAGGATGCCAAGTGGCATCCTCCGGATCAGATGGTGCATATTCTCTTTCTGCTAATGCAATCGTACTTACAAGAGCACTTAAGGCAGATAATAAATCTCGCTTTTTCTCTGCAAAGAGTACTCGATCTGATTTTACTTTCTGGATTGATTTTTGGGATTGATTACCATTTCTTGTTGCAATTCCCCTTCGCTCCATCTGACGAACTGCAGGCCCTTCATGCACTTGTGCCAGCTTTTCGATGCCTTGATCTGAATAGCTACGATTATCAATACTTGCTTCGATTTCTCGTACATTAAAATAATCATTCACCATCTTGGCCCAAGCTTTTCTCCAATCTTCTAATGTTTCTGGTCTTCCCCAATCTGTTGTAGGAACCGCATTAAACACCTTCGTACCATCTGGCTTTTGCTGAACTTCTCCATTGTCATCTAGGACATATTCACGACGTTGCTTGGATCCCCACTCTCCGTCAGTGGTAATTGGTCGAATCGGACAAAGCACATGAAAATGTGGATTTTGTATTCCACCATCTTTCTCAGGAGCATGAATTGCTAAATCTACAATCATTCCTTTTGCAACAAATTCCTTCATAACAAACTCTCTAGCCAATGCAATATTTTCTTCCATCGATAATTCATTCTGTAAGGCAATATCAAAACTATAGGCAAGTTGTGCTTGTGGATGTTTTTCAATTTTCTCTACTTCATTCCATAACGTTTTCCGATCCTTTAGTCGATCTGGAACATATTCTGGTGTAAGAATCTCTGATTCGATTACACCTCCTTTATTGGTATAATCTGCAATTTCTCCATAGTACTCATCTTCTAATTCTTCACCTGCTCGATATGCTGCTGAAGCAACCGCTGATTGACCAGCTCCTCTTGAAACTCTGCTTACATGAAAATGATAAAGTGCCATTAGCCAAGCACCTGCTTTCTCACATAGGCGATTGCTTCCTTTAGCACTTGATGCAATTCATCCTTTACAATGTAGTGAAACACTTCGCTAATCTCTGGCTCGGATAGTTCCTTTACTTCCGGAAAATACTGTTCAAGGATTGCCCCACGAACAATTAAACGATGTGTCCGTTCTTTTCTAGACAAGCTTTCACGGTACTTAAGTTTTTGCTCGAGACGATTAATTCGATGCGTTGCTTGCTCAAGTTGCTTTTCTGCGGATGCCAAATCATTGCGATAATCTGTAATTGTTTTCTTCATCAAAACACTCCTTTCGAAAATCATAAAAATCAAATTTGTTCGTCATCTCCCCGTATCCATTCCTGACAGGCAACCCTGTTCGGCGCTGTGTCGTTGTTTACTCTTGGCTCGCTCCTATCATCGCGTAGCTTCCCTAAAATAGTATTGATACGGAATGCTCATTCAGTTGTCAGTGCCTTTCTACTACTTGATTCTGACAAAAAATGAAGTGCATTCCGGTATATCCAAAAGGTCGGATTTTGATTCAAAAATATAAATTTTCCACGATTATGGAAATTTATATTGTGCAGAACATTTGTTTGCACTATTATGAATTTAGTGGATTATAAAAATGGTATGAGGGGTAGAAATATATGAAATGCAAATTATCAATACAAGAAAAATTAAAAGACTTGAGAATAGAAAGAAATCTAAAACTAGAAGAATTGGCCGAAGCCACTGGGCTATCTAGATCTGCTCTTGGAAGTTATGAAACCAATGAAGATAAGGATATCTCGCATACTGCGATTATTGCCTTGGCTGAATATTATGAAGTTTCTTGTGATTATCTTTTGGGGTTTAGCGAGAATAGAGAACATCGTGATTCTGAGATTGCAGAATTGCATCTAGATGATGAAACGGTTGAGATCTTAAGAAGTGAAAAACTAAACAATCGATTACTCTGTGAAATGATTAAACATAAAGACTTTTGGAAATTATTAAGTGATACAGAAATCTACATAGACAGTTTAGCCACAATGCAAATTCGAAATCTTAACGATTATGTCTCTACCATGAGAGCCAAAATTCAAATGCGAAATCAAGTTTCTGATACAGAACATTACATCAAAACCTTAAGAGCATCCGAAATTGAAGAAGACGATTATTTCAGCAGACTAATCGGTGAAGACATTACTGCAATTGCAAAGAACCTTAAAGAGATCCACAAAAAAGATAAAGAAACGAGCGATAACCACTCTCCTCTATCTGAAGCTCTAGATATCATAGAAGAATTTGAACAAGCCACAGGCGCATTAAAAAAGACTCTTGTCGTTCTAGGCCGTCAATTAGATATGAACATCCCAAAAATGGATCCTTGTGACCTACAAGCATTTACTAATATAATCGAAAAATATTCCAATGCCTACAAACGTCAAATTGCTGGAAGAGGAAAATCAAGAAGATAACAAAAAAACTGCCAAGCTCATCAGCCTGACAGTTGTCATTTTATGGGATAGCTACCTTTGGTAGCGCAAGGGGACTAACCCTTGTTCGAAGCAGTGCTTCGCAAAGATTATCATCGATTTCAAAATCGGCTGATAACGCGCTGATACAACCCTGTAAGGGTATGTATAGAAGTGCGCCCTTAGGTTCATAAGGGATATACGTGAAAATAAACATATATCTTATACTTCTAATATTTGTTTTATAGCAAATAAAATTGCCAACTTTCCTTGATGATTATACCCATTCCAACTATTGGAGGCATCAAAGATTACTCCTGGATTTTCTTTTGACATTACTACTCCTCCCTCGTTAAATATAGTTTGTAATATTTCTGGAACAGGCTTATAAACTCTAGTCCACTAATATCGCGGATTTCCGTATTAAATTATTTTCAATGAAATATTCAATTACTTTTCGATGCGATTCCATATCATCATAATGCAAATAAAAGCATGCAACACCGCTTGGCGCGTCCGTATGAATATTCTTGTGCGATGAAATCGCAGTTCCGGAAAACAGGAAATCAGATGTCCGGAACTGGAAATCATCAGTTGCTTTGTGCGAGTTTACTCGCTCATGTTTTTATCTAATCCATAGACCTGCCTCATTGAAATATCTTTTGAAGGGTCAATGCTTTGGATGCTGATTTTATATGCATCATAGACAATACGATCCAGTATGGCATCCGCAAGAGGACTGGCTTCACCACCAAGCTGTTCATACCATCCTTCCTGTAGATACTGGGAACAGAAAATCGTTGATGATTTCTTACGTCTCCGATGCAGGAGTTCAAATATATCTTTCTGCTCATTGTCTGTTGGCTTTAGCAAGAGCCATTCGTCAATGATCAGAAGAAGTGGATTGGCATATTTCGCCATAACCTTTTTGTATATGCCTTCATTTCTGGACATTTCCAGTTCAATTAATAAATCTGGAAGGCGTACATATTTCGTATTGTAATACTGCTTACAGGCTTCCATACCAAAGGCACATGCCATGTAAGTTTTACCACTGCCTGTTGCACCGGTAATGAATAAGTTACGGTGTTCAGATATATATTCGCAAGCAGCAAGTCTCTTAATGAGTTCTCTGTTTAGCTTGCGCCCTGAAGTATAATCAATATCCAAGATACTTGCTTCAGGCTGGTCGAATCCAGCATTATGAATCAATCTTTTTAGCCGGTTATTCTTACGGCTGCTGTATTCGATGTCAGTCAGCATTCCAAAGCGGTCTTCAAAGGAAACCTCTTTCATCTTAGGATCGTTTAGCTGATTACGAAATGCATCTGCCATAGAACTAAGACGCATTTCAATTAATTTATCAATCGTACTCTGGTTTGTCATAAGTGTTTACCTCCGATAATAGTCGGCACCTCTTGTGATGCCATACTTGTTTTGTGTGTTTGCTGGTTTTATTTCTGAGTCAGCGTTAACAGATTTATCCTGACCTGCTGTAAGAATGTTTTTAATGCTCTTATAGCTAGGTGTTGCTGTATAACTGAGAGCCTTTTCACAGGCGGCTTCCAATCGTTCTACTGAATACTTGTCAGCGAGCTTAAGAAGTCCCATACAGCCTTTATAAGTCTGTTGTTCCACACGTTTGGAGGTAAGGATAGCATCCACTACCTTGTACGTATTGTTACCAATTCGCTCTGCCCATTTACGGAAACGGTCACCGTTCCATTCCAGATATTTCTGGTGATCTTCCGGCATATGTTCCAAAATGGTATCATACTGGCCTTTTCTGCCATGAAGTCTTTTGTGGGAAGCTATGCGGTTATGGTTGTAAAAAATTTCAATCGTAGTATCAGTTACCCTGACATCTACCTTACGTTTAATGTATTCATACGGAACTGAGTATAGCATTCCGTCGATGGATATGTGATAATTGAACTGAACGGTGGCCTGTTTCCAGTCTGCCAGTTCAAAAGAGGTAGCAGGTAGGGGAGCCAGTAATGGCAGTTCTTCGTCGCGGAAGAGTTCCAATCGACTACCTTCTTTCTTTTGAAAGTGCCGTTTATTAAATTCTTCTAACTTCTGACGAATAACACGATTTAGCTCTGCAAGTGAAAAGAACTGTTCATCACGAAGTGCAGCAATGATCCATGTGGAAATATTTCCAACAGATCCCTCTGCATTAGGCTTGTCCTTTGGTGCACGCACTCTAGCCGGAATAATAGCCGTACCATAATGTTCAGCCATTTCCTGATAAGTGGCATTGATTCGCTGATCGTTCCAGTTATTGTTATGTATCACTGCAGTTTTACAATTATCAGGAACCAGAATCTTAGCTACACCGCCAAAGAACTGATACATATGGACATGTGCCCTGATCCATGCAGGCTGTTTTTCATCAATGAAGGCTTCTGCATACACGTATTGGCTATAGGTCATAACACCAACGAAAACATAAGCATTTATGATTTCACCTGTATCTGGATCGATGATATGAGCTGGATCACCAGCCCAGTCCACTTCCACCTGTTCACCAGGTTTACGATTGATGTGCATGGTTGCACGGTGTTTCTGCTCATCCTGTTGGATGTAGTAGCAAAACTGAGAATACATTAAAGGTTCATCACCGTTTAATCGGCAGTCCTCCATGTATTCGGTCCACAAGAGTTTTTTACTAACTCCATTACGGAGTAATTCCTTGCGGATGTAAGAATAGTCTGGCATACGTTTTTCAGTAGCCGGTGTATCACTTTTGGGAAACAGAATGTTTCCTAAAGCAATATCTGTCATAGAATCATCCAGTGGCCATTCAAGTTTTAATTCCCTTGCACGGCGCTGAACTTTTACGACAGTTTTCTGCGCAACACCACAGCTTGCCATAATGTTGCGTTGTGTGAATCCGAGGCTTGTGAGCCTGATGATTTCACGATACTTGGTCATAATAGTGACCTCCTTATAATGGATTTACATCTTTCGATGCATAATTCCATTATAGGTAAATATATAGAAAAATGATTTCCAAAAGAGTGGAATCATGATTTCTCAAAAATCGGAATGGTGATTTCCTATCACCGGACAGGTGATGGATTTTGCTCCGGATTACTCATCATGAAGAACCTTGAAATTTCTACTGTTGTAGATCACAAAGCATCAGCTTAACAAATATGGGGTCATGAAGAACCTTGAAATTTCTACTGTTGTAGATGTCTGTCATGTAGGAAGGATTGCTTGGTCATGAAGAACCTTGAAATTTCTACTGTTGTAGATTCCAGGCATTTTGTGAAAAATATAATGTCATGAAGAACCTTGAAAATTCTACTGAGTATTCCAATGCAATAGTGCACTGTTTCCGATAATTCAGAGCACACCTTTCCGAAATGACAGAGCATGCCATTCCGGAGTGAGTGCAGTTGCTAATTAGTATTCTGGTGGAATTTCATATGGTAGTCAAACTATATCTGTTAGATCTCACGTGCAACATGGGTTTGAGAATTGTGTAAATCCATATGGTAGTCAAGGTGATTAGAATAATCTGCTTTACAATTTATAAGAGAGTAACGGGATGTTTTAAGATTGCTTGTATGAATGCACAAATAAAGAATCTTGCCAACTCCCCCAAACCTGTAGTAGAATAACCTAGAAAACAAAATAGCATATGAGGTGTCGGATTAGAAGTAATCCGGTGAAAAGGGAAACAGGTGAGAAACCTGTGCGATCTCGTCACCGTAAGCAAGGAGTGCAAGCCAAAAAGCCACTGGGAAACCGGGAAGGCGGTGTTGCATAATGATTTGTGAGCCGGGAGACCTGCCTGAGATGGGATGCATGCCGTTCCACGAGGAATTGGACGGATAGTTGAAGGCCTTTTTGCTGTGCCCGGAGCTATTCGGGTGCAGTTTTTTTGTGTAATAGAAATGCTCGTATGTGGCGATTCTATTTTGTTTGAATTATGATACTTTGACAGGCAGAAGAGGTATCAGCACGAACATAACAAAAAGAAAAGGATGGAGAGAAACATGGAAAACAAAGAAATGGAAACAACACAAGAGAAAAAAGGTGGAGCAGGAAAAGCGATTCTTGGGATTGTGATTGCTGTTGTATTGATTGGCGCACTTATCGCAGTGTACTTGGTATTTGGCCCAAAGACATCAGAAGGAAGCAAAGCAATAACCATTACAATCACAGATGATCAGGGCGTGGACACGGTCTATGAGACTAAGACTGATGCAGAGTATCTCATGGATGCAGTACAGGAGCTGGATGGCATTACGATTGAAGGAGAAGAAGGCGATTATGGTCTTTTTATCAAGACTGTAAATGGAATTACAGCAGATTATGATACGGATGGCGCATACTGGTCTATCTATGTAAATGGCGAGTATGGCAATTATGGTATTGATGCACAGCCGGTTGCAGATGGTGACAGCTATGCAATCGTATATGAAGTATATACCGAGTAAGAGAAATTCTGTATTATCAGAAAGAGGGCTAAGTGAAACAAGAAGAAAAGAAAAAAACAGTGTGGAGTATTCTTGATATAGCTGAACTGGGTGTGATGATTGCAACCTTGGAAGTTGGGAAGGTTGCATTGGAAGGACTCCCGAATGTGGAGGTGGTCTCCTTCCTCATAATTCTCTACACCATGTATTTTGGACAAAAGACGATAGTTGCAATTATTGCATTTGTCATGCTGGAATGCATGATTAAGCCGATTAATATCTGGGCTGTTATGTACTGCTACATCTGGCCGCTCCTGTCGATACTGACTTATCTGTTCAGAAAGTACAGGTCAATCTGGTTTATGAGCATACTGTCTGGTGTATATGGCCTGCTTTTTGGTGCGTTGTGTTCAATTGTCTATCTGGTGCTCAGTGGCCCACAGACGGCATTGGCATGGTGGATTGCCGGGATTCCATGGGATCTGGTGCATGGAATTGGCAATTTTGTGATCATGCTGGTTCTGTATCGACCACTGACGAAGGTGTTTAATCGCTATTGTCAGCAGAAGAAAAGTGCGATAGGATAGAGGCATGAAGAACATAGAGAATCAAATGTTAGAGAAATGTAATCTGTGTCCGAGACAATGTATGGTGAATCGGCAGGAGAATCAAATAGGATATTGTGGTGAGACCAAAGAGGTCAGGGTAGCCAGAGCTGCTCTGCATTTTTGGGAGGAACCCTGTATCTCCGGGAAAAACGGCTCAGGGACCGTTTTTTTCTGTGGCTGTAATCTGCGTTGCATCTTTTGCCAAAATAGTGTCATTGCACATGGAGAGGTTGGCAAGACAATCACAACGAAGAGACTTGCCCAGATATTTCTGGAGCTGCAGGAGAAGAAAGCCCAGAATATCAATCTGGTAACACCGACGCATGAAGTGTTGGCAATCAGAGAGGCAGTTCTATTGGCACGAGAGATGGGGCTGCAAATTCCGATTGTGTATAATACGTCTGCCTATGAACGAGTAGAAACTTTGCAGATGCTGGAAGGAATTGTAGATATTTATCTTCCGGACTTTAAGTATATGGATACGAAGAAAGCAAACGACTATTCGCATGCAAAGGATTACCCGAAAGTTGCAAAGGCAGCAATTGCAGAGATGGTTCGACAGACGAAAACAGTGACATTTAACACAGAGGGAATGATGATAAGTGGCGTGATCGTCCGCCATCTGGTCATGCCTGGTGGGGTTCACAATGCCAGAGCGGTTCTAACCTATCTGTATGAAACTTATAAAAATGACATTTATGTCAGTATTATGAATCAATATACGCCGCTAAGGAAGAGTGAACAATTTCCGGAGCTGAATCGCAGGGTTACAAAGCGGGAATATGAAAAGGTCCTGGCACATGCCATGAACCTTGGAATAATCAATGCATTTATTCAGGAGGGAGCTACCGCTAAGGAGAGCTTTATTCCTGCCTTCAATAATGAAGGAGTGTAGTTGTGTCACGAGAGCTCTGCCATGTTGAGAACAATCCTTTTTGTACCGATAATCAATACAATAATAGCCGCTATGCCAAGTATCACAAGGCATACAAGTTGAATCAGTGACAGAGTCATTCCGAACAGTTCGTAGCTTAGAAAACAGAGCGCACTAAGGAAAACAGCAAGAATCATGATCACAGCCATGTTAAAGAAACTGTTGAGGTTACCTCGAAGAGCACTGTATTCATCATCCCATGTCGTATAGGGCTGTGTACTGTCCAATGCAAGACCAATGATATTGCTGATTACATGGCAACACAGAACCAACGCGGCATAATACAGACTGTGCCAGATTGAAAAGCCAAAGTAATACTGCAGGATTCCAATACAGATTAGAAGAATTGGATAGGTTAGCAGAAAACAAATGAGAGCCTTGGCTGTCATCTGTGTACGATAAGGCACGGGGATGTACTTGATCAGACTCAGGTGCGCACCCTCTCTGGTAAATGCAGTTGAGGATAGAGAATTGAGTGCTGAGGCAAGAAAGGCTACTATCAGAATGCCCATCAATAGAATTAGCGCTGATTTGGGATTTCCCTGCTTATACAATGACAGAAAGGTACCCATACCACCTTTGCTATGATTAAAATGCAGAAACAAAAGGAGTCCTACGGGCCATAACAGATTGATATAGACACAGTTGGCGCTATATGCTTTGGTGCGTATCAGAACACGCCATTCCTTCTTAAGACAGGAGAACAGAGGAGAATTGCTTTTCGTCGCGACAATACCCGTGCGTAAGGTTTTCTTGCCAGAACCTAAAGCAGCTGCAGTGTGAAGACCGCTCTGATAAAGGAAACGTCCTAACAACAGCATAATTCCGACAGCGAACAGATTGCCCAACAGATACAGAACAAGAGAGAGCAAATGACCTGTCTGAATTGCTTCACAGAGAATGGGCACAGTGTAAAAAATGGGATTTAGAACCTGAATAAACAGATTCTGACTGCCGGCAATGGAATTGACATAGTTTTCTACCGTGATCCCATTCATTCCCTGAAAGGAAAGCAGAAAAAGGCATACAAACAGCAACAAAAAAATGGTTGAGATCGAGTGAAATATTCTAGCGTTTTTCACTTTTTTCAGGAAAAACATCAGTAACAGACTGATTATGCCGCAGTACACCATTGGAAGAATTGGAACTAGTATAACACCAATCAAGGCACTAAGCAGAGCAATGGGAGAGAGCGTTCGCACGGCAAGAAAATAGCCGGTAAACATTGAAAGCAGGACAAGAAATTCCATAATGCTCTCGGCAAAGTATGCATAGAAAAATTTGGCGGCAAGTATTTCATGACTCTGAAATGGAAGCGTTACAAGATGTTCGCGATCCGACGAGAAAAACAGGATATTAAAGATAACGAGCATACCAAACACCACGGAAAATGCTGACATGATATGTAGTTCGGCAAGGAGACCGCTAATAGCGGTTCCAACGCCATCCAAGGCAAGCGTCATTACATAACTGACAAATCCGACAATCAGGCAGCAGGGAATCATAATGCAGCATAATGCGGTAATCCCCATGGACAGATAAATACGCCCTTTGGTGCCCTTCTGTGGCATGGGCATCTCTGCATTCTTAAGTAAAATGCGAAACAGGGAGAGGATATTATGCATTATCATCACCTCCGCTGGATTGATAACTGGTAATCTGCAGAAAGATCTGTTCAAGATCTTGTCCGGGATGCTGCGCGGTCAACTCTTCCAGAGTACCCTGATAGAGTTCGTGTCCATGGCTGATGACCAGAATACGATCGCAGAGTTTCTCGGCAACCTCAAGAACGTGGGTGGAAAAAAGGACACAATTACCTTTGGCGGCATGTTCCCGCATCATTTGCTTTAATTCAAATGCGGCAGCCGGGTCCAGACCGGTCATGGGTTCATCCAGAATCCATGCTGGCGGATTGTGAATGAGTGCCGCGATAATCATCAATTTCTGACGCATTCCGTGAGAGTACTCTTTCATCGAGGTCTGTAAGGAATCGGTGATGCCGAATCTGGAAGCAAGCTCCATAATTCGTTCATTGCGTTGGTCGGCAGGAACCTGATAAATATCAGCGATAAAATTGATATATTCCAGTCCGGTTAATTGCAAAAGAATGTCAGGATTATCGGCAACGTATGCAAAGGAGGACTTGGCATGTACGGAATCCTTCAAAATATCGTACCCATTAATGGAGGCAGAGCCCTCTACCGGTCGAAGAATACCGGTCAACATTTTGATAACGGTTGTTTTGCCGGCACCATTGGGTCCAACAAAACCAACAATTTCTCCTTTATTAATGGTAAAGGAGAGATTATCAACAGATTTAAATGAATCACCATAGATCATGGTAAGATTTTTTGCTTCTATCACATACATACCTCATTTCCGCGATTCTATCGCTGCAATCGCCTTTCTACTATTGTAATATGAATAGAAAGACAATGCAATGTGTGGTTATTTATAAAGTTAGGAAAAAGGATTATAATAATTATATGAGAAACTATTATGAAGAAAATTTACAACAATTTATAAGATATTTTGAGAACGGATGTAATAATAAGGGCAGACTTGGAGTTGAAGTGGAACATTTTGTGCTGGATGCGTCCGGACAGAGCGTGCCTTATGCAATTCTTGCACCGCTGATTCAGGGAGAACAGAGGAAAGAAGAGAAGAGCTTTCTAAATAATGGAGTGTTTCTTGGTTTTTATGATGAGAGTCGCTATTCTGTATCATTTGAACCGGGAATGCAGCTGGAGGTCAGTATACGTCCGGAGTCGAAGCTGGATAAGATTGCCGCTTTATATGAGGATTTCTACAAAAGGTTTTCGTCAATGTTTCAGAAACACGGCTATCATATGGTTACACAGGGATATCATCCACACCAGTGTGCAGATCGAATCTCAATGATACCCAAGAAGAGATATGATTATATGGATCGTTATTTTGCACTTCATGGTACGACCGGCAAGCAGATGATGCGTGCAACAGCTTCAACGCAGGTATCAATTGATTATCGTGATGAAGCGGATTGTGTTAAGAAGCTTCGGCTCATCATAATTCTATCCCCGATATTAGCAGTAATGACGCAGAATAGTCCCTGGTATGAAGCAGAGCCGGCACATCAGTACAGTAGCAGAACCTTTGTCTGGGATCATGTGGATCAAGAAAGATGTGGCTTGTTGAAGGAATGCTTCGACGATGACTTTAGTTTCTTACGTTATGCTGACAAGATCATGAATACTCCCGCTATACTAAGCATCGAAGGCGAGAATAGTATTTATACAGGCGAGACAACGATTGCTGAACTTTGTAAGGACAGACTGCTTACTATAGAAGAGATAGAACACTATTTGAGCATGTTTTTCTTTGATGTAAGATTAAAACATTACCTGGAGATTAGAATTGCAGATAGTCTGCCACAAGAAATGATGCTTGCATATGTTGCATTAATTGATGGCTTGATGAATCGTTTGGAGATAACCGAATTACTATGGCAGCGATTCGGGCAGATTACCTATGAACAGGTGATGGATGCGCGTAAAGAAATGCAGAGGAAAGGTGCTGCAGCCACTTACTGTGGACGCAGCATACAGGAGCTTGCGCTGGAACTGCTGACAATCGCTGGTAAAGAAAATGTAAACAGACAGGCACTGATGCCGATGAGGAGAATGATGGAGAAAGATTGGACAAGAGATGCGCAATTAAGAAAAGAAGAGATCTGGAAACAGTATTATTCATATGCAGGGGAAACAGCAGAGGATATTGCATCAGCGAAAGAGGAATTACGTTACCTGGAAAAATGTTCTTCGATATACCACGGAATCCCAACAGATACCTGCTATCTGGCCAAATTATTTTTGCCGGATGATGTGGAGTATTTTCGTAATTTAATCCGTCAGTTGTATGGAATCTTTGACAAGGTAATGCACCGTTATGAGACCGATGCAGAATATAGAAAGCTGTTTGGATTTGACACAAGGCTGGAAGAGCTGATTCTTCGTCCCCGCACTTATTCTTCCAATATTCCCGTTGCGCGGATTGATATCTTTTATCATGAGGATTCAAATACATTTGAATTCTGCGAGTTTAATACGGATGGCAGCAGTGCCATGAATGAAGACAGAGAGTTATGTATTGCTGTTGAGCGAACTTTGCCATATCAGAAAATGTCTAAGGAGTATCAGCTAAAAAGCTTTGAATTGTTTGATCCTTTTATTGACCGCTTTCTTGCAATTTTTCATGAGTTTGCCGGAACAGAGGTGACTCCCGTAGTTGCAATTGTAGACTTTATGGAGCAGGCGACACTGAATGAATTTAAACAGTTTAAAAAATGTTTTGAAGAAAGAGAAATTCCAACAATCATTTGTGATATCAGAGAGTTAAAAAAGAAGAGGGATGGTCTATATGGGCCGGATGGAACAAGAATTACTGCGATATACCGTCGTGCAGTAACGAGTGATATTATGAATCATTTTGATGAAGTTACAGATTTTCTGGAGGCGGTCAGTGAGAACCAGATCTGCCTGATTGGAGATTTCAGAACACAGATAGTGCATAATAAGGTTATTTTTGAAGTCCTGCACCATCAGAATACAATGGAAATGCTGACAGAATCAGAAAGAAGCTTTATAATAGAACATGTGCCGATGACCTATCGGATGGAAGAGTTTCTTGCAATGGGGCATTCCCTGACGGAAAATAAAGATCAATGGATTATCAAACCACAGGATTCCTATGGTGCCAGAGGTGTGTATCCCGGAACGTTATATACGCAGGAAGAATGGGCTGAGATCCTAAGTGAAGCGGATCAGAAGGAGTATCTGGTGCAGCGTTTCTATACACCGTGGTGTCAGACCAGCTATAAATTACTGCATGATGGAATGGAGAAGACGCCATTCTACCATCTGACAGGATTATTTGTCTATGATGGGGAATTCGCCGGTGTTTATTCCAGAGTATCGAGAAGAAAGATTATCTCGACACAGTACAGTGAGATCGCTTTGCCGACCTTGATTGTCAGTCCAAAGGCATAATAGAGGCAGACGACGACGGAAAGATTTATAAAGGAGAAGGAAGATGTCAGATGTAAAAATACCATTGGTATCGTTGAAGCATGTGGTACCGGAAGACCTGGAGTATTATCTTGAAATGAAGGCTTCACAGGGATTGATGTTAAAACCGCTCGGACAAATGGGGCTTTTTTACTATGAATTCGCAGAACAGAAACCACAGAAATGCAGATATGTTGTAGATTGTACACAGATTCCCAAGGAGCGGTATTTCCCAAGAATGGCAGAAATGGAGTGGGAGTATCTGGGGAAGGTTGGTAACTGCATTATCTGGAGAAAATGTTATGAGAAGAATCGTCCTGATGATATTGTGGATCACCCATATCGGCAGAGATACTGCAGAATGCTGGGAATCATTTTTCTAATCATCATGTTACTCTGCCTGATAGCGGCTATTGCGTTGCTGGTAGGGGCGAAATACGAGATGCAGTATGGGATTTCAAGATATCGCTGGCGTTACATAATAGAAGCAGCTCTGCAGATTCCATTTATCCTGTATTTTGGATGGGGAGCAAGAAAGCTGTTATCCTTCAAAGAGAGAATGCCAAGAAAGAAAGCCAGTATCAAAGAATGATTTTTGTATAGGACAGGAGGCATCAGGCATAAAATAGAATAATAGAATTTCGGAGTCCTATCATGGCGGAAGACCAGAACAGAAATCGATACGAAGGTGTGATAAAAGCCTTAATCTTTGGCGTTGGAGTTATAGCGATTGTAATATCAGCAATGGTTCTTATGAATGAGGACGATGAACTGATGACCAGTGCTTCCAATAAACGTGAACTTCCTATCTATTGTGTAAGTACAAATCAACCAATGATTGCATTGACATTTGATGCAGCCTGGGGCAATGAAGACACAGGAAAAATTCTGGAGATATTAGAACAACAGGGAATTAAGGCGACATTTTTTATGACCGGAGGTTGGGTTTCTGACTATCCGGATGATGTGAAGACAATCTATGAAGCCGGACATGAGCTTGGTAATCATTCCATGCATCATTATGATATGGCAACATTGGGAACACAGGAGATTAAAGATGAGTTAAATGAGCCGGGGGCGTTAGTTCTGGAATTGACGGGCTATGAAATGAAAGTATTTCGACCACCCTATGGTTCCTATAACAATCAACTGATTACGACAGCGAATGAATGTGGTTATCAGACCATTCAGTGGGATGTGGATACGTCCGAGGGAAGAATCATAACGTATAAATAAACGTCATTTCGGCGTTTTTTTATTGGAAGTGAATAAGTAATTGAGGAGCACAGGAGATTCCTGTGCTTTTTCTTTACTATTTTACAAAAGAGGAATGGGAGGAATATGGTGTTGGAATTACTAAATGAACAACAGCAATTTATACATATGCTACATCATGACAATCACAATAGCTACATTTCTCGTTTCCAGTCAAAAGCAGAAAAACAACAATATTCAACTAACAATCTCGCAGAGATTGAATCTTATGACTATTCCTACAATACCTACATTAGCCTTAATGGTTTTAGCAAATACGGACGCAGATCAGAGGATGTGCGTGAATTAACATGCATTTATTATGATCTGGACATGCATGGAAAGAAAAATCAAGGATACATTGATGAATGCGTTGAGAATACAATTCGCGTATTATGGGATGCCTTCTTCTATGATGAAGTACTACCTGAGCCAACTATGATAACTAAAACAGGAAGAGGAATTGGTCTTTTCTATGTCCTTGAGCGATCGATTGCATGTGCAAAAGGGAAAAATGCAGGACAAGTAGAGTTCTGGAAGACTATTTATCGAAGACTTGGGAAAAAAATTCAGTCTATCATTGTGCCGGCGAATAATACAGTGGCAGATGATCCGGAAGCCTTGTTGGAGCTGGACGAAAAAGTTTTATGCGATGTTTCGCGAGTTACCAGGTTGCCATTGACAATTAACAAATCAGTCAATCAAATATGCAAAATGGAATCGGTGGCATACGACAATGGAAAACCTAAATACTACAATCTGAAGGAATTATCCAGTTATGTATTTAGTAAGGTCTATTCCGGTACCAGGGACGTCAAAGAGCAAAATAAATTGAAGAAAGAGACCTCGCTTATTCAATATGATTTCTATATGAGAGCTTTTCTGGAAGAACGAGTAAAGGTATTGGAAAAGCTTCAGAAATTCAGAAAGGGCGAAGGTCGGAATTGTAGAGATTATCTTTGTTTTACATATTACAATCACGCCAAACAACTATATGGTTCTGCAGAAGGAGAAAGATTGCTGCAGGAATACAATTCACAATTCATTGAGCCTTTGCCGGAAAGAGAAATAAAGAATGTTATTAAAGGAGTAGAGCGGAATAGTGGAGATACCTATGAGGGATTTTACAAACTTTCGAATGAATGGATAGTGAGGCATTGTGATGTGTCTGTGCTGGAAAGAGATGTCCTGGATTTTGATGTATCTCGTAAGAAAATAAAAAGAAAAATGCAACATCAGGAAATAGTAAGAAACAGAAACGAAGAAAGAGCCGCCATTGTAGAAGAGATTCTACAGCATCCAGAAGAGACCTACACAGAAGTTGCACAAAAATATCATGTCAGTCTCAGAAAAATACAGATGATAGTAAATGCGGAAGGAATACAACGTAGAGGCTGTAGAAGACCGCAGAAGGCAATAGAAAACGAAGAAAGGAGAAATGCACCAGTCATGAGCGAAATTCGAAATATGGGCAAATTAGAGAGACCTAAAGAGCCTCAAAAAATACCTGCAGTTTATGCAAAAATTTGCCCTATAGTATGTTGTGTTACCGAACGACCAGAAAAGGAAGGTCATGACTTGAATGAACGTGAATGGGAAAACTTAGATGGGACCGGTGGGTAGCGTAAATCTTCATTAACTAGACTAATGAAAGGATCTGGAATTAATTATGACAAGAAAAGTATTAAAGCGATTTATTAGAAAGAATCCAGTTGCAGGAGTATTACTATGTTTGGTGTTGGTCGTTGCACTGCTGTTCTTACAATCTACACCCTCGATTAACACAGACAATAACGTATCAAGCCAACGCTGTTATGCGGAGTTAATTCGTGTAATAGATGGTGATACGTTACTGGTATCTATTGATGGGAAAAACATAAAGGTACGATTAATTGGAATTGATACACCGGAGAGTGTGCATAGCGATGAATCTAAGAATAATGAGTATGGCGATATGGCAAGTGCATATACATCAGCATTACTTCAGGATATTAGCGATGTGTGGCTGGAATATGATCAAGAAGAATATGATCGCTATGGGAGAATCTTAGCATATGTCTGGTTATCTTCGGAATCTGCAGATGACACATACCAAGATATGCTGAATTACGAATTGATTCATGATGGATACGCCTACAATAAGGAATATGCCCCTAATACGAAATATGCGGATGTCTTTGAAGCAGCAAGAATAGAATGTGAAGCTGAAGGTCGTGGACTTTGGGTGTATGAGGAATTTGCAGAGTTATGGCAGTGAAAGCTGATTTGATAGTTGAGAGGAGGCATTATGTATAAACAGGAAAGAAATTATGAAAATCTGAATAGACGACGTTATACCGGCACCGGAGATTATGATATTCCTCCAATTCTTGTAGACTATGAGCCAGTGACACAGTGGATTGGGTTTAATTATGCAAGAACCTACACAAGATCGAAACGTGATATAAGAATGTATGGATTACATTTCTTCGTTGATGATTATCAATTTAATCGATTGTGGTCAAAACCGGATAATTACATAGATATTCTGAGAAAGTTTGGAGCCGTATGTTCTCCGGATTTCTCTACATATGTTGATTATCCCAAGGCATTACAAATCTATAATCATTATCGAAAACACTGGTTAGGAGCATATTGGCAAGATAGTAAAATTAGAGTTATTCCAACAATTAGTTGGAGTGATCATAGTAGCTATGAGTGGTGTTTTGATGGAGAACCCAGAGGTGGAACAGTAGCAATATCAAGTGTAGGAACACAAATGAATAAATTAGCCAGGCAGCTCTTTCTGGATGGCTATGAAGAAATGATTCGTCGGCTTCATCCGGCGAGCATTCTACTATATGGAAATGCTCCGGCGGATTTGAAGAATGAAGATAAGCTTGTAACTATAGGAGCATTTCAAGATAAGTTTTTATGAATATGCACAAAGTTTAGAATTATTTTTTGAAGAACAGAGGATCAAACCTGAAAGGAAAAGAAATTATGGGAGGAAGAGGATCGGCAAGCGGTATTAAAGAAGATTTTAGAGATTGGCTGAAATCAGAAAGTCGTGATAATAATAGTACAATTCAACCAATGGAGCTTAAAAAATTTGAAAATTATACGTTGGAACAAATAGAAAGAAGAATTAGAAATTTAAGACATGAGGAGTTGTTTGTTATTAATCAAGATGGTAAAATTGAGGCAGCATATAAAGGAAATTCTTCATCAGTTGCATTTCCAGATTCTTTATTAAAACAGAAAAATGTCACTGTGACTCATGGTCATCCTAAAACACGTGCAGAATTTGGAGGAACTTTTTCTTTTGCAGATATGGCTAATTTACTTAAATCAGAATGGGTGGAGCATAGAGCTACTGCATCTGGACAAGGAGAGATGAACTATATTATGCGAAAAACGGAAAAAGCTGATGCAGAGGGATTTTACCAACAAATGAATTCAGACTATGTAAGATTAAATAGTGAGATGGATGAAATGTGGGATAATTCCTTTTTAGAAGCAAGGAAATCTGGAAGTACCAAGAAAAATGCAATTCATATAGCAAGACAAAGGGCGGTAGGCGTGCTTAACAAATATTACAAGGAAATGGCAACGAAATATGGCTATGAATATATAACGCGTAAGGAGGAATATCATTATGGAAGATAAAAAGACAGAGGATTATTTAGTAAGAGAAACAGATGGAACTTTTTTTGAAAATATGCGCCAGATGGAAAGGAGAATATTGACTAAGTACGGTGATACAGAAGCACTTGCCATTTTGGATGAAGAGGATCGTATAGAAAGGGAAGAGTACGAGGAGGAACTTCGTCAGGAAATGGAAGAAGAAAAAATAAGCAAAAAGAACAGTTAATGATGAAATCTGTAATTTGTGAGGAAAGAAAGAGATGCGGTGATGTAAGTTTATGAAATATGATATATTAGAACCATTAAAAGATCATCTTCAAACATATTTAACGCCTCAGACCGCAAAAAAGTACTATGCTTCTGCAGTTAAATTATTTAGAAATGACGTGAATATAGATGTCGTTAATTGGTCTGAGGATGATATTAAGATACGTCTGGATTGTATTCGAGGAAAAAATGAATTTAGTGCAGCTAAGAATGCATTGTTGCATATGAAAGAAATATATCCAGATTTTAAAATTCCCGATGAAAAATACTTCCATGAGCAATCTCTTAAGCGAAAAAATAGAAGTAAGAAACAAAAAGATATATGCTTGGATTCAACAAAAAGAAAGATAAATCAGATTTCAGATCCAAGATTGAAATATGCATATCGTCTGGCTTTATGCTCTGGTTTGAGAGTGTCTGAACTGGCTGCAGTGGAGGCTAAGGATATATACTTCCGAGAGGATGGAATAATTGAAGTAACAGTCACTCATGGCAAGGGAGGATCCAACGGAATAGTGATTTGCGAAAGAGATGATTACTTATATTCAAAACTTGGTGAGTATGTTAAGAATCATCAGGAAGGTCCAATGTTTTATTCGTCTAACACTCTGCAGAAACGGGCAAATGAATTAGGAATAGAATGTCACGATTTGCGTAGAATATTTGCTATTACAACCAGAAATAAATTAAAACAGAATATGCCGATCGAGGAGGCTAATGCAATTGTACAAGGGAAACTAAGACATGCACGATTCTCCACAACTAAAAGGTATTTATTTAATAGAAAATTAAAGTTTAAGGAAAAAAAGTAATACTAAAGTGTCCCAAGTTGGGACACTTTTTTAAAATACTAGATTACATGTATTTTTTTGTGTAATGTGTATATAATTAATTATACACAAAAAAATGTATAGGCATCTTGAAACAGTGTGTAAATAGGTGTATAATTACATTGAAATACTTAAGGGAAGGAGAAAAAATGAAACAAAGAGACCTGATTAAGAGGCTGGAAGATGCAGGATTTCAATTTAAGGAACACGGTGGTAACCATGATACTTACAAAAGAGGAACAGATACTGAACAGGTTCCAAGGCATAAGGAAATCAATGAGATAACGGCAAAAAGAATAATGAGAAAATGGGGATTGCACTAATCCCTCTCTTCTCTACTATATACAAAAGAATTTCAAATTCAAAAATGAATAATACAAATCACAAATCTAAATGAAATTAAATGACAAAAACCAAATGAAAGATGGAGGAAAAGGATGAAACGAGCATATCCGGTTTTTATTAAACAGGAAGGAAAGGATTATTTGGTATATGTACCTGATATGGATATATATACTGAAGGAACGGATTTGGCAGACGCTATGGAAATGGCGAGAGATGCAATCGGATTAAAAGGAATTGATTTTGAAGATGATGGAAAGGATATACCAGTAGCATCAGATTATGCAACAGCACGACGTATTGCAAGTGAAGAAGCAGATGATTTTGACTATTCTGACGGAGTACTAACACTAGTTAATATTGATTTTGATGATTATAGAAGAAAAGTTGATAATAGAAGTGTTCGAAGAAATGTAACATTACCTAACTGGTTAAATATTGCAGCAGAAAAAGAAAATCTTAATGTGTCTAGAGTATTACAAGATGCATTGATGAATCAATTGAATCTTCAGAAATAGTGTGTTTTAAATTACTATAAAAACAAAGAAAGTGTCTCAATTTGAAGTGTCCCAAGTTGGGACACTTTTTTTGTTAGTAAATACAACATTATTTTTTGAAATATGAAAAAGTATAGAAAAAGGTATTGACAAGCCACACTTTTCTCAAAATAATGTATAAAACAGAAAAAAAGGAGATAAGAAAGGAGATGCCGGTGGCTGATGAAGAAACACTGAGACTAGAAAAGAAAAAGGAAAAACTTGAAAAAGTTTTAGAAGAGAAGAAAAAAAGAGAAAGCGATTTGGATACTAGAATTCAGATGATACAGAGTAAAAATGCAAGAAACGGAGAAAAAACAGATGACGAAAAAAGAACTAGTAAATGAAATTGTTAAAAATTGCACTATTTCCAAGAAAGACGCGGAAAGTGTGCTTACAAGCACCTTCACGGCTATAACACTTGCACTTGAAAGTGGTGATCAAGTGTCTATTCCAGATTTTGGAACATTTAAGGTTATTAAGAAAGCTGCCAGATCGGAACGTAAAGGACGTAATCCTAAAACAGGAGAAACAATGATTATATCAGCCAAACCAGAGAAAAAAGTTCCTAAATTCACACCAGCTAAGAAACTAAAAAATCGAATAGTGTTGTAACATCTCCCATAAATCCCCATATGGCAGGCGGTATAACCTTACCGCCTGCAGAATTAAACAGAAGAGGTAGATATGGAAATAACAAACTTAAAAGAAAAGTGTAATTCTCTTATTGATGAAATTAACCAAATTCAAAAAAGAATTGAAGAAAAAGAAAAAATATTGGAGTTACTGGAACAAAAACAATTAATGAGTTCTGCCACAGAACCGACAGAAAAGAAAAAATTGCAGACGACGGAGTTAGAGAAGATACCAAATGATAGAAAAAGAAGCAAAAGAGACTTCCTTGTTTTTGTACCACTGTTTGCCAAAGTTGTTCAGAAAATGGTAGAGAATAATGAGTTCTATACTTACAAGAACTATTCTTCTCTTGATCGTAAATATCGAAAAGTGGAAAAAAAGATTTTCGATAAGTACATTTCAGATGATGCAAATTATGATAATCGAGAATTCTACGAGTTAGCAATAGACTATTTATTAATAAGGCAAGACGGCAAACGATTTGCTTTTCCAAATGATGGGAAGCAGTTTATTTATATCAATCGTAAGGCTATGGAGAATTTCGAATGTTATTACTAATGATAAAGGAATATATCGCAATATGTGATTATTTACTAAGGATGGATGAGCTAAGAAACCGGGGATACATCGTAATAAGTAAAAATGAATTAGTACATCTATTGAAAAAAAATAATTACGAATCTCCGGATAATAAACTTAGGTACTGGAAGAAACTTGGATGGATCCGGACAGAAAGTGGACGATTAACATGCCGAGTTCAAGGAAAAAGGATGATTAAAATTGTATTTGAGGTATACGAAACAATGAAAAAGCTTAACAGATTAACGGACAAATGATTGATAAATAATATTTAAAATATGTCCAGTGAAAACAACGATATTTATCTGGTAATTAATAAGAATATGTACATATGGATAATGCGCTATATTACGTAGTAATATAGCGGATATATATATGGACATGCAAATATGAAGTAGTCGGACATGATAGACATGGTAGGCGTATTGGAATGGTAATATATCTTCGTGGGTACCACGCAGAAGGGAGAAGTGTAATGAGTGGTAGTGCTGATAAGGCATTGGAGGAGCTTTTGGAAGAAATTTTCAAAATGATTGGTAGTATCTTGAAAGCACTTTTTTGGGGTATTGGAAGAGGTTTCAGAAAAATGAATTCACTGATAAAGTGGGTTGGATTATTGATATGTATCTTGATTTCTGCAGTTGGAATTTTCGTTGCAAGAAAACATTTTCTTCAGATAGAGAGTATTCCAATTTATATTAGATGGATCATGATTGGTGCGATGGCAGCGATGCCTGTAATTTATGTAATGATTCTTGGGGGAGCTAATAGCAACAAAAAATATGAAGAAGTATTTTCAACAATAGGATTCAAAGGAAAAGATGGAAAATTTCCATATCTGATTGAAGTGAGAAATGAAGGGAAAAAAGTTGTTTACATTTTTAAATCCAATATCCCATTGATGGAATGGAAAAACGCAAAAACAAGACTAGAGACCGGATTTAATTGCAATATATTGTTGATAAAGAATACTAACAACAAACAAATAGTAAGAATTGTCACTGTGCCAGCTGATTGTAATATTCCTACAATGCTTCCCTGGCAGGATTCATTATTGCCTACCAAGAATGGAACAATAGCGGTTGGGCAAAGCGCGTTGGACGATATTACCTTTGATTTAAACAGAGTGCCACATGTATTGGTGGCAGGAGAAACCGGATCCGGAAAATCAGTGATTCTAAGAACCTGTTTGTGGCAGATGATTAACCAAGGAAGCCGCGTATATATGATAGATTTTAAAGGAGGCGTAGAGTTTGGAAAACAGTATGAAAAGTATGGAGAAGTTGTAACAGAGCGAGAAAGAGCGTTGGAAATTCTCACACAGTTATGTGTAGAAAATGAAGCAAGATTGAAGCTGTTTCGAGAACTGGAGGTTAAAAATCTTGCAGAATATAACAAGAAGACGGGGCAAAATCTCTGCAGAATTGGGGTATTCTCGGACGAAATAGCAGAAATGTTGGATAAGAAAGGCGTGTCCAAGGAACTGAAACCGATTTATGAGAAGATAGAGGGAAAACTTTCAACTCTTGCAAGATTGTCAAGGGCAACTGGTATTAACTTGTTTTTAGGTGTGCAGCGACCGGATGCCAATGTATTAACCGGTCAGATTAAGAATAATATACCGGTTCGAATATCCGGAAGATTTGCAGATAAGACAGCGTCGGAAATTGTGCTTGGTAATACTGCAGCTACAGAACTTCCGGATATCAAGGGGCGTTTCCTCTATAAGGTAGGTAATGATACAATCGAGTTCCAGTCATACTATTTTGATGATGAGACAATGCTAAAGAATATTACAGTAACGCAGGGGAATATGTTGACACAAACGGATGAAAATATGAGAGAGGATGATCTATTTGTTCCTGAAAAAATGGAAAGTAGTAGGATGTATGAACCAGCAGAAGATAGTGCTGAACTAAAAAAATTAAAGGAAATGTATGATCAGACCGATCTAAATCTAAATTTTGAGGAGGAGTAGGAGAAGACAATGCTATTTAAAAGAAAACCTACACAGGAGGTTCACGAAGAAATAGATGAAGCAAATGAAGATGATTTGCAATCAGGATCAGAAGATAATCAGAGCGATATAACAGAAGATGACGAAGCAGTTACTGAAGTAATGGAAGCAAAGAAAGAGAAGAAGAAAAAAGAAAAAAGGAAACCGAGTAAGGAAAAAAGAGGGAAGGAACAAAGACCCAAAACCGAGGAATATATTCTTAAAAAGAATATAGGGATGCGTATTGGCCGAATTGTATTATGGGTTATCTTGATATTCATTTTCTTTAAGGGAATTATATCAATTTTTCATAAAGAAGAGGGCCTTGATGAAATTCAAGCGTATATTAGTAATTTTAAGACAGAATTTGCCTCATATAAAGATGAAAATGAAGAGGTAATGAGCTTCGCTGAGAATTTCGCAAAAGAGTATCTTACTTACCAGGTTAATGAATCAGATGACTATTACCAAAGAATTGGCATGTATGCAAGTAAAAAGGTATGCAATAATTCAGAAATTAGTGATTTCAAAGGTTCGGCAGAGTGCATATATATCAATGCATATCGAAAGGAGGCTTATTCAGAATACCAATACGATGTATATGTTTATGCGATAGTGGAATATACCAATCAAGTGTTAGCCGATGATGGACAGACGTATTATCCGGAAGTTGTTAAAGCAAATTGTGTATTGATTGTGCCTGTTGTAACTAATAACAATACATATATTATTGAGGATTTGCCGGTATTTACAGCGGATTCCAATCGATATGAAGACTATGTTCCAGTTGAGTATTCAGGAAGTATATTGTCGGATGAGGCAACAGTTGCAATTATTGAAACATCATTAGTTAACTTCCTTACAGCGTACTATGGAGCGGAACAATCAGTGATTGATTATTACCTGAGTTCGTCTGCGGATAAGAACAAATTTCAAGGACTATCCGGAAGATACGAATTTAATAGCTTAGACAGCATTTCGTGCTATAGCAATGCGGATGGAACAATTGTGGCAATAGTTAAGTTCTATGTACAGGATCCGAATAATGGAGTCCTACTATTCCAGGAACTGAATATTCTACTAAGTGAAGATTCAGCAAGTGGTCGTTATTACATTTTAGATATGAATACGAAAACCGTAAATTTACAAACACAGGAGGAAGAAAATGAAGCAGATGCACAGTAAAGTAAAGAAGATAAAGGGAAGAGGAATACAAGTATATAGAATGCTGATGATGATATCTGGGTTTATTTTTCTCTGGTTAGGTCAGATGCAAGTAGCTTGTGCAACTAACTATGGTGAGAAGGCAGGAACTTGGATTCTGGAACAGATTTTCTGGATTGGATTGGTGTTTTTAGGGATTGCACTGATTGGATGCTTAATTAAAAGGGCATGGGTACCGGCATTAATTACTGGATTATGCGGGGGAATTATTTTGTACTTTGTAAAAAACCCAAGTCAACTATCTACAATTGGTGAGAACATTGCCAACTTAATATTCACTTAATGCTTATGGAAGAAAAGAAAAAAAGAAAAGTAAAACTGTATTCATATCTTAAGGTATGGAAGGTCGAGAAAAAAATATATGCAATTCAGAACATTGTACTACCGGTACCGGTTAATCCTTATGATATGTTGTATTTTGGAATTGCTGCAATCGTGATTTATCTTTTTGGGAAAATCTGTCCGCCATTTGTGGCAATCCCTGTGGTTATCCGGTTGGGAATTATTCCATATGGAATTACAAAGTATATGATCAAAGTCAAATTGGATGGAAAGAGTCCAATTAAGTATTTTGTTGGCCTTTTCATTCATCTACTAACCGAACGTGGTAAGTCTCTTGAAAAATATCAATCACAAACAGATGTGGAAAAGAAAGTGAGACTGAATTGGAAGTGTAGTGAGGGATGGCAATAGCCATCCTTCATGTATAAGGAGGAACTAATGTATCAATGTCCAATAACATACTATACGGAAAATTTGATATTTAATTTGGATAAAAGCTGCTGGGCAGCGTATAAGCTGGGAGGTTTTAATTATGACTTCCTTGATGATGAGGCAAAAATAGGAATACTAAATAAAACTGCCCGGTTTTTTGCTGGTATAACATCGGAAGCACAATTGTTAATAATTCCAACCGAAGAAGATGATAGAGAGCATTATAGAAGGTTACGAAGTAAAATTCATACAGATGATCCGTTATATACTACAGCTAATAATCATGCCAACATGACAGAAAAATATCTTGAGCGGAATAGCGGAAATAAGAAAGCAAATGAATATAGGTATTACATAATTGTGAGATTAGGACCAGCAGAGGATGATATTGTTAAGAAGATTAGCGAGGGAATTCAGTATTTTGTTAAGGATCCGGTGAATATGTTGAATGTCTATATGAATCTTGATACAAAAGACATTTTGGAAAGCAAACTGGAATCTAATAAGAGGGAAGCAGAGAAGTGGGTTGATGCACAAAACATGAAATTGACCATTGAGAGCGTTGGAAGTGAGGAATTACAGTGGCTTTTGCGTAGAGGTGCATACAGAGGGCTTGATAATGTTAGAGTACCGCTATATTACAAAAATAGTAATCTAGAACCATGGGAGCCTGTGGCAGATGAAGTTACCGATGGAATGACCCAAAAAGAGCGAATTTTGAGACCAAGAGAACGTGAGATTGTGAATCTGTTTTCCGGCGTAATTAGTGTCTGCTGATTAAGCACCAATTGGGCTTAATTCAGCAGTATTGAACTTGAAAATATCCAAAAGCAAAAATAGTGCAAAAAGTATTCGTGCCTGAATCTTAAAAAGATTCGTCACAAATACAGATAATGCGATAGAG
>JAKQFQ010000056.1 GCA_029558315.1 Bacillota bacterium
CCCTTCCAAGAAGGATACACAACTACAAAACACCAGAAGAACTCTTTGAACTACAATTGGATATCATATATGCAGCTTAGGATATGTTTGTTAAAAGTTATAATTCAGAACTAGTTCAATTTGATATTGCAATTTGTCATATTATATTCTTTTCATAATCATACCACAATAATTATTCTTGAAAAACTTTCCATGTAATGTTAGTCTATTATGTAAATAGATGCGCTAACTGCGTTTTTTGTTATCCAAGTACAGAGAGGACAAATAATGAATTATATTAAACATAAATCAGAGGAATCTGTTGAGGATTATCTTGAGACAATCTTAATCTTATCAAGGCGGCTTTCACAGGTTCGTTCCATCGATATTGCCACTGAACTTTCCTATTCAAAGCCCAGTGTCAGCATCGCCATGAAAAACCTTCGTACTGCCGGTTACATCTTAGTGTCTTCGGAAGGTTTTATCCAATTAACAAATACAGGCCTAAAACTGGCAGAAGAGACCTATGACCGCCACCAAACACTATCTGCAATGCTGATTAGCCTTGGTGTCAGTCAAGAGACTGCCTTGATTGATGCCTGCCGAATCGAACATGATTTAAGTGCCGAAAGCTTTGCAGCAATCAAGAAACATTTTAAGTCCATTCATCCCAGAAAATGATGCTTACCATCCTGCCATCTTGTCTGCACCAACTTTAGACCAGCCCAGCGGTCTGGAGCTGAATCTGTCTGCAAATATATGGCTGATGTGTCCCTCTGCACTGCAGTGTATGTTATCCTTTCGCTTCTTAACTCCTGTCATGATTGCTGTCCAATGTCCCAGGATATAATTCTTTGATGTTTCTACCGCCTTTTGTTTACCTGTATTTTCTGTCACTTCCATAATCCGGTCAAATACTTCCTCTACATCCTTTTTTCGTTTTCAATTGATGGCTCTGGAAAGCTCCTTCTCTTGTATCAGATTTTTTCTTCGTCGTTAAAATAAATCATAACACAAGATGGGATCGTTCTTTCACTTTAGACACAATCAATACAATGGTCAACGATAAGATATTTGATATAACAATTCGGACAATCTGAAGTTCATCCGCTCCTGTATCTGTCAGCACATGCAGAGAATTAGCAATGAAATTATTAAAGAAATGTTCAAAAACGCCCACCCAAACAGTTCCTGTCAAAGTTGCACAAATTCCCCATTCATAAGCGAGTATCCACGCCAAAACCAGATATCCAAGACCAAATATAACAGCCTGTGAAATTGTCATACTCCCTTCCATCACCCATAAAACGACACTGACCATATGCCATACCCCGAATAACAAAGCCTGCAGCATATTGGCCCCCTTTGTTCCCAAAGCTTTGGTTCCAAGTTTTATGAACAGCCCTCTGAACAGACTTTCTTCTCCCCACACATTGATTGCATTTCCTACCACGCAAATCAATAAAGTCCAAATTGAAATACCTGTAACATTTGCTTCCGACATTGTAAAATTAGTGATATAAAAGCTAAGATACGGATTTTTGCCATTTAACTCCAAAACAATAAATTCTATCAGATAGGATACCGCAAAGGTTATGATTCCAAGAGCGAATCCATATTTCATACCTTTCCACATTCCATTCAGTTTGAAACCAATATCACTCCACTTCTGCTCTGTCAGTGCCAGCACCGTTGCCACCATTAAAATACAGAATAATTTACAAATTACATTTTCTGCAATCATTGTCTGATCCGTCTTCAACACCATAAACTCAATGTCCTTCACCACACCACATAAGATAAAAATTCCCAAAATCACTTTCGCAGCACGGCTTCTGCCATTCCTGTTTATTTTCATGTTCCTTACCTTCTTTTCTGTTTTTTGAATTTATTTTATAGAATTACATAAAAAAACAAGTCACTTACAAGTGACTTGCATTTTTCATCAGGTAAAATGCATTAACAACTTCTGCCGTTATTTTTACGTTCCATTAGGATTTGATTGATTTGATCCACTGCCTTTTTATTCTCTAAAAGTTGAAAACCATACACAATCACATAAGATAATAAAAAAGTCAGTAATACCAGAACAACATAATGTGTCTTCCATGGAAACCAGTGAAACACGCCCCCTCCAATAGCCAGAACAATTACAGTTCCATTGACCAGTCCGGTCAAAAATCTTGTCCATCTGGATTCCACCAGGAATCCATTGATAAAGGTTGCGAGCAAACTAAAAACTGTCATGCAAAAAAACAGTTGCAGCAATATTCTGTAATCCATGTTCTGTACAACTCCAAAAGATGACAGTATCGACAACATCAAACTGGCTACCGTATAGGAAAGACAGTTTAGAATACAAAAATCAATTATTTTATAATATATTTTCCTTTTCATAACCATTCTCCTCTACACGCCAAATTTTTTCTTAAATGCCGTCACATAATGTCTGTTGACCAATAACCGTTCACCATTTAACATATGTACTTCAATTTTTGCATTTAGAAGTGATCTCACAGAATCTAACTTGGTGACATTCAATAATACTGACTTGCTGATTCTGATAAAGTCGGTATTCTGTAACTGCTCCTCCACCTGATAAAGCTTCAACGCACTTTTATAGGTATCGTCTGCCGTATAAACAAATGTCCTGTCATCCACACATTCAATGTAGAAAATATCATCTGCTGTCAATTTATAGAGATGTCCCTCTTTTGTAACCGTTAACCGAGCCTCTATACTTTGTATCTTATTGAGAAGTTCCTTTGTTTCTGTGTCCGGGTCCTCGGTGCAGCATATCTCTACCAGAGTTTCTATGTATGCTTCATTACGCCTGATTGTAACCTTCAATTTTTCTCTCCAATTTCCTGATCGTACAAATCAATTAAGATGTTCCTGGCATCTTTCACATCTCAAAAAGCAATGAGTGCAGCCGCACTCATATAGAAAATGCTGGAAACATCAGAGTTCCCAGCATTTTATCAACCATTCCTAAACCTATATTATTTAGGCTCACAGGTGAGACATTGGACTCATCTCGCGAGACTATGCCATCTGTGCAGCAACCTCAGCTGCGAAATCTTCGTTCTTCTTCTCCATGCCTTCGCCTACTTCAAAACGAACGAAATTGGAAACCTTGAGCTCTTTGTTTACTGATTCAAGATATTTAGCAACTGTCTGCTTTCCATCTTCAGCTTTTACATAGGTCTGATCCATAAGACTGATTTCTTTTAAGTACTTAGAAATACGTCCATCAACTAAACCAGTAAAGATCTGATCATTTAAGTAATCAGCTCTTCCATTCATAGCTAACTCAGCAAGTTTTGCTGTAGCTGCATCAGAAAGGAAGTTGAAGAGATATTTCATATCGCTCTTCTTTTCTTCATAAATTGCAATGTCTTCATCGCTCCATAACTTCTCTGTTGTAGCGGTTGCGATCAGCTTATTCAGAATCGGCTTCGGAAGAGATGCAGGATCATTAAGCGCACTGTCAATCGTAATTTCCTTAATCTTAGCCATCTCATCAGCGGAGATTTCATCTCTTCTGATATACTGTGGATTCATAGCTGCAATCTGCATTGCAACATTGGTTAATGCTTCTTTTGCTGCATCATCATTAGCACCGGTTGCTGCCACTAATACACCAATCTTACCGCCTGCATGAATGTAGGATGCAACACAATCTCCTGTTACTTTGGCAAATCTACGTACAGATAATTTCTCACCGATAGTAGCTGTCTTTTCAACAATAAGTTCCTTCAGTCCATTCATTTCAATCACTGCATTGATATCTTCGCCATCTTTACCACCAGCCAGGCCGGAAGCAAGTGCTGTATCTGCAACAGTCTGAACAAATTCCTGGAATACTTCATTCTTAGCAACGAAGTCAGTCTCAGAATTAACTTCAACTACAACTGCAGCATTTTCATTGGATGCAACACGAGCAATACCTTCTGCTGCAATACGGCTTGCCTTCTTTTCCATCTTAGCTGCACCGCTTTTTCTTAAAAATTCTACTGCTGCGTCCATATCTCCATTGGTTTCGGTAAGAGCTTTCTTACAATCCATCATACCTGCACCAGTCATTTCTCTTAAATCTTTTACCATAGAAGCTGTAATAGCCATTGTTTCTATTCCTCCAGTCTCTTCGATATTATTCTGCTACTTCTGCATCTGCTGCTGCGCTCTCTGCTTCAACTTCAGATACACTCTCACCTTGATTTGCTTCGATGATAGCATCAGCCATCTTAGCAACAATCAGCTTAACGGCACGAATAGCATCGTCGTTACCAGGAATAACGTAATCTAATTCTTCAGGATCACAGTTCGTATCTGCGATACCAATCAAAGTAATTCCAAGGGAATGTGCTTCCTGAATACAGATTCTTTCCTTCTTAGGATCTACAACAAAGATTACATCTGGGATTCTTGCCATATTCTTGATACCGCCAAGATTCTTCTCAAGCTTTTCCCATTCTTTCTTAATATTGATAACTTCTTTCTTAGGAAGAACATCAAAAGTTCCATCCTCTGCCATCTTCTCGATTGCTTTTAATCTCTTAACACGAGACTGAATTGTCTTGAAGTTGGTAAGCATACCACCAAGCCATCTCTCGTTAACATAGTACATACCGCAACGCTCAGCCTCTGTCTTAACAGCTTCCTGTGCCTGCTTCTTTGTACCTACAAATAATACAGTACCACCCTGTGCTGCAATATCAGAAATTGCATTGTAAGCTTCATCTACTTTTCCAACAGATTTCTGAAGATCGATGATATAGATACCATTTCTCTCTGTGAAAATGTAAGGAGCCATCTTAGGGTTCCATCTTCTTGTCTGATGTCCAAAGTGAACACCTGCTTCAAGTAACTGCTTCATTGAAATAACGCTCATTTTATTACCTCCGTATTGGTTAATTGTGGCTTTGGGTTCCATCACATTGATGGCTGCCATGCCGTTTGCTTCCGCATACTTCCAAATCTGTTCCACCCCGCGTTATGGGCACCGGTACAGCGATCCGCATGCGTGCTAATTTTATGTTACCGCGATATAATACCACGATTCCATTTGAAATGCAAGTAAAAACTAATTTTCTCTCGCTAAGTGAAACTTTACTTTTTGCTGATACATTAATTCATCAGCCTGTCTAACTGCCTCATCGAGTGTAAGCTTCGTATTTGCATCAATAATCTTATAACCAAAGCTTGCGCTTAACTCATATGGCAATTTCATTTTCTTCGATCTTTCCTTTAGTCCCTGAGCTGCGGATTCACAATACTGTCTTACATTTTCTTCTGTTGTATTAGAGCCGATGATCAGATATTCATCGCCACCATATCTGATTGCAAGCCAGTCACTTGGATAATTTTTTTGAATAATCTCTGCAAATGTTTTTATTGCCAGATCTCCGTGCAGGTGTCCAAAATTATCATTTATCATTTTCAGGGAATTAATATCGGCAAATATTATTGCTGTCTGATATCCATTCCTTCGGTTCTCTATGTATACCTGATATCCAAGCTTGCGATATCCCATCCGGTTCAGCAATCCCGTCATCGCATCATGCATAGACAGTTCCATCAGTTTTCGGTTCAATAAGTCACAGGCGTATCGCTCACTGAATTTGATAATCCCATTGCTGATTCCTTTGGTCCAGTCATAACAGAATCTACTATCCAGCATACTTAATGAATTCTTGCTGACATAGTACCCAAGAGTCTTATCGCGGTAATGCAGTGGTGCAAAGAAGAAGATGTTATTCTTTTCATCTATCATCCCCTCCGGCATCAAATCTTTTGATTTGATGATTCCGACAGCCTGCTCCTGTCCATTCTGGATATTTACGACAAGCCGTAATTCTTCATTGTAACCTTCTTTTATTTCATTTTTATTCTCAAGAACAATCTCCTTGGGAATAATATCTTTCTCCCAGATTAACGCAAAATTATCGCCTTCCTGCTCATGCTCCTCCAAAAAGAGTTTGCTTAATTTCTTATAGAGCACTTCCGGTTCTTCATTCTCCATAAATAATTCCTCGATATGGCGAACATGCCGATTAAATGCCAGACTCAGCTTATGCTGATAGAATTTGTTCATACAATAGCTCATCTGATTACTGTCGAGGTTCTCAGAACATCCGCAGCTATTTCTCTTCACTGCGCTGGATGGCATGATTTCTTTTGCCTCAACCGGAAGTTGTTCGATTCTTCGAAGAATATGTTTAATGGCTGCTTCTCCAAGATGATTCCAATTACGATTGACTGTTGAAATCGACGGGGTAAACATCGCAGCAGATTCTGTGTCATCAAATCCAACAACAAGAATGTCATCCGGCACCTTGAGTCCATGATTGTATAAACAGGTAATCGTTGCAATTGCGCCCTCATCATTAGCACATACAATTGCTTGTGGCAAATGTTTCGCATCCTTTACCATCCTGCCTGCAACAGCAAAAGCAAACTCATAAGACCAATCCCCATTAAAAAAGCATCTTTTGGGGTCTATTTCAATCTGATATTCCTTAAGTGTATCTTCAAATGCTCTTCTGCGCTCCTGGCTTTCTATATTATCATCAGGACCGCCAATATAAGCCAGATTGCGAATCCCATGATCCTTTAGCAGATGCTCCACAATTTCATGCATACCGCTGTAATTATCTGTTCCAAGATAGTCCACTCCATCCACTTCGTATTCCAGACATACCGCTGGAATATTGCACGCGCGGATACGGGCAACTTCACGCTCCAACACCTCCAAAGAATTAAAAATGTTGGCAAATAAAATGACACCATCGTAATCTCTATAATCAATCAAATTAAAAATGTTGTACTCACCTATGTTATAAGCGGCAGTTTCACCACTGTAACCATAACAAAGGAATAGATAAAGATCTATTTCTTCTTTGTCTATTGCCTTCTTAATTCCATCTATGATGGAAAAAACATATTCATAAGACCAAGCTGTTGTCAGTAAAGCAATTTTTTTCTTCATTCTCCACCCCCATTCAGATCAATTGATTCACCATTTTTATAATCACACATAATTCTATTGCACTGAGGTAATCAGATCTGCTATTTCCCAATCTGATGCATTCTCCGGTATTGGATGTGTTCCTACTGATATTGTCTTATCAAATCCATTTGCACATAAGAACTCATCATATTCTGCTGCAGAATCCACCAGTCCGGCTTCATACAGTTTCTTAGCTACAGAGTAAGAACTGTCTCCCCCCTCCACAGTAATCATTATGATAGCAGCAGTCGTACCTGTCGCTGTCGGCGATGTCGTAGTCGGTGCTATTGTACCTGGCACTGTCGCAGTCGGTTCTGTCGTACTTGGCGCTGTTGTACCTGGTTCTGCCGTATTCAGGGTTGTCGCTCCAGTTGTTGCAGATGCTGCAACCTGATTATCACTTGCTGTCTGATTATCACTTGCTGCCTCATTCCCGCTTGTAACATGATTCGCGTCATCATCACTGACACTGTTGCCGTATTCAGACAGAACCGTACTTTCAATCATGCCAAGTGCCCTTGCTCGCTCCATAATCTCAGCATCGGTCATTGGCTGTTTTTGATTGGCTAATGCATAATGCATCACTACCACGGTTACTGCCACTCCAATTCCAATTCCTCTAATATAATATTTCTTTTTCATATTAGTACCTATTTCTTCTCAAATAAATCAATCACCAGTTTCACTTCTCCAATTCCCAAGCCAAGATCTTTGGCAATTGCCATATTGGACCGTCCTTTTTTATGAAGCTCCAGAATCCTCTCATTACTGTTAACAGAGTTTTCTGTCCCCGGTGCAAACTGCAAACTTATAGAACCATCCTGCGCAACCAAATCCTCATCAAAGGATAATTGGGTATCCACCTTCTGTGATTTCTTTCTTCCCGCTGTTTTACCTTTTGTCGCTGTCTTTGTATCTGATTTTGTATTTTTTTCGATCGGCTGACTCTCCGTAGTTGTCTCACCTTTAATGGTTTTTCTGGCTGTAATCATACGGTCTTCTGCAACAACAGACATTTGCTCGGCTGCCTCTGCTTTCTCCTGCGCCAGCTGTGCTGTCTTTAGTGCTTTACTCGATAGTTCCACGGCTTCATTGGCAGATGTAAAAGCCTCTTTTGAAGTCTGTGTAGCTGTGTTCATCAGATCTTCGAGTTCCCTCTTATTCGTGTTCAACATATCGTGCATAAATACCGTCTCTTGATGATTACTATTGATTTGAGACATCACAGTATCCGAATACTCCCCAAGTGCCATGATTTTTTCATTGGTAATTCTCTCTAACGAACGTTCTGTCTTTTCCATAGAATAATTAACAGTTTCATCCGTCATTTCCTCTAATCGTCTCTTCGATGTCTCGAGTTCTTCTTCCATCGTCTGGTTTATTTTTTCTTTTATTTGCTCAGTATCTAATTCTTTTCCGGATTTGCGTTCCGGAATAAAATAGCTGATGATAAATGCTGCTATGCCCAGTACGAGCAAAATGATTTCCATTGTTCCCATTCTTAATCTCCATCTAAATTCTAATATCAAAAGAAGAGGTGTTTTTTTTCACTATTTTCCCATTTGTTTGTTCTTCTTTTTTTCGTTTGCTTCCGCCATCACCCTGGTAGGAATTCTTATGTTCTCCATTTGCATCACTATTCTGTGATGCATTCTCTTTTTTATGAACCTGATTCACTTGGTCAGAAACATTACGTTCAACCTGAACCTGTTGATTAGAGTGATCAATGATGCCTTTTTGATCTTCATTATGCTGCATGGTCTGAAAATCCTGCTGTCTTGTTATTGTACCATGCAATTCCACCATTCCAATTGCCATACGTTACCACCTTTCAACACAATGCTCACAACACAATTGTCATGAGCATATATCACCTATAAAGGTCCCATCTTTACCATTCCATCTTCCTTTGTAAAGCGGCAGTATTTAACTGTATCTTTCACAATCATCGACACATCAGAAATAGTAACCCTAGTACCGGTATATACCTCACCACTGACTTCTATCTTTGCTCCGGAACTGCTCTCGAGAATTACCTTCAACTCTTCGATTTCTTTTGTGTTATTAATAACCACTTCCTGTAGCTGCTTACTTGAAATAGCAAGCTGCTGTAAATTCTTAATCTGCTCCGGAAGCATTTTGACTCCTGCAGAAAGCTTCTTTTTCGTTGCATCCAAAACCGGCATCATAACCTTAAGGTTTTTCTGTGCATCCGCCACTTCCTTTTGTAATTGCGAAAAACGATTGGTTACAGTTGGATCAATTCCGACCGTAGCACTGGTGTCAGCCCCCATGGGAGATCCAAGATTTTTGACTTTTATTTGATTGGTGGCACATACTGCTCCACCAGTAATAAATCCCTTTCGACTCATAACTTTGATTTCCGTTCCTGCCTGCACATTAGAATGCAGTATGGCGTCTGTCTCAACGGAACCTTCTGCAAGTACATAACAGTTTTCCATATATTTGGCAACCACATTTCCTTTGGCAATCAGCTTGCCTCTGCCCATTCCGTTAATTCCCCGATTAAGGATAATGTTCCCGCCTGCCTCAATATAGGCACCTTCCACGCCCCCTTTCACTTCTATATTTCCAAGTGCCTTGATTGCAAAATTAGAACAAACATTACCATTAACCAAAACACTGCCTTCATACGAAATATTACCGGTAGAGTTATCGACATTTTCAACCTCTAGTACATCTGATACAAATACTTTCCCATCAACCAGACTGACATGACCATTCACCTTGGAACGAATTACAGTTCTGTCTTCGCTAAGCTCTATATTCAACCCATAAGAAAGGGTTAATCTCCTGACATCATGAGGTTTAATGATATTTCCTACAACATCATTTCCGTTCTTGCCCTTGTCCTCCGGTGTAAGAACCGCAAGGACATCCCCAACTTTACAATGGTTAACAAGATTTAAATGAAAGAAGTCAACGGTTCCATCTTCACGTAGGGTTGGTCTTATTTTATTATCTACATTGAAATAATATTTAATTACAGCATCTTTACCTTCTGCAGCCGGGATACCGCGTGCAATCGGATAATCAGTGCAGTACTGTCTGTGTTCCATAAAATCATTAATCATTGTCTCGTCTGCGCCAAACACAATCTTGGCAAGTTTTAACTCTGCATAAATATCCTCTTTCCGATATAATTTACCTTGATTTGACGGTGGGTAGAATCTGGCAATTGCCATCATTTTGTCATCTGTGACTCTGATCGAACAGCTTTCACTGATCGGATGTATTCGTTGTGTTGTCAGAATCATCTGTTTGATCGAAGTTACATTCTTAAGGAATTGATTGATTACGACCAATTCATACGGTATCTTCTCCCGTTCCAGATAGTTCGTCACCTCATTCAGCATAAGGATATCTCCACCATCCGTTGCCGGAAAGACCTTTAACAATACACCCTCTTCATTTACAATAATCTGGAAATAAGAATTCATAAATCGCTCCAATCATAAGCCCGTAAGGACTCCAAGGTAATCTCCAAGCCTGGTTCTCATTTTTTGTAATGCTCTGGTATGCAACTGTGATACTCTTGATTCTGAAACATCCAAAATACGACTAATTTCTTTTAAGGTTAATTCTTCATAATAATAAAACAGAATTACATTTCTTTCTTTTTCTGTTAATAAATCCAAAGCCTCTTTCAATAATTCCTTTACTTCATTCTTATCCAGAGCTTCTTCCGGTGTTTCAAAATGATGTGGCTGCGCACTGTCATTAGGAACTTCACTTCCCTGTTCCATAAACTCGTTTAATGAAATAACATTGGTTACTTTCATTTGCGACTGCCAATCCAATAACTCTCCGTCTGTAATTCCGAGAGCCTTTGCTATTTCCTCATCTGTTGCAGGTCTTCCGGTATTGGCTTCAATTTCTTTCATAGCACAATCAATCTGCTTCTGTCTCTGTCGAATCGTTCTGGGAATCCAGTCATTCTTTCTGATCTGATCCAGGATGGCTCCTCTGATTCGAAGTGATGCATATGTTTCAAATTTAATCCCTTTCATATGATCAAATTTATCAATTGCATCAATCAGTCCAAAAATTCCATAGCTAACCAAATCCTCGTACTCAACATTATATCCAAGATACATGCTGAGACGTCCGGCAACTAATTTTACCAGAGGTGCATATTCTAATATCAGCTTTTCCCGTATCTCTGTAGAAGCCAATCTACTATAATCTTCCCATAATCTTTTCTTTCCTGCTTCGTCCATAAACCCCTCCGATATTTACTTTCTCCTGTTTACTCGTCCATTCGGGATGCTTGTTTTTCAACAATTTCCCCTTCCTCATCAAAATAGTCGGAGTAATCCATCTGCATATTAAAGGAATCTACAACCCCTTTAATAACAGTCCCGATAATTGCGAAAATCAATAAAGTAATCAAAACCACAATCAGTAATTTTTCAGTATCATATTTTAGAATCCATGCAATTACCGTAGCAACTGCCCCCGCCGGCAGCATTATTAATGGCGGGATTGTTTTCGTTTTTAATCTGTTTTTTCTTTTCACTTTCTCTATATCAGTCAATGAAATAACACCTCGCCTTGTGCTAAATAGTACGGATATCTTTGCCTACTGCGCGTACTTCATATGCTCCATTCTCCGGATTAAAAATCACCGTTCTACCATAATTTGCACCTACATCTTCAGCAATAATGGGAATTCCAAGACCTCTCAATGCAACTTTGCTGGCCTCGGTATTTTGCGCTCCTATACCGGTTAACTCCGTTTTATTCTGAAATGCAAACATCTGTGCACCGCCCGCAATTTTCGCAACCATATGCTGCCTGCTGCATCCAAGACTTTCTAATTTTAGCACCAACTCTTTAATTCCCGTATCTGCAAATTTGGCAAGATTCTGATTGCTTTTAACCATTGTAGAATCCGGAAGCATAATATGTACCAGACCGCCTACCTTCGTTGTAACATCACGGATGGCAATTCCTACACAGGAGCCCAATCCGATTGTAGTTATGGTATCTGGCGGATAGCAAATGTTCATATCTGCAATTCCTACTTTAATTATCTGCGGCATCTTGTTACCATATCTTTCTTCTCCAAAATAATAGTTCATTCCCCTATCAATTCAGAATAAATTAAAATCCTAATGAATGCAAAATCTTTCCGTATGATTCCTCATCCGGTACAAGGATAAAATATCCTGATAAATCAACGTCATCTGTAAATTCCGTCTTAATCAGCAACAGCTTGTCTGCTATGGTGCCAAACTCAATTGCCGGTACAGAAAGAATAGCGCCTGCCATGTCAATGCAAATCTCCGGAACAGATGGATAAATCGTCAGATTGGTCAATGTGGATAACGAATTCAAATACGCTCCGGTAATAATATTGCCAATCTCTTTTAATGCCGAAAGCTCCATATCTGTAAAATCTTCTCCGGCTAATTCCTTTCCCATTAACTTGGATACCATATTTCTTGCAGATTCCTTTTTCTGCATAAACATAATACTTCCCGTAATATCACCTTCCACAACAAGGTAAATGCCGGCGACAATCTGTTCCTCGCCACCCATTGTGGTACCAACTTCCTTAAATTCCATCAGGCGTACCTGTGGGACCTTCATATCAACTTTTGTATTGAGCATCTGTGATAATGCCGTTGTTGCATTTCCTGCTCCAATATTTCCGATTTCCTTCAATACGTCAAAATACTGATCAGACATATTATTGATTGTAATATCAGACATGGTAACCTCCAAGTTATTTCCTATTGCATCTTCACATTACCCGCTATTCCTGTAATACAGTTCCCAAATCCAATAAGGAAATCAAATCTTCATTCTGCTTTGCAATTCCCTGTACATAAGAAGTACGATCATCTTTCGTGTCAAATGTAACTTTCTCCACTTCAGACATATTAATATTAACGACTTCTTTTACTGAATCAACAATGAGACCAATTGGTTCATGCTGGTTCAATTTGAGAATAATAATTCTGGTATCTTTGGTAATCTCATCCTCATCCAGTTCCATTTTCAAACGAAGACTCATAACCGGTATCACTTCACCTCTAATATTGATAACACCTTTTAAATAATTGGGTACCTTAGGAACTCTGGTAATCTGTTGCATTCTGACAATATTATCAATATAGCGAATATCTATTCCATACTGCTCTTCGCCGATATAAATTACAATAAACTGAGATATTTCATTCACCTTTGTGCTGATTTCATTACTCATGTCTCACTCCATTCCGCAGTTTGATCTCTGCTGTTAAATTAACGCATTGGCATCCAGAATCAATGCAATCTCGCCATCTCCAAGAATTGTTGCTCCGCTGATAAATTTACACTTGTTAATGTATTTACCCATGGATTTGATAACAATTTCCTGTTGTCCAATTAATTCATCAACAATTAAGCCTGCCAGTTTATCACCTTTCTTAACAATTACAACAACCATATTCTCTTCCGGATTATGAGTTGATTCCACATCGAGAATCTGATCTAGGCGAATCAATGGAATTACAGTGCCACGAAGATGAATCACTTCCTTGGATTGAACGGTCTTAATATCTTCAGCTGTAATGTCTTCGATTGTCTGAATACCACCTAGCGAAATCGCGTACTTCTCACCACCAACAACAACCATCAATGCCTGAATAATTGCAAGTGTTAGCGGAAGTCTGATAATAAAAGTACTTCCTTCTCCTAATCTGGTCTTCACCTCAACCTCTCCGGAAAGTGCTTCAATCTTGGATTTGACTACATCAAGGCCAACACCTCGTCCAGAAACATCGGATACTTTCTTGGCTGTTGAAAAACTAGGCAGGAATAACATATTAATTATTTCGTCATCTTCCATTACAGATGCCTGTTCCTCTGTAATCAGGCCTCGCTCTATTGCCTTATTCTTTACGACCTCTGTATCGATTCCGTTACCGTCATCTCTGACTTCAATCACAACATTATTACCATCCTGATATGCATCCAGGAAAATGGAGCCGACTTCAGGCTTTCCTCTTGCGATTCTGACCTCAGCAGATTCCAAACCGTGATCTGCCGAATTACGAAGCAAATGCATCAGTGGATCACCGATCTCATCTACCACGGTACGATCAAGTTCTGTCTCTTCACCTGTCATATAAAGTTCCATCTGCTTGTTAAGCTTTTTGGAAATATCCCTGATCATTCTGGGGAATTTATTAACAACACTTTCGATAGGTACCATTCGCACTTTCATAACTGATTCATGAAGATTCGTGGTAACGCTCTCGAGATATTCGATTTGCTCATTAAATGTAGTATTATTCTCAGAATTAGTAGCACTGCTCACCAGTGAATTCTTGGCAATAATCAGCTCACTTACCAGATTCATCAAAACATCCAGCTTTTCAATATCAACTCGAACGGTTCGATTCACCTGTGGCTTAGTACCGGCTTTCTTCTCCGAAGGCTTTGTGGCAGGAGCTGCATTCTCTTCTTTTTTGACTACTTCATTCTTCGCAGGTGCTACGCTGGCTGCTATATCGCTGGCAGCATTGGCCTTGCTCTCTTCTGTTTCCTCATATATGGCGCCCTTTGCACCAGCAATCTCTGATACAGATTCAATTGCTTTGATTATCGTGTCCAATTCTGCCTCAGATGCTACAATCAGTGCAAATTCTGAGCCAAAATGTTCATCTTCGATTTCTTGAATTGAAGGATTGGCCGCGATAATCTCGCCTGTTTCTTCCACTGCCTTAAAAACAAGAAAAGCACGGGCAGCCTTTAACAGACAACTGTCCTGTACTTTTACACTAACACCGTAGATTTTTTTATTCGCACTTCTGGCTGCGTCAAGGTTCTTATGCTCTTCCGGTTTAAATTCTATCTGCGTCCAGCTGATTGCTTCTTCCTTTACATCTTTGCTTTCTGCTTCTTTTGCTTCTTCCTTCTTCGCATTTGGATCCTCTTTCGTCTCCAGAATCTTATTTAATTCTTTAATCAAAGGTTCATTATCATTGTCGCCTTCATCTGCCGTCTCCTGAATTGCAGCAAGGTATGCTTCCAATGCATCAAGACATTGAAATAACACATCAATCATATTGGCATTGACTTTGATTGTGCCTGTCCTTACCTCCGAGAAAACATTTTCCATATCATGGGTCAGATTCTGCATCCTCTTATACCCCATGGTTCCTGCCATTCCCTTTAGGGAATGAGCGGCACGGAAAATCTCATTGACCGTGTCCATGTTCTCAGAATCCTGTTCCAATTCCAAC
>JAKQFQ010000058.1 GCA_029558315.1 Bacillota bacterium
CATAAAATTTCTCATCATGCTTCATTGCAACAAAATCGATTTCTTTTTTATAAAGAATACCGGTATAGATTTCGTATCCTCTGCGCATCAGTTCAATGGCAACTATATTCTCAATCATTCTGCCATAATCCATATTTCTCGTTCCCAGCTTTGCATAGCGAAATGCATGGTCACTCAGATAATATTTTTCACTGGAGGAAAGATATTTTTTTCCACGAATGTCATATCTTCTGACTTTATAAAAGGCAAAGGCATTACATAAGTATTCCAGGTATTTTCCAACCGTTTTATGATTGATCCTGTCATTGTTTTTCGTCATCGTATCTGCGATCTGACGCATAGAGGACAGATTTGCAACGTTGTCCATCAGAAAATCTGAGATACGATCCATCAATACAGTATTCCTGATTTTATACTTTTGTCTGATATCACGAATGATCAGCGTATCAAATACATCCTCGATATAGTGATATCGCTCTTCCTGCTCACTGTATACATAAGAGCCGGACAACCCGCCATCTTTTATATACTGGTCGAATGCTTTGTCCATATCTTCAAACTGATAATATTCCACATATTCTGCAAAAGAAAATGGGAAGACCTCAATTTCATAGGTTCTTCCGGTAAACAGAGTCGCAAGGTCACTGCTTAACAAAAATGCATTCGATCCTGTAACGTAAATATCATATTTTTCAGAAGAATGCAGACTGTTTATCGTAAGTTCAAACTGCGGGCACATCTGCACTTCATCCACGAAGAGATAATTACTCTTCCCCCGCTGATAGTGTTCCTCCACATATTTATTAAGTGCGTGATATTCTTTTAAATCTTCGAATTGCAGGTTGGTATAATCAATATAGATAATATTTGCATCTTGATCTGTATTTTCAAGCCAGTCTATGTAACTTTCCATAAGCCTTGATTTACCGCTGCGCCTGACACCTGTTATTACTTTAATATCTGGAGTTCCTTTCAGATGTTTCAGTTTCTCAAGGTAAGTACTTCGCTCTATTATCTTCATTCATGCCACCTCTTCCGGATTTATTGTATCAGTTCTATTTCCCAATATCAATATTTTTTTGAATTTGGGAAATAGAATTTTATCTTTGGACTATCACTGAATATCTTAAGAACTATTGTCTGACGCTGCCATCCGCAGATAAATTCACCGTCAAATTCAAGTCTGGTGTAAGCGTGGATATCGCAGAATAAAAGAGCAAACTGCTCCGATAGGAATTTTACCTATGGAATGGCTTGCTCTCTTGCTTGTTCAATTTCAGTTTGTCTTCCTTAACATCTAATCTGGCACAATTGCCTCAGATGGATGTCTACTCGTTGACCATTTACCGTAAACAAGCAAAAGTCGGCTCCATTCGTTCGCGGAAATATATCCAAACCGGTATTCTGCCTTATTTTAGTGGATTTTCGCTGGATCTGTTCCCGCGCACTGATGCCTTTCTTCTGTTTATCAAAACATATCCAGTTCACATGAAGACCTGCAAACGCCCATTTTATCAGCATTTTTCAATTTCATATGTTGAGGCAGTTGATATCCATTCTGAACACTCTGGCTCGATTGCTCCATCTTGATGTCTCCTTATTGACCAGTTCTCGTGAACCTCCAATTTTCTGCCCGTTCGTTCACGGGAATTGTTCAACCGCTTTTTTCGGTTCGTGAAAACTTATCTACACGCTTTTGTACGTTCGCGGGAATTGCTCCACTGTTTGAACGTACCTTATATATGGCATCCGGGTCTGGCGTCCACTGTCTCCACCTTGACGCCGGATTGGTACAAGGGAATTGCTCCACGATTGCCATTGTCTCAACCCTTATTCATAGATTTTCCTGTAGCCATGATAGATTATTTTTTGCTCTTCTTTTCCAGCTGCTTTATGCTATTCAGGTAGTCCTGCTCCACACTGCTCAATGTTTTCGCTTTGTATTTTTTATACTCCGTCTGCGCCTTGTCCATTGCCTGATCATGGCTGACAGTCCCATTTCCAATCAGCAGCTTTTCTCCTGTGGAGGTCAGAATACCATCAAGATGTCTGGCCCAGTCCTCCATCGTCATCGGAATCTCACGCTCTGCCTGTCTCTCAGCAAAATCAAGATATCCGGAAACGAGCTGGCCCATTGCGCGAAGCTCTTTTTCATTCAGATAGTTCTTTGCAGTCTTCGCTTCACGGAGCGTAGGCTGATCTCCTGAAAAAGTCATCAGACCCATGAAATCCTTTTCTGCGTCAGCACGATGATAGACCACCTCCGCCGCAGTCTCGCCGGAAACAGCATAATGGATCTTGTTCTGTACGCGCTTGAAAAATTGTATGGAGACTTCCGCGTTAGGATTGTAATCAACACTGGTCGCATAGATTTCCAATACCTGACGATAGAATACCTTTTCAGAAGCCCGGATGTCACGGATTCTTTCCAATAACTCCTTAAAGTATCCGCCGCCACCCAGCTCTTTCAAGCGGTCATCATCCATCGCAAAACCTTTTTTGATGTATTCCTTTAAAATGTTTGTTGCCCATATACGGAACTGAACACCACGCTGGGACTTGACACGATAGCCAACGGAGATAATCGCATCAAGATTGTAGTAATCCACTTGATATGTTTTCCCATCTGCAGCAGTTGTTGCAAAATTTGCAACAACTGAATTTCTGACTAATTCTCCATCCTCAAAGATGTTTTTTATATGCTTGGATATGGTAGATTTATCTCGTTGAAACAAATCAGCCATCTGCTCCAGCGACAGCCATACTGTTTCATCCTGCATACTGACATCTATCTTTGTCAGACCATCTTCGGTCTGGTAGATTATTATCTCTCCACGATCGTCCATGCTGATGGCCTCCTTTTCTATTTCATTGTCACAGCATTTCCTTTGTGCTGCATGTCATAACTAAATATCGCATATGTCCATCAGGAAATAGCTTTTATATTTAACCTGCGTAATGGCTGATCCCGATTGCTAATAAACATTGAGGTTACATGAAGTCTCCGTCGGTATTAAAAATATGATCCAACTCGTCAGTGTTGACTGCATGTGATACCTTATCGCGAATTGCAGACCTGTACATATTCAGTCTCCTGAACCGGTCTTTGCCAGCTGCATCCTTACTCATACGAATAAGTTGAATACTCCCAACGCCTGGATTCTGCCTTGCATATTCTGCGAAGCCCTTTGCTTTCCCAAGATTGTCCTTAAAGTCAGGATTATGTGGTTCAAGAATATCAATAACATATTCTGACACCGGGTCTTTTCTAACAATAATGAAATCAGGGAAAGTTGGTTTAATCTCACCATCGATTTCATATGGAATGCAAAGCGCCCATGATGCTCTGGATGGATTGCGAATCCAACAAACAAAATCAGGCCTTTTTTCTTCTTCCTCAATAACACCAGCTTCCCAAGAATTTAACTTCATTGTAGCTGTTCCTGTATTATCGTTAACAAAAAGGTGATCCTTATACTCTGTGCCACCTGCTTCATGTGGAACCTGGATGGTCTCCGGAAGCCGGAAATTATGCTTGCTAATCACATCGCCATCGGAAACGATATTGTCATATTCTCGACGAATTTTTTCTGAATCAATAGTTGCAATATATCTCCGATAATCATCATTCAAGCTATGAAAGCGATTCTCTGCATACGAGTAGAGTCTGTTCATACAATCTTGATCTGCAACAAACAGAATTACATCTACCTTAAATGCTGATAGATCAGACATGTCCATATATTTATTTCCATAAGCTATTCCGATACCTTCACGCCCAAGTTTTACATCTGCTACTTGAAACTGTCGTTCAATGTCTGTATCGGTCGTTGTGAACATATCATGCACTGAATAGTTCTTTCCATGAAGTTGGCTTACAATCGCCTCCCTTTTTTCATTCGTAAATACATTAAGCCAAGATTCCCATATAAAATTCAGTTCCGAATACATGATATTGCTTCCAAAAGGAGGGTCAGTAAAAATATAATCAATAGTATTATCCGGAATCTGAGGAACCGCAGTTGAACTTTGGGTTGTAATCAATACATTTCCTTCGGAATAATTTGAGTAAGCCTTTGAATAATCTCGAACTGCATCTCTGAATTGATTGATAATGTTCAGTTCCTTCACCAACGATGGTATATAAAGCGTTCCTGGAGTAGGGCCGCCTCCTGCGCCCCATGTGCCACTTTGATATGTCAATGCATATCGCTTAGTCATTCTAAATAACAGCTTTGAGACAATACTTTTTATTCTCAAACTACCATTTGTCCAGAGATAACTTAATGCCAAAAGAGAACGTTTATAGTAAAATTGATATGATCGTGTAATTCCACGCGTAATGGCTTCTTGAGTCTTTTCTCCATTTGGTATAATCGCGATTGGAATAAAGCCTTCCACCGGAGTATCCTCTATCTTTTTGATAATATCGAGGTCATATTCATCGGTTTTTTTGGTACCGCGTGCAGCACCACTATATCCGATAAACACTGGGATTTGCTTGTAGGTTTTGATTGTCTCTCCTATTATTTTGTCATATGAAATTTCAATCGCATGCTGACAGTCATTCTTTTTCAATTTAGCACCACAAGATTGGCAACTAAACTGTGTAGGTATTTTCCCATTTTCAACATCCACGGCTTCATCCCAGAAGACGAACTCATGCCCACAATGCGGACAAATGAAAACATCAGACCATACGCAAGAGTCTACATTGGCCAATACAGTACCGTCGACTTTTGTCTTATACATCCAACCGTACTTTTTTTCACATTCGTCTGCAAGTCTTTGAGCCTCTTTAAAAACCTTATCGAAGCTATATGATTGGTTGTATGCGTTAGAAATAAATGTAGCTTCGGGAGAAATATCACAAATAATCGCTTTCCGTGGTTCAGTTGGATGAAAAAGGCTACCCTCTCCGCATAATTGAGCTGCAACACCAGTCATCCCCGTTCCGCAAAAACCGTCAAAAACAAGGTCACCAGGTTTCGTGTAATGCTCCAAATATTTAACAATTGCCGCATGAGGAACTTTTGTATGATAAGGATGCATTCTATACACTGGATTATATTTACCTTCACTTACATCCGCAGCAAAAGGCTCGCAATGATAGTCATCCGTTGCTTCATCGTAAGGAGTCCCATTTTCCCTGATGAATTCATCTATAAATGGATTAGGACATGCCGTATAAAACGGTGCATTTGAAAGAGCAATGATATCTTCATCCTTGGCAATCGGAAAGCCCTCAATGTCGCGAACTTTGTCGATATCCTCTTTCGTTAATTTTCTTGGTTCCATCGTTACACCTCACTATCTTTCCGCTTCACTACGATACGCAGTTTAGCTGCATCTTTTCCCTTGATATAAGACTCCACAATGCTATTCAGCTTGTTCTTGAATGTAGCCACATCACAAGGGCCAAGCTCATCCAGCTTTGCAACTATATCCTCCGTATCGATAACCACTGGCTCAAAGCCCTGAAGCAGCGCCTTGATGCTATTCACGAAGTGATCGTCTACATGCTTTGGCAGTGTTTTGGTGGAAATAAACTCATCGATGACCTTCTGCTGTTCCGCACTCAAGTACTCCTTCTGGCTAACCACAATCGGGTCAGAGATTGTGTTGAGCAGCGTATTTGTCCATTCCGTCACCAAATCATCCATGCGAATATCAATGTTGTCCAGTTGCCCGGCTACATTTTTTGCCTTGTCGCCATAGGTATAGTGGCAGTGAGGGCAAATGTGACTTGTCTTCAACTCAACAGGTGTTAGTTCATAACAGACCTTCAGATCAGCCATATCCTGTTCAATGGCAGTCAGCTTTGCACCTGAAAGGATCTCTATGCTACGCAGCTTGCGCAGATTTGCCAGTGCAACACTTTCCTGCAATTTTCCACGGCGCTTTGCATCCTCGATGTCAAGGCGCTTTTTCTTATGCTCCTCAAAGTACATCGTAATGTATTTATCTTTCAGTTTATCCAGTTCGGTCGTAACCTTCTGCGCTGCCGTTTCACCGGAAGCGCCATCTGCGATGTCGTCTCTGATTTCGCGAAAGGCTGCCTTTCCGGCCTCAAGCTCCTGCTTGAAAACTGCTCCAAGATCAAGGAACTCAATATTAGCAATATAGCTCACAACTGCAGAGCAATCTGTCTTTCGTAATTATTTCATTCAACTATTCAACCAGGCAGCGTGGCATCGGTATTTTGGACGCTATGAATGCTGAAATCCCGAGAGGCACTATATAAGTCACCGGGAAGCACAGCAGAAGCACAGCGATAACTGTCACAGGCTTTCTCATTATATATCCATATATGGCACCGCACACAACTGCTACTGCATATGCCCCATCCATTCCTGTCATCAGT
>JAKQFQ010000065.1 GCA_029558315.1 Bacillota bacterium
CGACTAAAGGTGCAAGGCTTCGTTCTATCAGGGCATTGACCAGAGATTGATTGGTATAGTATGAACCGGAAGTCTTTCTGGATTTACCGCGCGGGTCCAAAAAGAAAGCGCCTGGCTCTATGTTTTTGTCATCAATGTTTAGGGTTTCATGGCTCTTATTGAGTTGAGGGGCATAATCGAGCAGGCTTTCATAGATAGACCCGATTTCTTCTACCCCAAGCTCTGTGTAACTGATTCGCTGAATACTCTCATTCTTATCTACAATGGTCAGATAGCGGATAAATTGTATCATCACAGAGTTCGGGCAGTCAAGCAAGAGCAGTTTCTCAATCTGTTTGGGGTTAAAGAGTTCTCCATTGAAGCAGGAGACAGAGAGGTCTTCCACGCCTGTCTCGACCATGGAAAAGGTAGTCTGCAAGCCCTTCCAGATATCATTAAAATAATCATCCGGTATAAACTGCCAGGCTTCAATCTTGTTTCTCAGGGCAGTAATGCTATATTCTTTGTGATAGAGTTCGTGGGCATTTCGCATCAGTTGTCTCTGTTCGGCAAAGAGCAGAAACAAAACACGGTAAACCAGTCTGAGGATATTGTGATGAAATTCGTCAAGCGCCTCATGGGATTCAGCGAGTTTGGCTGAAAAGTCAGGATTGGCAGATAGAAAACCGTTTGCCAGAGATTCGATGGCTTTGATCACATTCTGACGAAGGTCTTCACCAATTTTGACGCCGGCACTCAGGCTCTCCTGGAAGAGGTAATCCATTCGAAGGCAGTTCAATGACTCATCCTGTAAAAATCGGCTGGGATGCAGTAAACGATATAAAATTCTGAACTCATCCAGTGAACGGGTATCGCATATCTCATCCAGATTGAACTGAATGTAGGCTTTTCTGGTCTGATGGTGATATTTCCGTATGATTCGGATTTGCTGACCGTTTGTAATAATCCCCCAATGTGAAAACTGCTCTTGTCGGGTATCAGAGAGATAATTGAGCAGTTTTTGCATACTATCGTGAGGAGACCAGACAGAATCCGGTGATTTACTCTCTAATTCCTGTGTTAAGGGCAAGAGATTCATCAGAACCGGCTGATTGAGTTCATGAGATTTGTGAGAAACTTTCATTGTTTTGCCATAGACTTCTGTTTTTAATGCAATGCTTATTGGATTGTATCCCAGTAGTTTCAACATCGGTAAAAGCCATTTTTCTCTATATTCATCAGCAGTCATTTTATGAAAGGAAAGACACAGGCTATCCCACAGATTGTATAATGCTTCCCATTTCATATCAATGGATTTATCCATCATCACATCTGTCAGGCTCTGGTCTTCCTGATGCCAACGAAATGATTTGGCAGCCGCTAAAGGGTGTTTACATTTTCTTTCTGCGAAGTTTGAGAG
>JAKQFQ010000069.1 GCA_029558315.1 Bacillota bacterium
CATCAAAGGTAGTAATATATACACTGTTGACCGTTCTCCCAAGATTAAGGGTAGTGCGGTTGCTAATGAGAAGCAAAGTAAGTCATATCGAAAGAGCACCATTCATAAGACAAAGGCTGATAGAACAGGACGTATTTCTAAATTCTGTAAAGGGATACAGAATAGTAACCAGCCCATTAAGGTCAAGAAGACTACACTTCGGAATGCAGGAGTTGTAGGTGCAAAGACTGCAACAGACCATATGGAAGGTGGTAGAGAAGTACAACAGGCTGCTGGAATTATGTATGAAGCATCGAAACCGGTAACAGGTACTGCGTCGAGAGGTGCGGCATTGTTTAAAAGGCAGGCAATCGCAGCAAAGCAAAGAAAGATTAAGCAGGTTCAGGCAGGTAAGAAGATTGCAAAGAAAGCAGCGAAAAAGACTGTAAAAGATGTGTCGAAAAAAGTCGCTAAAGAGACTACAAAAGAGACTGCAAAGAAAACAGCTAAGATTACGGCTAAGGTTACAACAAAAGTTGCAGCTTCGGCAGCAGGCACAGCAGTTGCGCCGGGAGTTGGTACAGCAATAGGTTTTGCGGCAGGAGAAGTAGTTGGAGCAAAGATAGAACATGACGATATGGTGCGTAGTAATCGTGCAAGAAAAGTGAAATTCTTTTTAGATAAGATGAAAGCACAGAATGATCAGCAGGATTCTCTTGCAAAACTTGTAAAAGATTTGGTGTTTCGTAGAGCATCAATGGTGATTAAGCAGATTATCGCAGTGATTGGTCCGTTTCTATTGCTGTTGGTTCTTTTGATAGCGCTGATATGTGTGCCTGTGATTGCAGTAGTTGCAACGATTTACAATTCACCATTTGCTTTATTTTTACCACCACTTGAAGCGGGTGATACAGTCCAGACAGTTACAAGTGCTTATGTTGCAGAGTTCAATCGTGATGTGAATACTCTGGCAAATGACCATACGGGATATGACAGTGGAGAAGTGGTCTATGTGGATTACGAAGGTACGGATGCTAATCCATCTAATTACTACGACATTATGTGCGTGTATATGGTGAAGCATGGAATTGGGGATGCTGCGACTATAATGAATGATACTTCTAAGGGGTGGCTTCAGGATGTGGTAGATGACATGTGTTCCTATACAACGAGTTCAAGAACAGAATCACATGATAATGGAGATGGAACAACAAGTTCTGAGACAATCCTAAGTGTAAATGTATCAATAAAGAGTTATCGGGATATGATTACCATATATGGTTTTTCTTCGGAACAGATAGCACTTCTTAATGAAATGATGAGTCCAGAGAATCTTGCAATGATTGGCTACTCTGGTGGAGGTGGTGGCGGAGGAAACAGTGTTTCTTCGCTGACACAGGCAGAGATAAATGCCATCTTAAATACGATTAGTGATAGTACGCAAAAGTCAGTATTAAGTTATGCACTGACAAAAGTAGGTTATCCATACAGTCAGGATTTAAGAGATACAGGCAATTATTATGATTGCAGTTCACTGGCATATTATTCATGGAGAGCTGCGGGAGTGGATATCAGTTATGGTGGTGCAACCACAGCAGCTGCGGAAGCACAGGGACTTAACGAAGCAGGAAAGTCCGTAACAGAAGCAGAACTTCAACCGGGCGATCTGATTTTCTACAGTTATACAAATAACGGCAGATATATGAATATCAGTCATGTTGGTATTTATGCTGGAAATGGAAAGATGGTTGAAGCGAAAAACGAAGCAGAGGGTGTTGTATATGGGGACTTCCATAGTGGAAGTGCTGTGTTATATGCAAGACCAAATAAGTAGACAAAGGACAAGGGTGAAGCCAAGAAAGTTTCGCCCTTCTTTTGTAGAATGGAGGAATTTATGAAGTTAGAAGAGATTGTGCTTGTGAAAGAGCATTTAAAAGGAAAAACAATGAATTATCTTTTATCGTTGGATGATTTCATGCAGATTCATGTTGGAAGAAAAACGGATTCGCTGGTCATGGGTGGTCAGATTGCATTAGCACTGGCAAAGACCTTGTCAGAGGATAAGAACTGGATGCAGATTGAGTTTTCAGAGCATAAAAGAGTGGAAGCAAGATTTTGTTCTAGTGAAATGCAGCTAAGAGGATTTCTTGGTGGCAGATTTGATGAGATTGATGTAAAGACAGTATTTGCAGAGGATGTATGTAACGCTTACTGCCTTGATAAAGTAACCAATCTTGGTCTGAGAATTGATGGAAGTACCAATACTAAGTTTCAATTCACTTACAAACCAGTGGACAGCCATTTTGAGCAGGGAGATATTCTTCACAATTTCAATGGCTCGGACTACAGAGTATTAGAGAAGCTATCTGCTAGAAACTTACTTCTTATGGATGTAAAGCAGGGAAGTATGGTAGTTGCAATCGGTTCTGGAATGTACACCAAGTATCCAAAGGGCGAAGAACCTACTGAGGATAATCAGACAATCGGTTTGGAGTGGGATCATGGAGTATATCTTGGGAATACACCGAGCCTTGTAGATTTTTCAATCATCAGAGAAAAGTACGGTGAAGTGAAAGAGATTGAAACCATTGATGATTTCAGAAGCAGTCAGGAGGATTTGTTCAACTTCTATAAGAAGATTGCAGAGAGTCCAATCCTTGAAACCTCTGTGAAAGAGGCTGCTACGAATGCAATGTATGATGTCTTTTGCACTGGCAGACAGGAAGTGTTCTTAAATAATCTATCAGGTGGCAAGTATGATAGTAATTTTATTGGAGCAGCACCTGTGCAGAAAGAGATGGTGAGATAGATGGCAACAAAGGTATTTGAGATAGAGATTAGTGAGCAGCTTTCAAGAGTGGAGAAGATAGAAGCAGAAACACTTGGAGATGCCATTGATAAGGCAATGGAACTTTATTATGGGCAGAAGGTAATCCTCGATGCAGATGATATGAAGGGCGTAGAATTTCAACCTATAGAACAACAAAAAGAGAAAACACGATAAGCGGAGGATAAGGCAATGAAAAAAACTAACAGTATTGACAAAACAATGGAATTTTTAATGAGTGAACTTCATAAGGAATGGGACAGAACTGGTGCTACGAAAGCATCCGTTCTTATTTCTTTAGAGGAAGTAGAGGAAGTGAATAAAACACTTGTAGCTACAATTATGAAAAGACAGGAACAGGCTGACAAAGCTATTGATTTCAAGGAATGTGTCAGACTTTCCAAAGAGAACTATATTCTCTTACGCCTTGCTAGAAAGATTAAGAAAGAAGAAGACCGAACCAATAAATTAGCGTTGGGGTTGGAATTTGAAGTGGCATTGGACAAAGAGGAATTAAAACTATTTAAGGGAATATTCAAAAGCAAAGTTCAGTAAATAATACGGAGGTGATGGAATGAGCGTAGATTATAAAGTAAGAGCAATCTATGAAGAAGAAATTCACGATGTTACAAAGTCAGCGGACAAATGGAAAACTGTACTTCGTCTGGCTGGTAATCTGTATCGTTATGAATTTGATAACATTATTATGATTTATGCCCAGAAGCCACGAGCAACATTATGTGCTGATTATGATACTTGGAAGTTAGTGGACCGATTTGTTAAGAGGGGAAGTAAAGGCATTGCCATCTTCCCTTCAAGAGCATTAAATCCACGAATGAGATATGTGTTTGATATTAGCGATACGGGTGGCAAAAACAAGAACCTGACATGGACATTAGAGGGAGATTTCTTAAAGGATTATCTGGATATGCTTGTGTCAGAAGGGCAGATTAAGCAGTATGATGGAACAGACAGAAACACGATGATGACTTCGCTAAAACACTTTACAAAGACCGAGATCAGAGGCATAATAGAAGAGGAATTCGAAGATCGAATGTCCGAATTAATGCAACTATCAGGTAGTGTGATAAAGGAATTTTTTACAAAACGCAAGGGCTTACCAGAAGATATGAGCATTTCTGAACAGTTAGTATTTCAGAGTGTTATGTATGTGGTAGGTACGAGATGTGGATTTGACTTATCTATGCAAGAACAGGATTTTAGTCAAATCGTAAATGTAACTGATGAAGATACGATTTACCGTCTTGGTTCTCTTGTATGCGATGTCTCCTGTAGTGTTCTGAAAAGTTTTAATCGTAACTTGAAGACCATTGAAAACGAAAGGAGATTATCATATGGCAGAGATGGTTGCTTTTTTAGCGAGTGATAAAGGGGCATATATTACAGGACAGGTAATCTCAGTGGATGGTGGTATGGCAATATAGAAATTATCATTAAAATCAACACAGGAATCAATAGAGGATGAACATAATAATCAGCATAATTGAAAGGAACTGTCGGAATGAAAAAAAGAGTTGTGATAACGGGTATGGGGGCAATTACTCCAATTGGAAATAGTGTGGATGCGTTTTGGGCATCGGTAAAAGAGCAAAAAATAGGGTTTGCACCAATTACGAAATTTGATGTTACAGACTATAAATGTAAATTAGCAGCTGAAGTCAAAGATTTTGACGCAAAACAATTTATGGATTTTAAGGCTGCTAAAAGAATGGAACTTTTTTGTCAATATGCAGTAGCGGCATCGAAAGAGGCTATGGAAGATGCAAACATAAATATGGAGCAAGAAGATGCATTTCGCGTGGGTGTTGCTGTGAGTTCTGGAATTGGGTCTTTACAGGCTATGGAGCGTGAGCATAATAAACTATTGGAAAAAGGTCCTGGAAAAGTAAATCCGTTACTTGTTCCAATGATGATTAGCAATATGGCAGCAGGAAACGTGTCCATTCAATTTGGGCTAAAAGGAAAGAGTATCAATGTTGTAACAGCTTGTGCATCTGGAACGAACTCTGTTGGAGAAGCATTTCGTACCATTCAGTATGGAGATGCGGACATTATGTTAGCTGGTGGAGCAGAAAGTTCGATTACCCCTATTGGAGTCGCAGGGTTCAGTGCTTTAACAGCACTTTCAACCAATGAAGATCCAAAGCGTTGTTCCATTCCATTTGATAAAGAACGTAGTGGATTTGTTATGGGTGAAGGTGGGGCAGTGCTTGTTTTAGAAGAATTAGAGCATGCTAAAAAGCGAGGCGCTAAGATTTATGCAGAAGTCGCAGGATATGGTTGTACCTCTGATGCCTTCCATATTACATCACCAGCTGAAGACGGATCTGGAGCTGCAAAATCAATGGAATTAGCAATTTTAGATGCAGGAATTGATAAAACAGACATCACTTACATAAATGCACATGGAACAAGTACTCATCATAATGACTTGTTTGAAACAAGAGCAATCCACATGGCTTTTGGAGAGCATGCTAAAAACATCAAAATCAACTCAACAAAATCTATGATTGGTCACTTGCTTGGTGCGGCAGGAGCAATTGAATGTATTGCTTGTGTAAAACAAGTGGAAGAAGATTACATCCACGCAACTGTGGGATATCAGATTCCGGATGAAGAATGTGATTTAGATTATTGTAAAGAACCAGTCAATACAAAAGTACCTTATGCGTTATCCAACTCATTAGGCTTTGGTGGCCATAATACGACCATTTTGATTAAAAAGTATGAAGAATAGGAGTGGTCAATAATGTCATTGTTAAGTGCAAAAGAAATTATGGAAATTATTCCACATCGCCAACCATTTATGCTTGTGGATACAATTGAAGAATTAGAAGAAGGCGAAAGAGCTCTAGGTAAGAAATGTGTTAGTTATAATGAACCGTTTTTTGCAGGACACTTTCCAATTGAACCAGTGATGCCGGGAGTTTTAATTATTGAGGCGCTTGCACAAGTCGGGGCAGTAGCTATTTTAAGTATGCCTGCAAACAAAGGTAAAACAGCTTACTTTGCAGCTATAAAAGAAGCGAAATTCAAGGGGAAAGTAGTTCCCGGAGATGTTTTGATGCTTGAAACAAAAATCATTAAAATGAAAGGACCTATTGGAGTTGGAAGTGCAACTGCATATGTGAATGGAAAAGTTGTCACACAGGCAGAGCTTACGTTTGCAATAGGGGCTGGCGAGTAGTATGGAAATCAAACCATTAGTAATTGGTGACTTAGAAGCTAAAATTCCTGTTATTCAAGGTGGAATGGGTGTTGGCGTTAGTTTGTCAAATTTAGCCGGAGCGGTAGCAAAAGAAGGTGGAATTGGAATTATATCGACTGCACAAATTGGCTATAGAGATCCTGAATTTGATTCAAATCCAATTGAAACAAATCTCAGAGCAATCACAGAGGAAGTAGCAAAAGCGAAAGAAATCGCCAAGGGAGGAATCATTGGCGTAAACATTATGGTGGCTTCAAGAAAGTATGAAGAATACGTGAAAGCAGCTGTTTCGGCAGGTGTTGATTTGATTATATCAGGTGCAGGATTGCCAATGACATTACCGAAATTGGTAGATGGATTCAAAACAAAAATTGTACCAATTGTATCCTCTGTTAAATCGGCAGATGTAATCTGCAAATATTGGTGGAAAAAATACCAAAGAGTTCCAGATGCTGTGGTGATTGAAGGACCAAAAGCAGGTGGGCACCTCGGTTTTACAATGGAAGAATTATTGGGAGATTTCGATTTTGAAACAGAAATCAAAAAAATAATCGAGCATGTTCGCATATTTGGTGAGGATGTTAAAAAATATATTCCTGTTATTGTTGCAGGCGGAGTCTATGAGCGTAAGGATTTGGAACATTACTTAGAACTGGGAGCGGATGGAGTCCAGATTGCGACTAGATTTGTTACAACCTATGAATGCGATGCTTCTATGGAATATAAGCAGAAGTATATTGATGCAAAATTAGAAGATATTGTAATCGTAAAATCACCAGTTGGAATGCCAGGAAGAGCAATTTTGAATCCGTACATGGAGAAGGCAAAAAATGGGCCAATTCCGCATGGAAAATGTCATTTGTGTGTAAGCACCTGTAACCCAGCGACAACGCCGTATTGTATTACGGAAGCTCTTGTGAATGCTGCAGTTGGTAAGGTCGATGATGCACTCCTTTTTTGTGGTGAAAATGCATATAGAGCAACGAAATTGGAACATGTAAAAGATATTATGGATGAATTCAGACCATAATCATTTGCGTGCCAAAAATCGGAGATAAAGATAGAAAGTAAGCATAGTGCAATATGCAGATAGGTGTGAGTTGAATATGACAACAAGAATTATTGGAACGGGTAGATATTTACCAGAAAATATTGTTACAAATGATGATTTATCAAAAATTGTAGATACAAGTGATGAGTGGATTAACAGTCGTACAGGAATCCGTGAGCGAAGAATCGCAAAAGACGAAACAACTGCAACAATGGCAGCTAAGGCAGCTGAAATTGCCATGAAAAATGCAGGAGTGACAGCAGCTGAAATCGATTTGATTATTGTTGGAACCATTACAAATGATTATGTAACACCATCTACTGCTTGCGAAGTACAGGCAATCATTGGTGCGGAGAATGCAATGGCATTTGATATTAATGCAGCTTGCACGGGTTTTATGGTGGCGATGAACACAGCACATGCATATTTGCAGTCTGGATATTATGAGAATGCACTTATTATTGGGGCAGAAACGATTAGTAAAATCGTAGATTGGACGGATCGAAGTACCTGTGTTCTGTTTGGTGATGGAGCGGGTGCAGCAGTGGTTAAAAAAGATCAAGTGGGACTTATGAAAAGCATTCAGATGTCAGCAGGTGCAAAAGGCCATAATCTATCTTGCAGAAATCGACTCAACAATAATCCCTTAGTGGAAAACACCAAGGAGCTAGGTTATGTTGAAATGGACGGGCAGGAGATCTATAAATTTACAGCGGTTGCAGTTCCGGCAAGTATTGTTAAAGTACTTGAAGAATCAGGTGTTAAACCAGAAGAAATTAAGTACTATATTATTCATCAGGCAAATATAAGAATCATTCAGTCTGTTGCAAAAAGACTCGGAGTGAGTGAGGATAAATTCCCAATTAGCATTGATCATTGTGGCAATATTTCGGCGGCAAGTGTTCCTATTTTATTGGATGAAGTAAACGAAAAAGGGCTACTTCAGCGAGGAGACAAGATCTTATTAGCAGGATTTGGCGGCGGATTAACCTGGAGTGCAGCTGTACTAGAGTGGTGATAATATAATCTTAAAAAAGAGTGATTTAATGAGAGCAGTTGCGCATTATGCAACTGCTTTTTGCAATATAATACTAAAAGTGAGAATTTTATTAAAATATTGTTATAGATTTAATTGACACTTATAGTATATTAAACCTAGAGGATACATGAGGGCTCTAATTCTGAATGAATAGTAGGGGGTAGAAAATGTCACCAGAATACGCAATACTAGGCTTTTTGAACAGTAAGCCGCTGTCCTTTCCGGACTTATCGAAAACGTTTCAAGCATCTGTAAATCATTTTTTTAATATTTCAGAGCAAGAGCTAAAAGAGCTTTTGATTACGTTACATGAAAAGGGCTGGATTGTTGAAACGGCTGAAGGCAATGGATTATATAGGACGAGTAAAGAAGGAACGGATGAGATGATTTCTTGGCTTTTAGAGCAGCATGGGGTAGAAATTCCCAAAGTTCCATGGCTCGTAAAAGTATTTTTTTCTTCTCATTTGTCGGATCAAGAAGTGATTGATATCTTTACAAAAATGACACATAATATTAGAGAACGTTTAGAACAATTTGAACGTTCGGATAATCAAGTAAAGCTTTCTTATCCGCCAGATATGTCTTGTAGAGAAATCTTTTTTCGAGAATTGACACTGGATTATGGGTATATGATTAATCATTCCATCCTGATCTGGTTAGAGGCTGTTATTTCACAAATTAGCAGTAGGGAGTATGAGAAAATATGAAGCGATCAAAAATTAATCAATGTATTCGTGAAATGGAACAAATGTTAGTGAACTATAAGATTTCACTCCCACCATTTTGTCTTTTTTCCCCGATGGAATGGGATGATAAGAATCAAGAGTATGATGAAATTAGAGAAAATTTATTGGGTTGGGATATTACGGATTATGGATTGGGTGATTTTGACAAGGTGGGTTTTTCGCTTATCACGTTGCGTAATGGTAATCTGAAGAATCCAAAGTATCAAAAGCCCTATGCAGAAAAATTATTGTTACTAAAGGAAGGCCAGCATTCCCCAATGCATTTTCATTTTTATAAAATGGAAGATATTATTAACCGGGGTGGAGGTACTTTGGTCATTCATTTATATAATGATCGTGGTGATGGTGAACTAGATAACACCCCAGTACTTGTCAATCAGGACGCGAGGCAGTATTATGTAGAAGCAGGGACGGGAGTTTTGCTTAGACCAGGTGAAAGTATTACACTTTCCCCACATCAATACCATGACTTTGATGTATTAGAAGGAACGGGAGATGTTCTGATTGGAGAGGTTTCTATGTGCAATGACGATTATACAGATAATCGTTTTTACGAAAAAGTAGGTCGCTTTCCAACAATAGAAGAGGATGAAGAACCTTATCGTTTGCTTTGCAATGAATATCCAAAAGCAAAATAAGTGATCCCAAGCAAATAGTCCCGATGGGAGAGAACATGAAATGTTTATTAGTGGGAGTGAATGCAAAATATATTCACTCAAATCCAGGACTTTATAGTATGAAAGCGTATGCTACAAAGTATGTAAAAGAGTATGCAAAGTGTATCGAAATAGCTGAATATACAGTGAATCATCGTATGGAGGAAATCCTTTCAGATCTCTATTTGAGAAAACCGGATGTGATCGGATTTTCTTGTTACATCTGGAATAGTTCCTTGATTCAAGAGTTGATTCACGAAATTGCAAAACTACTTCCAGGAATTCCTATTTACGTAGGGGGACCGGAAGTTTCTTTTGATGCAGGGATGAGGATTCAGAGTCTAAAAGAGGTGACTGGAATTATCATTGGCGAAGGCGAAGAAACTTGGAAGGAATTATTACGGAAGTCTTAGAAGGAACCAATGAAACAGGCTGGCTTGGTTACAATCGCTTATTTGAATCCAATCTACGAGCAACAAGAGATTAAGTTTGGGGGATATATGCAATTTAAGAAAAATGATGAACTTACTATAACCATCACGGATATCGGCATGAACGGAGAAGGAATTGGTAAGTCAGAAGGATATACCTTATTTGTGAAGGATGCTTTTATTGGTGATGTGGCGCTTGTCAAAATCATGAAAGCCAAAAAAAATTATGGATATGCAAAATTGGAGAAGGTTATAACACCTTCTTCTTTTCGTACCAATCCACCTTGCCCTATTCATCAAAAATGTGGTGGTTGCCAGATTCAAGGGCTCCAATATGAAAAGCAGTTAGCCTATAAAGAAGAAAAAATTGTTCAAAACTTGGTGCGCATTGGGGGATTTTCAAAGGATGAAATTGGTTGTGTATTAGAGCCAATCATTGGAATGGAAGAACCTTTTCGCTATCGAAATAAAGCTCAGTACCCAGTGGGAATGGACAAAAATGGCGGTATTGTTACGGGATTCTATGCGGGGCATACCCATAGTATTATTCCGACAATGGATTGTCATCTAGCGCGAACAGAAAATGCAAAAATTCTTGAGATTATTGTGACGTTCCTGGAAAAATACAAGATTTCAACGTATGATGAGGAAACCCAAAAGGGAATTGTACGTCATATACTGATTCGTACAGGATTTGCAACCAATCAGACGATGGTTTGTCTTGTTATTAATGCGCCTAAATTACCACATGCAGAACAATTGGTGAAAGAGCTAGTAGTGGTAAAAGAGATTGTAAGTATTGCAATCAGTGTAAATCAAACCCATTCCAATGTGATTATGGGGGATCAGGTTGAAACCATCTACGGAACAAGTTATATAGAAGATACCATTGACGATACACTATTTCGAATCTCGGCAAAATCCTTCTATCAGGTAAATCCTGTTCAGACGAAAGTGCTCTACTCCCTTGCAAGGGACTATGCAAATTTGACGGGGAATGAAATCGTTTGGGATTTGTATTGTGGGATTGGGACGATTTCTCTTTTTCTAGCCAAACAGGCAAAGCATGTTTACGGCGTAGAAATTGTAGAACAGGCAATCTTAGATGCTAGAGAAAACGCTAAGATCAACCAAATTGAAAATACCAGCTTCTATGTGGGGAAGGCGGAAGAAGTACTTCCTGAAAAACGTGACAACGAGCAGATTGTTGCAGACGTGATCGTTGTAGACCCTCCAAGAAAAGGTTGCGATGAAAAGTGCCTAGAAACCATGGTTTTGATGCAACCAAAAAGAATTGTGTACGTGAGTTGTGATAGTGCTACCTTGGCTAGGGATTTAAGGTATCTATGTGACTATGGGTATGAATTAAAGAAAATTCGTGGTGTGGACCAGTTTCCGCATACGGTGCATGTCGAGACGGTTTGCTTATTGTCCAAACTCCATGAAGCAAAACATCATGTAAGTGTGAAGCTGGATATGGATGAGTTGGATTTGACAGCTTCAGAGAGTAAAGCTACATATGAAGAGATCAAGAAGTAT
>JAKQFQ010000070.1 GCA_029558315.1 Bacillota bacterium
GGATATGATTTCTTCTTTTTAATTTATTATTATTAACTTAGTTACTTAGTCACTTAGTGTACTAGTAATAGAGATATATCGTGTACTTCGTGAGCAAGCATATGTACATATGTATGTACATATCCTTCATTTTTAATTCACCGGAATTCCAGTTATTATAGATCCATTCTGTAAAACGTTATTCATTCAACACCAACTGAATACAGTCAGTATTACCCTGTAATAATTAGTTATAACATATCATTATATACTCATTCTGTTAAATATAGTAGGACAGAATGGAATATGAAAATGCAACAATAACAGTGAAGAAACCTACACATGCAAGGTTATACCGGTTAAAAGGACCGGAATTGACTTATGACGGGTTTCTGTGTAAAGTGTTGGATGAGTATGAAGAAAATGTCTCCCGGCACCAGGGTGGAACCGAACCGGGAGAAACCAACAGTTCTGATGAAGAAAAGGTGATTAATTGAGTTTGGATGTATCTACACAAAGGACTATCGATCTTTTCTCTCCTCATGGTGGATCGGTTCTCATTTCTGACGTTGTTATTGGTGAAACACGCAGACAGGTTAAATCAGACTATGTTCAGAAACTTGCTGATTCAATTAAACAGATTGGACTTATTAACCCGATCACCATTGCACCGGACAACAGACTCATTGCAGGATATCATCGGCTACAGGCATTTATTCAACTTGGAGAAACTAGGATTCCTGCCGTAATACTGAACCTATCAGAACTTAAAGCACGTTTAGCTGAGATAGATGAAAACCTGATCCGGAATGATTTATCTGTTTTAGAGCGTGGAGAACAGTTAGAAGAGCGAAAAGCCATTTACGAAGAGTTATATCCTGAAACGAGAGTGGGGCAGTTTGGAGGGTGGCACAATAATAAAACCACACGACTTGAAAACGAAATAAATTCGGTTTCAAGTTTCACTGAAGACACAGCAGAAAAAACCGGCCAGTCTCGAAGAACCATTGAGCAGGAGATTCAGATAGCCCGTGATATTGCTCCAGAAGTAAAAGACAAGATCCGAGATACTGAACTGGCAGACAGAAAAACGGATCTTCTCCGACTCTCACGGATGGAACCAGAGCAACAAGAGAAGATAGTAGATCTGATAATATCAGGTAAAGCAGACACTTTAAACCATGCACGAAAGATTCTCGCATCAGAAGCAGTAAAAGAAACTCCTGAACTCACAGGGAAATACCGGGTTATCTATGCAGATCCACCGTGGTCTTATGGCGGTTCAATGAATGAAACGTATGGCACAGCAGACAAGCATTATCCAACAATGTCCCTGGAAGATCTCTGTATAATGCCGGTCCCAGATATCACAGAGGACAATGCTGTATTATTCTTATGGGTCACATCTCCACTCCTTGAAGATGCGTTCAAAGTCATAAACGCATGGGGATTTAAGTATAAAGCCTCGTTTGTATGGGACAAAGTAAAGCATGTTATGGGGCATTATAACAGCGTTCGGCATGAACTCCTGTTAATTTGCACAAAAGGTAGTTGTGTCCCTGAAAACATGAAACTCTTTGATTCTGTTTACGAAGAAGAAAGAACTGAACATAGTAAGAAACCAGAGTTTTTCAGAGAAGTTATTGATACCATTTATCCATCTGGGAAAAGAATTGAACTTTTTGCACGAAGGCCGGTTGAAGGGTGGGAGACATATGGCAACCAGGTCTAAATATGTTTTTCCAACATATACGGGTTACTATCAACAACAACTTGAAGAGTCTAAAGAGTTTCAAGACTTTTTGACTAAAGAACTCTCAAAACGTGGTATTCACATCCAATGTTTCTCTAGTAAAAAATACCAATGGGAAATTGGAGAATCCGCATGTGGAACTGAAATAAAGTATGATAAAATGTTTTCACAGACAGGAAATCTCTATATTGAAACACACGAGAAAGCAAATCCTGCCAATCTCAATTATGCCATGTCTGGTATTAACCGTGAGAATATTATCCATTGGGTTCAGGGGGACTATGGTATTGTTTTTATGTTTTCTAAAAGAGAACTTTCGAGATATATATTTTCTCACGTAGACCGGTTACGATTCGTTGTGAAAGATACTTCTCAAGGTTATTTACTCCCCAAATTTGATGCAGATAAGATTTGTATTGCGAAGTTCAGGTTTCAGGATAAAGAATTATTTGAAACTGTAATTTCGAACCAGAACGAATATATCAATTTATTCACCCAATCTCTGCAAGACCTGCTTCTGAATCCTCTTTGAAATTGTTTGGTGTAACAGCATGACAGACTTATACAATGTGGATATCACAGACCTGTTATCAAACGTGCCATAACACCTCCCACATCTTCCAGTTTCAGATAATAGCTGTCATGTGACACTGGAAGATGTGAGACTTGCTATGGAAAATTGTTTGCA
>JAKQFQ010000076.1 GCA_029558315.1 Bacillota bacterium
GATAGGGAACTATCAGGAGAGGCATGATTGCTGTGAGAGGAAAAGGATTAAGTAAGGGTATCATAATGATTATTTATTGTGTAGCGATGTTTTTCACATCGCTTGTTTTGATTAGCACAATTATGAATCATGGTAATACAGATATGACGGCAGAAATGTCGCCGGCATCCTTTCCAACGGTGACATTTGTCTATGAAGGAATGGATATGAATCTGCTGCATGGTTATGCAAGAGAGATGGATATCAGTTATCTTCGCGATAACATTACACCGATTAGAGACAATCGAGAGATTTCTCTGAAAATCAATACGTATGGAGCCGGAGTAGAAAAGATCGCATACGAGATTCGTACAATGGATGGGAATCGACTGATTGAGGATACACAGGTATATAGTTACGTTCAGAATATGGATGTTATTATGGCAGATTTCGCAATTAAAGATTTGATTGAAGAAGATACAGAATATTCGTTCTGCATTCGTCTTGAGACGGCGAGAGGCCAGGTGATTCGTTACTATACAAGAATTATTAAGACAGAGAATTATAATGTAGTTGATAAACTGGAATTTGCTTATTATTTCAGTAAGACAACATTTGACAAATCGGTTGCAGAAGCGGAATTGCCAACTTATCTGGAGAGTAATTCCCAGGGAGACAATTCAAGCTTCCACAAGGTCGATATTCATTCCAGCTTAGATCAGGTGACCTGGGGAAATCTGGAAGTCAGCAAAGTAATGGAGCCGGAAGCGACGCTGAAGGAGATTGACCAGGATACGGCGATTATTACATTGGATTATTACGTTACCGTGCCGGAAGGGAATGAGGATATTTATTATCGTGTGAGTGAATATTTTCGAATGCGTCTTGGAACTGAGAGAATGTACCTCTTAGATTACTCCAGAACCATGGATCAGGTCTTTGATGTGGAGACAGGAACCATTGCCAACAACAAGATTGTTCTTGGAATTGCTGATGCAAAGGTTAATATGATGGAGAGTCCGGACAGTAACCGATTGGCATTTGAAAACGGCGGCAAACTGTACAGCTATAATATTACGGATAATAAGCTTTCCTATATTTTTGGATTTTATGACAATGATGTCAGTGATCCGCGAAATACCTATCACCAAAATGATATCAAGATTTTTTCTGTGGAGGAGACAGGAAATGTTCATTTCATGGTCTATGGCTACATGAATCGCGGGATTCATGAAGGACAGATGGGAATTGTTGTTTATTACTACGACAGCGTACTGAACACAGTGGAGGAGGAAGTATTTATTCCCTATGATAAATCCTTCACTATGCTGAAAAATGATGTCGATCAGCTTGCGTATGTTAACTCTACCAATGAGTGTTACCTGCTGATTGGCGATAGTGTATATCAAATCAATCTTGAAGAAAGTACCTACACTCAGATTGTCACGCAGCTTCCCTATCAGGGATTTATTGCATCGGACAGTCAGGGAATGGCCGCGTGGGTTGATAGTTCTAATATCTACGACGCACAATCTCTGGTATTAATCAATCTGATTAGTGGCAAACAGATCACAATTGATGCCACCGGCAATAATAGAATCTGGCCAATTGGATTTTTTGGTGAAGACGTAATTTATGGTCTGGCCAGAAAGAATGATATAGGCATTGATACCAGTGGCCGGGTAATTTATCCAATGTATCAGATCTGCATTGAGGATGAGTATGGCACGATTCTAAAGACCTATGGTGAGAATGGTAAATATGTGGTTGACGCTAAGCTGGTAGATAATATGATTACGTTGCAGCGTGTGCAAAAGGATGAAATGGGAGAATTTAGATCGATTACAGATGATCAGATTCTGAACAATCAGGATGCACAGGTCGGTAAAAACACTGTGGAAACGGTTCCGACAGACAACTATGAAAATATCGTACAGATTGTAGTTCGTAAAGAGATCAATGTCGATTCATTGCAGATATTACAACCCAAACAGGTTATTTTTGAGGGCTCTAGAACAGTGGATGTCTGTGACGAGATTACACTCGAGGGATATTATTATGTCTATCTGATGGGAGAACTGGAAGGTATCTATGAGAATGTAGCACAAGCAGTTGATGTTGCTTATGCCGGAGGAGGAGTAGTTGTAAATGATGCCGGACAATATGTTTATCAGAAGACCGGAAGAGTAAATAAGAATCAGATTATGGCGATTACAGGAACTGCGATTGCAGAAGGCGGAGAGCTTACGGATACACTGCCGGTGTGCCTGGATACCATTTTGCAATTGGAAGGATACACGGTAAACACAGCGCCGTTACTTGCACGGGGCAGAACGCCGGAAGAAATTCTTGCTGAAAATATTGAAAATGTGGAAGTGCTGGATCTTGGCGGATGTTCGCTGGATTGTATTCTTTATTATGTAGCTAGGGACATTCCGGTACTTGCACGTATGACGGATGGAAGTGCAGTTCTTATCATTGGCTACAATGAACTGAATATCGTTGTCATGAACCCGCAAAATGGAGAGGTCTATAAGATTGGTATGAATGATTCTACGGAGTGGTTACTGGAAAATGGCAACCGATTTACCACTTATGTAATCCATGAGGATTAGTGAGAAATACATAGAACAACCGCCTTTGAAATACAATACAAATCAGCAGATGCGGGGCTTGGTGAATGTAAAATGTACTTGCGTTACATTCTAAAATGTCGTATAGTGTGAAAAAATGGAAAGAAGGGTGATGCAGTGGACAGACAGAATTTAACTTTGCTTACAGACCTGTATGAACTTACGATGATGCAGGGGTATTACAAAAGCGGAAACAACAAGAAGGTAGTATTTGATGCATTTTATAGAAAGAATCCTTCTGGTGGTGGCTATGCGATTGCGTGTGGTCTGGAACAGGTGATTAAATACATCAAAGAACTGAAGTTTGAGAAGGAAGATATTGAATACTTAAGAAGCCTTGCGATTTTTGATGAGGATTTCCTGGAATACCTGAGCAATTTTAGATTTTCCGGCGACATCTATGCGATTCCGGAAGGCTCTGTGGTATTTCCGAGAGAGCCGCTTGTAAAGGTGATTGCACCTATTATGGAAGCCCAGCTGGTAGAAACAGCAATCCTAAATATTGTGAATCATCAGAGTCTGATTGCAACGAAGGCATCACGAGTTGTATATGCAGCAAGAGGAGACGGAATTATGGAATTTGGTCTTCGTCGTGCACAGGGACCGGATGCAGGTACCTATGGTGCAAGAGCTGCGGTCATTGGTGGCTGTATTGGCACCAGCAATGTTCTTTGCGGACAGCTGTTTGATGTTCCGGTCAAGGGTACCCATGCACATAGCTGGATTATGAGTTTTCCTGATGAATATACTGCATTTAAGACTTATTCTGAACTGTATCCCAAGGCCTGCCTTTTGCTTGTAGATACTTATGATACGATCAAATCCGGTGTCCCGAATGCCATCCGGGTCTTTGACGAGATGAAGGCAAAGGGAATGGAACTGAAAAATTACGGCATCCGACTGGATAGCGGTGACCTTGCCTATATGTCCAAGAAAGCAAGAAAGCTGTTGGATGCGGCTGGTTATACTGATGCAATCATTTCCGCATCCTCTGATCTGGATGAATATCTGATTGATTCCTTAAAGGTTCAGGGCGCAGCGATTACTTCATGGGGTGTAGGAACCAATCTGATTACCAGTGCAGATACCCCGGCATTTGGCGGTGTATATAAGCTGGCAGCAGTATATGATGAAGACAAGCAGGAATTTATACCGAAGATTAAACTGTCTGAGAATTCCGAGAAGGTAACCAATCCCGGTAACAAGACAATTTATCGAATCTATGAGAAGGAGACCGGCAAGATTAAGGCAGATGTAATCTGTCTGGTAGGTGAGAAATTCTCAGAAGATCAGGATCTTCTGCTCTTTGATCCGGTTGAGACCTGGAAGAAGACCAGATGTAAAGCAGGAACCTATACCATTCGAGAGATGATGGTACCGGTATTTATTGACGGAGAGTGTAAGTATACCTCACCAAAGACAATGGATATTAAGGAATATTGCGCACAGGAGCAGAGCACACTGTGGGATGAGACAAGACGTCTGGTCAACCCGCACAATGTTTATGTCGATCTTTCCAGAAAACTCTATGATGTCAAGATGCAGTTGCTGGATCAGATGAGTGAACAGTAAGGCGCCGAAAGATAATTGTTCACTAATGCGAGATAACACAGGGAAGCAAAACGTGAGCATATGAGGGAGGAATAATGGCAGAGACAATACTGGTTGTCGATGCTGATTTATCCAGCAGACAATCAATTCATAGTAGTATGGGTTCCTTTTATCGCATTATAGAGACACAAGGATGCGATGAGACCTATATCTATTTAATGAAAAATCATTTCCAAACAAAGCTGATCTTTGTGGGGATTGATACTCTGCGCGTGAATCAATATGACTTACTTATGCGAATTAACCGGAATTCTGCTCTTGGGCAGATTCCGGTTATTTGTATTGGAAAGGAACATCAGACGAAGGACGAACGAAGAAAAGATACCAGAGAAGTAATTCAACATGGAGCGATTGATTACATGGAGCCGCCACTAGATGAGGAAACTCTGTACTATCGTGTTATTAACCTGATTCGAATGAGAAACAGAGCCTCTGTGGTCAACATTTTACAGGGTGATAATTCCTGGCGTGGTTATAGCATTGATTCCTCCAAAGGTACCTTCTGGAATCCTAGTTCATTGGATGCACTTGTTATGCGTAGCTATGTAGGTGCAGCCTGCATTATAGAAATGAATCGTGAATCCATCACAATTCTTCGAACAAATACCCGATTCTATAAAGAAATCTATGGTCAGGAACTGGCAGTAAAGCACGTGCTATCGATTGATCTTGCGAGATATCTGGATGCAAAGAATTCAAAAATACTGATTGATACACTGAATCGTTCTACCACAGAGAATGAGGAGGAAATGTGTGAACTGGTATTACAGGGATTGGAGGGAATCAATCAGAGCATTCATATGCATGTTGCAGTAAAAATGATTGATTATATTGATAGCAGACGACTCTATTACTGTACATTTCGTAATGATACAGAACAATTTGAAGCATTTCGCAGAGAGCGGGCATTGATGAACCAGCTTCAGATGATTATTCAGAATGTTAATGTGGGCATTATCGCAAGCTGTATGGAAGATGGAGAAGTGAAATATATCTACGAAAATAATCAGTTGGGAGAAATGTTTGGTTATACAGAGGAAGAGTTTAAAAACCTTCCGGGCCGCGTTTTTCAGCTGTTACTTCCGGAATACCAGAAGATGCTTAAGGAACTGGTTATGGCTGATTATAGGCGTAATGATATTCGTCAGAGTGAACTCTGTGCCAGGAAAAAGGACGGGAACATAATATGGATCCGTTCTCGTAATACGGTCTGTCATTTGGATTTTGTTGATGAACCGGTATATATCACAATTTATGAGGATATTACAGCAGAGAAAAGTTCGCAGGAGAGAATTAAATTACTAAATGATAAGCTGGGTAATTCCGAAATCTATATTCTACTGGATCTGAGCAATCGAAAAATGGAAGAATATCATTCTGTGTATGAGGCAGATGTGAAGATTGGAAGAAAGGTTGACCAGAATAGTTATGAAGATCTGGTTGTTTCACAAATCTATGAAAAAGATCGTGCCAATACACTTAAAGTAATATCTTATGACCAGCTGATGAAGCATTATGAAGCAGGTAATACCAAGGTATCTGTGGAGTACAGGAGATGTATGTCCTCTGGCGATTATCGCTGGTTTCAGGCTACAGCAGTACTAATGGAAGGTGTAGAGGCTGGAATTGTGAACGCATTTATCTATTCGCATGATATTAATGAGCAGATGAAAATCCGTATGGCAAGAGAGCGAATCTTAGATAACGAAGTGGATGATATAACAATTGTTGATATAGCGAAGAAGACGGCAAATGTCATTCAGATTCATGAAGGAAGTATAATCCACATGGGACAGGAAGAGTATGAGAAGAATAGAAGTCAATATGTGGAGTTTGAGGTTGCAGAAGAAGACAGGATTCGATGTAATGATTTCCTGAGATTGGATAAATTGGCAGAGCGAATGAAGGACCAGGAATGTCTTGATTTTGCATATTGGATTATTGACAGTGATGGAAGTAATCTACGTAAAAACATACATGTCTCTTATCTGGATAGTACAAAAGCGGATCTTTTGCTGGTTGGACGTGATATTACAGCATTGTTTGAAAAGGAGCAGCAGCAGCAACTGGCATTACAGAATATTGCAGAGATTGCCAATCAAGCCAATCAGGCCAAGAGCGAATATCTTTCCCGCATGAGTCATGATATGCGTACTCCGCTCAATGCAATTCTTGGATTGACTGAACTTTCCAAGAGTATGGAAAATGAAGATCATCTGCGAGAGTATATTCAAAGCATTGATATTTCGGGAAGATACCTGCTTGGTCTGATCAATGACACTCTCGACCTTAGTAAGATTGAGAGCGGAAAGATGGAACTTCACGAAGAACCTTATCAGCTTATTGAATTTATTGAGGGTATTAATACCGTAATACGACCGTTGATGGATGCCAAGAATATTGAATTTGTATTAAAATTGAAAAAAGATGCGGAGAACATCGTTGTAGATAAACTCAGGTTTAATCAGATTTTCTACAATCTGTTATCAAATGCGGCCAAGTATACTCCACGAGGTGGTCATGTGGAGTTGGAGTCTTGTGAAATACCTGCCAGAGACGGTAAGCATGGCATGCGTTTTATTGTGCGTGATACGGGTATTGGTATGAGTAAAGAATATCTTAAAGTATTATTTGATCCGTTTTCGCAGGAAAGCAGAGCGCAGGTTGCAGAGCAGAAGGGTACTGGACTTGGGCTGGCGATAGTGAAGAGAATTGTTGACTTAAGTGGTGGAACTATTAGTGTTAAAAGTGAAGTGAATAAAGGAACTGAGTTCACCCTCGATCTGTATGCTTATGATGTTACAGAAAAAGTAGAACCAAAGTATGAACCGACGTCGGTGCAGCTGGAACGACTCAGGGGCATACATGTTCTATTGGTCGATGATGCAGAAATCAATGTTATGATTGTAAGAAGTCTGTTGGAAGAAAAAGGATGTCATGTAGACTGTGCTTCGAATGGAAAAGAGGCAGTAGAGTTATTTAAGGAGTCTTTGGAAGGATACTATGACATCATTATTACAGATGTCAGAATGCCGGTCATGGATGGATTAACTGAGACAAGAATCATCCGCGCATTAGAGCGATCAGATGCTAAGAGCATACCAATCATTGGCACAACTGCAGATGCCTATACAGAAGAGCAGGATCAAACCCTGGCAGCAGGCATGAATGCCCGTCTGGTAAAACCAATCGAGACGAAACTTTTGTATGCGACATTTGTCAGATTGCTGGAAGAAAAGAGCTAAAGTGATATGAAAGAAAAGTAAATTGGAGGATATATAATGCAAATCATCATTTAGTGAAAATAATGAATATTTTTTTGGGGCGAAAAAAAATATGTAGATTATATTATTCCGGCTTTAAAAGATGAAGTACATTATGTAGATGTATATTATTGGAATGAAGCGTTTGGACCTGAGCTTTTTATGGAAGAGAATATAAATAATTATGATTGTATTATTGTAGCTTT
>JAKQFQ010000096.1 GCA_029558315.1 Bacillota bacterium
ATTCATGGTCACAGAAGCGGTGAAACAAGTAATTGGAGTCTTTTATCCAATTCAGGATCAAGAAGAGGCTATTTCAACTATTGTTTTTGAATGGCTTGATATTAGAATATCCCGGATGGAAGAACGTATCCGGATGCTGGAGCGGAAATACGGAATGACCTATGAAGAATTTGACACGAAAATTAAAACACAGGGAGCCCGATATGAAGAGGAAGATGACTGGATTGACTGGGGTGATTCTATTGATCTGGTTCAGAGTCTTTTAAAAATCCGGAGAGATGCCTTATATCAGTTATCGAAACAATAAATTTCTGTAAAAACCATAGTGTTGTTCAGAACGTTATTGTTAAAGAGATTATCCAATTGTTGATGATGAGAAATTATATGCCATAGTGTACCTTTCGGATAATTCTCTCCTCTACATTCGCGAACGCTATCATAACAGCATTCTCATCAAATATTCATATCATTATGTTTCTCCTGTAGGTGTTCACCGCTGGGATAATGTTCCACATCATATGTCGATACCATCCTTTCCATACCACTATCATGACCATGACCATATCAAAGAATCAGAACCAATGAACATTATTAGAGTTATTAAAGAGATTGAAAGAATTAATTCTCATATTATAGAGTGATTGTATGAGGAATACCTGATAATCCCTTTTTATTTTTTTTATAAACTTCCTCTTTGGAAGAACCCAGATAATGGTATCCTTTGAGGGCCGGACAATGGACAATCTAGTTATTATCCTTATTCTCTTCAAGGATGAAATCTAACAAAATGTATGAGATTAACAGTTTCCGGCACATATAGGCATTTATAAAAAGAAAAGGGAACCTCGATACTGTCATCACTTAACTGGCCCTCTGATTATGCTATCGCGGCATTATTCTCGTCTTTTGTGGAATTCAAATGATATGATTCTTATTTTGACAGATCGGCTATAAAGAATATACTGGTCACCAGAACTAAGCATTCATTCATTGAATTTCCGGGTGTATTCCCACCGGAGAGGAGAGATCTGTTTTATGTGTTCCTATAAGGAAACTGAGGGATACATCTGCTGAACTTATCAGAGTGAATAAAAACATTATATCCAGATCAGAGTCCTTAATAGAGCATCCAGAGAAACATACAGTATTAGTATTGAGCGGCCGATATGCATGGCAGTTGATGATGAGCATCCAGCAAATAAAACTATGAAAGAGATAGAGGCAGGAAGAGTCAGAACTCACAGAGTTATTGCTACAGAAGGAATGAGTCTATCAGATATTCTATCTCATTATGAACCAAATGTGGATCTTGCCATGAGTATGAAAAAAACTTCAGAAGAGATGCGTTCCAGTACTATGCGTGAGGTTCTATTCTAATGGTAGTACTGGATTCCTCATTTCTTATAGATATTATTCAAAAAGACCCTGCTGCTATCGAAAAACTCAAAGAGCTTGAAAGTAATGATGAAATGATATGTACTACAGTTATTAACATTCTTGAACTTTATAAAGGAGCATATCGCTCATCACAACTAGAGAGAAACTTGCTTCAGGTTGAGGAAATAATTTCAAGCCTTATTCACTTACAAATTGATTCTGGTGTTCAGGAAACCTTTGGAAAGCTCTTAGCCTCTCTTCTTAAAAGTGGTAATAGAA
>JAKQFQ010000104.1 GCA_029558315.1 Bacillota bacterium
GCCACGGACTGAGTACCGGTCAGAAACAAAGGCTATTATTGGCAAGGGCAGTATATAAGAATCCTGATTTTCTTTTTCTTGATGAGGCTACAAACTCTCTGGATGCTGAAAATGAGAAGATTATTATGGGTAATCTCACAACATTAGTGTCCACTAAAAATTAAAGCACAATTGAGCACTGTTGCCTACAATCATATCATCCACAGATTCTGGCGTTTCGAAGAGTTCCCTGATCGGAGTCTTGTCGAAAAGAGACACACTGAGGATACGAAGCACATCAAAGGTGCTTCGGTTAAGCTTGAGGTCATGCTCAACAATAGCAATAAGGCAATAGGCTGTAATAGCCGCATAAATCTGGATTTTGACCGCATTTTCGGTTACACCCCAGAAAGACTTTACGTGCAAATGTTGCTTGATCCACTTAAAGAACAGTTCCACTTGCCACCGGTTTTTATAAAGCAGTGCTATATGTCTTGCGCTGATTCCAAGGTTGTTAGTAAGGTATGTAAAAGTTCTTCTATGTTCCACAGAGTAATAGCCGACGCGCCGGAGCAAGACAGGGTACTTTTTCCTAGTTTGCAGTCCTGTAAGTCGTATGGTCTGATCATAGAGGATATTATCAGATCCTTCAAGAAGCTCCTCTCCCTCAATGATTTCATATTGAAGTTGTCCTCTTTCCCTAATTATGAAGTTCGACCCAATAAGATTGATGGTAAAGAGCCGTGCAAGATCAAAGTATCCCCGGTCAAAGATGTAGTAGGCATTCGGCTCGTAAGGAATTTCATCCATGGCATTCATGTCATTAACTCTGGCCTTGGTAATATGAAGAAAGGTTGGGATTTGAGTAACAACATCATAGAGGGTATGCACTTTGATTCCACCTTTGGCTTTACGAAAACTTGCCCACCAAAAAAGATTCAGACACAGGTCAATAGTCGTAGAATCAAAAGCATAAAACCTCCCACTAATTTCAAATTCTTTTGTGATTCTTTTTCCCTGAGCGATCAATATCATTTTATAGGCAAATTCCTCAAAGATTCTACAGTCCCGGTTCGCGTTTGCTTTTGCAAGGTTGCTGCGTGTTATCAAAGATTTACCAAAGCCCAGGTGGTACGATTTAGGAGCATGAGCAGTCGTTATACAGACAAGTTCTCTAAGACTTTCACATCCAGCCAACTGACCATACATCATAATCAGAAGCTGATTCCAGCAACTGAACGACTTAACATATTTATCCCCCTGATATTTCATTACAATTCGTTGAAATGTCTTTTGCGGAAGAAATTCGATAATTTGTGCGAATACATATTTCCCAGTAAGCATAGTCCATCATTAACCTTTGCCTCTAAAAGTATAAATTCAGATCGTGGACATGCGCTTTTCAATATATATTGCATAATTTCAAGTTATTACAGAAGTTATTATATAATTTAAGTGGACACTAATGATTCCGGTATTCCATGAACAGT
>JAKQFQ010000107.1 GCA_029558315.1 Bacillota bacterium
GTTAGATGAATGCTTGTCAAGAAATATCGCTTGCACTATTAAAAATTGTTCTACGACCACGGAAATTTCGGAAAGACACGCTTTTTGTGAATCTCGCTGTCAGTTAGGTGTCAGGACTTCTTTCAGTCCATCGGCTCAGAAAACATTACAGGCAAACAGAAATAGCGGGATCATGTGATCCCGCTAATCTATTTGTATATGGGGGAAGGATTTACTTCATCATCAGCATTTTATGCATCTTAGCGTAATCCTTTGTTTGCATGCGATAGAAATATACACCGGAGCTGACCGGACGATTCTGCATATCTTTACCATTCCAGATAACAGAATGATGACCAGATTTACATTCATCATTGACCAGTGTTTTGACTATTTGACCCTTAATATTGAAAATATCAATCCTGACATGATCTGATTTCTTCAGTTCATATTCAATGGTTGTGGTTGGATTGAAAGGATTTGGATAATTTTGTTTCAGACAGGTAACAGGAATCAAATATGAGTCCGTAGCGTTAGGTATTACATTGACCTGCCATTCTCTGAAAATGATTTCCTGACCATCACTTACGTAAACCTTGACAGAGTAAACGCCTTCCTGATCAAAAATTGCCATGAAGGATGAAGAATCACTGTCTGCTGTTTGATCATTGATCATCCACTGGTAGAACAATTCTTCATTATCTATATCGGAAGCAGTTACAGCAAAGAGGTTTTCAATCAAAGTCATGGTATGAATAATCGTACTATCCGGTTGAGCGCTTGTGATGACAGGCGCATCGTTCACAGGATTAACCTGTACCAGCATACTATCTGTTACACTCATTCTGACATTCAGTTCTGTTACTGTAATCGTTAACCAGGTTGATCCAAACCAGTTTGGCTGAGGAGTCAGAGTCATCATCATATCGTTCATTTCATAAGAGAGATACTGATTTTCATGAACCGTGATGCCAAGTGTATGCTCATCAATATTGCTAATCAGTTCAGCCAGATTCATCACAAAAGTAGAGTCTTCATCAAAGCTGGTCATATCAGGCAGATCAAATACCAGATCATCTGCTACAGGATTAACGATAATGTTAATTTGTCCGGTAACGACATCTCTCATTCTTCTTGATTTGTCATTTTCTCTTCTGATATTTTGACTGAATGTAATCAGATTAGTGTTATATCCATCATCCACAGATACATTGATCACTTCACTGCCATGCCAGTTGAGTGCAGGCATCAGATACAGAGAGTGTCCCATGACTTCAATATTCAAGTGATCAGTTGATACAGCTGACATTGCAATCCATTCAAGAGGTGTATCAATATCATTGATATAAGGAGATAGATCAACCATTAAAGGTTCATCTTCATTCATACTGATAGTTTCTGGGAAATTAACTACTGGCGCATCATTTACAGAAATCACGTTTACATAGAC
>JAKQFQ010000132.1 GCA_029558315.1 Bacillota bacterium
GTGTTCCAGTAACACCCGGTTCTGATGGAATTATAAAAACAATCGAGGAAGCCGATAAACTCGTAAAGAAGATCGGGGTCCCTGTAATCTGCAAAGCCTCAGCTGGTGGCGGTGGAAAGGGAATGAGACTTGTCAAGTCCGAAAAAGAGCTAGAATCTGCTTTGAGATCTTGTCAAGCCGAAGCACAGGCAGCCTTTGGAAATCCAGATGTATATATAGAAAAATACATAGAACAGCCAAGACACGTTGAGATTCAGATTATTGCAGACCAGTATGGAAACGCAATATACCTCGGAGAAAGGGACTGCTCTATCCAGAGAAGACATCAGAAACTTGTAGAAGAAGGGCCTTCGCCTGCTATATCCCCTGAAATAAGAAAGAAGATGGGAGAGGCGGCAGTTAAGGCAGCGCTTGCTGCAAAATACGAAGGTGCAGGAACAGTAGAATTTTTGTTCAACGATAAAGAAAATGATTTCTACTTCATGGAGATGAACACAAGGGTCCAGGTAGAACACTGTGTATCTGAAATGATAACAAACATCGATATCGTAAAGACTGGTATAAAAGTAGCAGCTGGAGAAAAATTACCCTACGCACAGAAAGATGTCCAGATCAGAGGTCATGCAATTGAATGTAGAATCAACGCTGAAGACCCAAACACATTCGTTCCATCACCTGGAGAAGTTTCAAAACTTATCCTTCCAGGAGGGCCTTTTGTTAGAGTCGATACAGCATGTTACCAGGGGTATCAGATACCACCATATTATGACTCTCTTATCGCAAAATTAATCGTATGGGGAGAAGACAGAAACGAGGCAATTGACAGGATGTACAGGGCGCTTGATGAATTTATTGTAGATGGTATTAAAACAACAATCCCATTCCACAAAAAAGTCATGAAAAACCAGATATTTAGAGGAGGAGTTTTCCACACCGACTTTATTGAAAAACACATGGACAAGTCAAAGAATGGAGGGGACTAAATGGCATTAACTGAATTGAACTATGAATTTAAGCCTGAAACCCCTAAAACAATAAAGGACGAATGGTCCCACATCGGTGTTGTAGCCAGCGGGGATCTTGAAGTCTTGATTGAAAAGGAAAACGCCCTCAAAGGAAAAATTAAAGTCCACATTTTAACGACGGTCGTTGGTTTTGATGACGTCTGGGAAACAGTCGTTAAGAAATTCATTGATAAATCTGGACTCTCAGGGGTCAAAGTCAGCATAAATGACAATGCAGCAACCCCCGCAGTAGTTATTAGAAGACTTCAGCAGGCAGTAGACAATGGAGGAGGTCTCCAATAAGGTGATTTTATGAAAATAAATTGGGAAGATCTTCAGAGTAAGAGCTTTTACCAAGCAACTGCTAGGGAAAGAGCTTACGGAAT
>JAKQFQ010000136.1 GCA_029558315.1 Bacillota bacterium
ACCAACCGAAGCAAAGACTATTGAAGATGCCTACAATATTTCACTAAGTTACCGCACAAAGCTTGACCTGGATTATATCGCCGGATTACTGAACACAACTCCCGAAAAAGTATCTGATGAACTCATTAAAGAGGGATTTGCATATAAGAACCCAGCCACAGGACTTATTGAGGATAAGGATTCTTACCTGAGCGGATATGTTAAGCCCAAATATAAAGTGGCTGTTGAGGCAGCAAAGGATAATCCTGAGTTTGCCCGAAACGTTGAGGAGCTTCAAAAAGTATTGCCTAAAGATATTCCCGGCCAGTTGTTAAGTTTTCGTCTTGGATCTTCATGGATCCCCAAGGATATAATAAAGAAATTCATACTTGAAACAACTGGTATGGATGATGTTAATGTTGAATGGGTACCGGGAGTTGAAAAATGGGGAGTGTCTTATCCTAAATATGGATCAAGATTTGCGAAGAATAATACTTCCGGTGCCGGAGGTTTGACAGGGATTGACTTAATAGAACATGCTCTTCATTTATCCAGACCAAGAGTAACTAAAAGAGAATATATTGGAGAAGGGAAATATTCAGAAAGGACAGATCCCGAGGCAACAGCAGCAGCAATAGGGAAGATGGAAGAGCACATGGACAATTTTGTGGAGTTCGTCCGTAGTAATCCTGAATATGTTTCCAGACTCGAAAAGATCTATAATGATAATTATAATAACTTCATTGAGAAGAAATTCAGTCTCCCGACATTTGATCATTACCCGGGTGCAAATGAAGATATTACACTTTATGAACACCAGCGAAGGGCCGTTGTAAGAATTCTCAAAGACAGTACCCTGTTGGCTCATCAGGTAGGTACAGGTAAAACATTTACCATGATCACTGCAGCAATGGAGATGCGCCGCCTTGGTATTGCCAAAAAACCAATGATAGTCGTGCAGAATGCTACTATTGAGCAGTTTGCAAAGTCATTTAAAATACTATATCCTTCTGCAAAGATCCTTGTTCCTGAAAAAAGCGATACCGAAAAACCTGAGCGCAGACAGAAGATATTTAACCGTATAGCTTATGGTGACTGGGATGCTGTGTTAATACCTCAGAGCTTTCTGAACTTCATTCCTGATGATCCAGCCAGGGAGAAAGCTTATATTGAAGAACGTATTGCAGAGCTCGAAGAGATTAAAGCAGCTGCAGAGGAAGAGAGCAAATATAATAATCCAGTTGCCAGCGAAGCGGATGCTGCCATTAAATCTTTGATAAAAGGATGGGAAGCAAAGCAGAAAAAGAGAAAGGATAAAAAGGTTAAAGACGTTGCCAAGACGAACCTTGCAGTAGAAAAGAAAATACAGCAACAGCTTGGAAGGCGCAGGGATGATGTACGTGTGTTCGAGAAGATGGGTGTGGATGCACTGTTTGTGGATGAAGCACATGCTTATAAGAAGCTTGGCTTTGCAACTGCAATGAGTAATGTCCGGGGTATTGATACCAAGGCATCTCAAAGAGCGCTGAGCTTGCGGTTAAAGATCAGGGCTATTCAGGAGAAGATGAATGGCCGTAATGTTGTTCTTGCAACCGGAACCCCGATATCCAATACAATGGCAGAGGTATGGACAATGATGAACTATATCT
>JAKQFQ010000510.1 GCA_029558315.1 Bacillota bacterium
GCCACCAAACAGGGTGCGGTTCGCACCTTTTCCGTTTTGCCCTCGCTCGCCACAAATGGTTAATATGTTGATAACTAGTGAAAAGAAGGGGGATGCCTCCCCCTCCCGATAACCTCAGGTTAATTAACTTGAGGTATGCAAAATAGTAGTAGAACAAAGGTAGTCTTTAAAGATTACAGTCCCAATCAATTTTTACTTCTTCCTCCTTCACTGGAAGAAATGATCGATCCCAACCACCCGGTTCGTGTAGTAAATCAAGTCATTGATAGTCTTGATATTGAATCATTGATTACCAAGTATAAAGGAGGAGGTTGTTCCAGTTATCATCCCAGGCTTTTGCTCAAGGTATTGGTTTATGGATACTTAACCAATCAATACAGCAGCCGTAAGATAGAGCAGGCCTTGAGCCAGAATATCCACTTTATGTGGCTCAGCGGGATGAGTTATCCTGATCACAACACGATCAATCGCTTCCGCAATGATAAGCTGAAGGGTGTATTAAGGGAGGTGTTCAGCCAGGTTGTTTTATTACTGATTGAGAAAGGGGTAATTACACTGAAGGAAGCTTATCTTGATGGCACCAAGATCGAAGCCAATGCCAACCGTTACACCTTTGTCTGGGGTCGGAGCATTATAAAGAGCAAGGAGAGGATCAGGAAGCAACTTGCGGAGCTTTGGTCATATGCAGAAAGTGTTGCCAGGGAAGAACTTGAGAATAACGAACCGGAAAGCTTTGAAAAAATCGATCAGGAATCAGTTCTCAGGACAATAGAAAGTATAGACAATGCCCTGAAGGGGAAGCATATAGATAAGAAGGTAAAGCAGAAGCTTGGCTATGCTCGTAAAAACTGGCCTGAAAATCTCCGTAAGTATGAGCAGCAGGAGAAGACATTGGGAAATCGCAACAGTTACTCTAAAACAGATACTGATGCCACGTTCATGAGGATGAAAGAAGATCACATGTTAAATGGGCAGTTAAAGCCCGGATATAACTGGCAGATTAGTACAGAGAACCAATACATCTTAGGGTATACAATCCATCAAACAACAAATGACACTACTACCCTTCAGGCACATATGGAATCCTTAAATGATAATCTGGGCAAGATGCCTGATGTCCTGGTGGCTGATGCCGGATATGGTTCTGAAGAAAACTATGAGTACCTGGAAAGCAATGATGTAGAGGCTTTTATAAAATACCCGTACTTCCATAAAGAACAGAGCAAAAAGTGGAAAGATGATCCATACAGGACTGATAATTTGCCGTATGATGAGAATGATGACAGTTATACCTGCCCAATGGGTCAGAAAATAAAATTTATTAAAGATAAGGTCAGAATATCCGATAATGGGTTCAGACAAGTCAACAGGTTATACCAGGCTGATAACTGTTCTGGATGCCAATCAAAAGA
>JAKQFQ010000158.1 GCA_029558315.1 Bacillota bacterium
TTTTAGCCATTTTCAGTTGTCAAAGTACAGGTTTAGTTTTTCAATCTAGGGTGTTACTAAAAATGATTATATTACATTACGTGTCCCTTAAATCTCCCTCGATTTCGAAATTTTGTTCTGTTTTCAAAAAAATTCATAAATCAAATTAATATAATCATAACTTAACCGTTGGTCTCAATCTCCCCAATCAGCTTCCGCAGGGGCAATACATACGCCGGAGATACCGACAGCTCGTCCACTCCCATACGAATGAAGCGTTCTGTCAATTCTTGATCTGCTGCCAGTTCTCCGCAGATGCCAACCCAGATATTCTCTCTATGTCCATTGTTCACAGTCATCTCAATCATACGAAGGAGCGCTTCGTGATGCGCGTCATAGAACATTTCCAGGTTCTGATTCTGACGGTCGATTGCCAGGGTATACTGTGTCAGGTCATTGGTACCGATGCTGAAGAAATCCACTTCTTTGGCAAGCAGATCAGAGATCATGACTGCTGCCGGTGTCTCAATCATCACACCGATCTCTACATCCTTATACGGAATCTTAGCTTCAGATAATTCTGCCTTCACCTCTGCAAGAATTTCTTTGATCTTCTTAATTTCCCAGACAGAAGTAATCATCGGAAACATGATGGCAATGGTTCCAAACATGCTTGCCCGCAGGATGGCGCGCAGTTGCGTCTTGAAGATTTCCGGTCTGCTTAGGCAGATACGAATTGCACGAAGCCCCATCGCCGGATTCTCCTCTTTTTTCAGTTTAAAATAGTCCGCCTGCTTATCTGCGCCAATGTCCAGTGTACGGATAATAACCTTCTTGCCTGCCATGTTCTCAGCAACCGTCTTGTAAGTTCTAAACTGCTCCTCTTCGGTCGGATAATCTCTGGCTTCCAGATAGAGGAATTCACTTCGAAACAGTCCGATTCCGCCGGCATCATTTGCTAATACTCCGGCAACATCACCAACATTTCCGATGTTGGCATACAGACAAATCTCCTTTCCATCCCTGGTTAAGGTTGTTTTTCCTTTCATCTCCTGCAGCAAATGTTTCTGCTGTTCTTCCTTAGCTTTTTTCTCCTGATAATCTCTAAGTACTTCCATTGTCGGCTCCAGAATCAGGATTCCATTGGCACCATCTATAATTGCCATTTTCCCGTGATCTTTGCTGGTTAAGCCGATTCCAATCAATGCCGGTATTCCCATATTTCTAGCCAGAATTGCTGTGTGAGAGTTCGTACTTCCATACTCTGTGATAAATGCAAGAAGTTTGGATTTATCCAGCTGGACTGTCTCGCTTGGTGCCAGATCCTGTGTGGCAAGAATCACCGGCTGCTCCATTTTCATCTCTGTCTCTGTTCCACTCAGTGCTTGAATCAGGCGTTCCGAAATATCCAACACATCACTTGCTTTTGACTGCATATATTCATCTTCCATCGCCGCAAACATCTTTGCGAAGTTATCCCCGGTAGTTGCCACCGCATATTCTGCGTTCACTTCCTGATTACTGATGATGTTGCCAATAGAGTCCAGATAGTCATCATCCTCCATCATCATCATATGCACTTCAATGATGCCGGCACCAGACTCTCCAACTTCCGCAATTGCTTTATCATACAATATCTGAAGTTCTTTAAGTGCTGCATCCTTAGCAGATGCGAATCTGGTTTTCTCTGCCTCTATATCATCCACATGCTTTCTGACAACCGTAGCCTGTGCCTTCTGATAGAAGTAAATTGGTCCGATTGCAATTGCATTAAATATTGATTTTCCTGTATATTGTTCCATAAATAACTCCATTCTATCAACATTTGCCTACCAAGCAAGTTCATTTGTAGTGATTCACCTTCACATTCTATTTTACTACAATTCTGCCTGAAATAGTTTCTCAATTGCCCAAATCGCAATTTCTTCGTCTTCCCCGTTTGCCGTTACAGTTGCAGTATCCCCCTGCTTGATACCAAGTGCCATGACAGCCATCAGTTTCTTAAGTTCTGCTGTCTTTCCATCCTTCGTAATCGTAATTGTTGAAGCGAATTCCTTCGCTTTCTTAGCGATTGTTCCTGCCGGTCTTGCATGAATGCCTATTTCATCTGTAATGGTATAACTGAATTCTCTCATGTTATCTCTCCTCCTGGTGGTGTGTTATCGTAAATGCAGATAACAAAAATAAATCGATTGTTTCAAAGCTTCCATCCATCCACAATGTTCGTTCTTCAACATTTGCCGGAAATAATTTGGTCGTAAATACATAACTTCCTTCATTGATATAGATTTCCACGCAGGATGTGTCAACATAGATACGCATCTGTTCTATTGTTTTTAGTGTCCATTATTGATACAGGCTGGTCCATTGGTGCACTGTCAGAAGTAACTTCACCCGCATCTTTATAGAGGAACCAGGAGCAGCCAAATGCAACCGCACTTGCTACAACAATAGTCAAGAGATAACCAAAGAGACTATTGGTGGTAATCAGGAATCCAAAGATTCCGGTAATGCCATTGGCTGTTGCATATACATTCATGATGGCAGCTACTGCTGCACCAAAGGCTCCACCAATCATACCTGCCAGGAATGGTTTGCCTTATCTGATATTGACACCAAAGATCGCCGGTTCCGTAATTCCAAGGAATGCTGATAGGGAAGAGGGTAATGCCAGTCCGATTACTGTCATTGCGAAGAATCCGGCAACCAGAACGGAACAAAGCGGGGTAATAAAGATATCAAACATTTCCGGCACTCTCTTATGAAGCCATTTTTCTATCGTACACATCAACCATACAGAAAGGATCACCGGGATGACATGTCCCTGATAACCAACATTTGCGATATCCAAGATTCCAAACCAGGACCACAGTGTTTCTGTCTCTGCTCCTCCCGCAATGCTCCATGCATTGACAAGATTAGGATGAATCATAATCATTCCGATAACAGCCCCGAGATAGACATTTCCGCCAAAAATCTTAGCAGCTGAGATTGCGATAAGGATTGAAAGGAAGGTCAGTGCTGTATTGGAGAAGATATTTAGCAGGTTATAGAGTCCTGAATTCTCCATCTGTGGCCAGATCTGCACGACACCACTGAGCAGTCCACACAGCAAACCGGTTGCGACGATTGCCGGAATAATCGGAACGAAGATATCTCCTAAAGTCTTAATGGCACGTTTCCACCAGACTGCTTTGCTTGCCGCCTCCTGCTTGATTTCTTCCTTCGTGGATGCCGTAATCTCGGCAATCTCAAGTAATTCGTCATAGACCTTATTTACCGTACCGGTACCAATGATGATCTGCAGCTGACCGGATGCATCAAATACACCTTTGACGCCATCTATGTTCTCTAGTGCTTTGGTATTCACCTTCTGATTATCTGCAATGACAAGACGTAATCTGGTTGCACAATGTGCTGCTGATATCAGATTCTTCCTGCCGCCGATTTCAGAATAAATTTGTTTTGCACACTCTCTGTAATCCATCTTCATTCCTCCCTGTTCTCTCATATTATAACATTTTTACCTTCTTTTGTTTCACATTTTCATTTCATTTTGTGAAATCGTTTTCACTTCTGTAATTTCATTATATCTTCGGTTTTTGCAAATTTAAATTGTTACAATGTGATAACAATTTCATATTTATTTTGTGATTATATGACAATTTGCATTTTCAATATATCAGTATGTTGATTTTTTCTTGTTTTTATGCATATAATATATATGAAACTAATTTCACATATTTGCAACATTTGTTTCATATACTATTAAAGTGACAAAGGAGCTTTACTATGAATATCAGTCAGATTGCCAAGATGGCAGGTGTTTCTCCGGCTGCGGTATCCCGATATCTCAATCATGGTTACCTAAGCGAGGAAAAGAAAGTATCTATAGAAAAAGTAATTAAGGAGACCGGATATATCCCCTCCTCTCAGGCACAAACACTACGAACCAAGACGACAAAACTAATTGGCGTAATCATTCCAAAGATTGATTCTGATTCCATTTCTCAGGTAGTTGCAGGAATCGGCGAGGTTCTGACTAAGCAGGGATATCAGATGTTACTAGCCAACACTGAGAATCAAAATGACAGAGAGTTGGAATTTCTGGCTACCTTTCAACAGCATATGGTGGATGGTATCATTTTACTGGGAACCATATTAACAGCTAAGCACAAAGCTGTATTAAAGGCTCTGAACATTCCCTTCATTGTTCTCGGTCAGGCCTGTGACTATGCCTCCTGTATCTATCATGATGATTATCTTGCTGCCCTGACGCTTACCGAATATATGATAGAGAAGGGGCATCGGCGAATCGGATATCTAGGTGTCACAGAAAAGGATTATGCCGTGGGTCAGCTTCGTAAACAAGGTTTTCTGGATGCAATGAGCAGGCAAAACCTGGAGATTCCCGCATCCTCCATGAGAATCGGCTCTTTCTATATGGAGAATGGGTACGAAAACACCAAAAGGCTTCTTGCCGACTGTTCTGATCTGGATGCCATTGTTTGTGCAACCGATACGATTGCCCTGGGTGCGATCAAATATTTAAATCAGCTGAGCATTAAGATTCCGAACGATATTGCCATTGCCGGATTCGGAGACAGCAGGATCTCATCCATTCTTTCTCCAAGTCTTACCACCATTCATTTCTATTATCGTGAATGTGGCAGCGAAGGAGCGAAAGTCCTAATAGATAAGATTGCCAATCCATCGTCACCGAACAAATCCTTGAAATATGGGTTTGAACTGATAAAGAATGAAACCGCATAAACTGGAAGGAGAACTCTATGAAATCTTATGATATCATCTGTGCCGGTGAGATGCTTATTGACTTTACCCCCGCCGCAGAACCATATACCTTTACTGCCAATCCCGGAGGTGCACCTGCCAACGTCGCCATTTCCACCGTGCGCAATGGCTTATCCACTGCATTTCTCGGTATTCTTGGCAATGATGATTTTGGGGAAAGATTAAAAGAAACCTTAAAAGCCAATCAGGTTACGCTGCTGTGTCCAAAACTTACCGATGAAGCGATTACGACACTTGCCTTTGTAACCTTATACGAGAATGGGGAACGCTCCTTCACCTTTGCAAGGAAACCCGGAGCCGATATTTTATTAGACACTACGGATGTGAAGGAAGAAGACATCAACGCCTGTCGAATGTTTCATGCAGGCTCTGTCTCGCTCTCTGCAGAGCCTAGCTGCAGTGCGATACGTTATGCTATGGAGCTTGCCCACAAGAACGGGAAGCTTGTAAGCTTCGACATCAACTATCGCGATATGATCTGGCATGACCTGGAACGCGCCAAATCAGAAGTATCAAGAGTTCTTCCCTTTGTTGATCTGTTAAAAATCTCTGATGAGGAACTCTATTTTGTTGGCGGAGAAGAAAATATAGACGCATTTATGAAACAATACGGGATTACAGTTCTCATCCAGACTCTGGGGGCTGCCGGTGCCAGATATTACTTCCGGGGAATTCACAGAGAGCTTCCGGGACTTAAGGTTACTGCAATTGATGCCACCGGTGCCGGCGATGCCTTCTGGGGTGGTTTTCTCTCAAAAATTCTGATGTATGGCATTACGAATGCGGCTGCGATTACAGAAGAGATGATTGCAGCTGCGCTTCACTACGGCAATGTCTCCGGTGCATTATGCGTACAGAAACGAGGTGGCATTCCTGCCATTCCCACCTTAAATCAGATCACCGATGCAATCTCATCAAACACTTGAGATGCTTCCTCCAGCTTAAAATTAGAGTAATTCATAATAAAATAATGTTCCTTGTCGCTTTGGACAAAATAGTACTCCGACAAAGCTGCCACATGGATTCCCTTTGCTTCTAATGCCATCTGCACATCATGGTCAGATTGATTGGTGTGCAGCTGTAATAAGAAATGAAGTCCTGAATCATTTTCTATAATCTCACATAGCGAGTGTAATCGGCTCTTCCCAATCGCCTCCATCAGTTTTTCCCGCTTTCTGATGTAGTACAGTCGCATTCTGTTGATATGTTTCTCAAAATACCCTTCGTTAATAAATTCCGCCAGTGTAAACTGTTCAAAGTTTGATACCGTACAGGCATAGAAAGAAAGCGTACGGTAGAACAGGTTTGCAAGATGCACCGGCAGGACCATATAGCTGATACGAATCGTTGGTGTGAGCGACTTGGCAAATGTATTCATGTAGATGACGGTCTCACTCTCATCAATACTAAACAAGGTTGGAATCGGCCTTCCATTGAGCCTAAATTCACTGTCATAATCATCTTCAATGATGTATCTTCCGCTCTGCGCACTCGCCCAGGATAACACTTCATAGCGCCGCTTCGCCGGCATCGTTATTCCTGTTGGGAAATGATGATTTGGGCAGATATGCGCTACATTTGCACGCGTTGCCTCCAATCCACTACAAGTAATTCCCATCTCGTCGAGGTTGGCATACCGGCATGAAATATGATGTCCCGCATAGATTCGCGATAACTTCTTATATCCTGGATTTTCGATGCAATAGGTCTTCTCCGCCCCAAGCAGCTGAATGATCAGCCCATAGAGATATTCCGTTCCGGCACCAACCACAATCTGATTCGGATCCACAAGCAGTCCGCGAAATGACTTCAGATGTCCGGCAATCGCCTCTCGTAGCCGCATACTCCCTCCGGTGGGCGAGACCTCCATCAGCTCCGGTGTTTTCTCCGACAATACATTTCTCACCATTCTTGCCCATACCGAAAAGGGGAATCGTTCCGTGTCTGTTCGATTATCCGATAAATCAATACTTCCTGCATGGTTTTCCTTCGGTACATCAATATGATAGGAAATATTGGTTTCCTTTTTCATCTTAGTCATTCCCGACAGACTCGCCACATAGTACCCCTTCTTTGGAACAGAAATTACATAGCCCTCACAAATCAACTGGTCATATGCATTTTGAATCGTAATGGTACTAATCCCATGGTTCTTTGCCATCGTCCGTTTAGATGGCAGCTTCTCTCCCGTTGCTAATTTGGCGCATATAATGTCGCTTTTGATGCATTGGTAAATATATTCATAGATTGATCCTTTTGCTTTTGTGATGTCATAGGTTAACATAAAATCTCCCGACTCTGGTATCTATTAATAAATCATTTTGATTATTTTGTTATCACCAGTTTGATTATATGATAAATATCAATAAACTTCAATCAGGAGGACAATAAAATGCATCAATCACAATATGAAATCAATAAAGGACTTGCACAAATGTTAAAGGGCGGCGTAATTATGGATGTCACCACACCTGAGCAGGCTGTCATCGCACAGAATGCCGGCGCATGCGCTGTCATGGCATTAGAGCGAATTCCTGCAGATATTCGTGCTGCAGGCGGTGTTTCCCGTATGAGTGACCCCAAAATGATTAAGGAGATTCAGAACGTCGTCAGCATTCCCGTCATGGCCAAATGTCGTATCGGTCATTTCGTGGAAGCGCAGATTCTTCAGGCAATCGAAATTGACTATATCGATGAATCAGAAGTACTTTCTCCGGCAGATGATATTTATCACATCGATAAGCAGGCCTTTCGTGTTCCCTTCGTCTGCGGAGCAAGA
>JAKQFQ010000164.1 GCA_029558315.1 Bacillota bacterium
GGCGATTTCAGAGAATGAAGCGCAAGCAACAGATCCTGAGAATTTTAGTAATCTTGTAATTGCACAGGTTACCAATTATGTTAATGTCAGAGATATTCCAAGCGAGGACGGAGAAGTCGTTGGCAAGTTGTATGATGATTCTGTCGGAAGCTTTCTTGAAGAAGAGAACGGCTGGTATAAAATAACATCCGGCAACGTTACAGGATATGTAAAAGCAGAATATTGTGTTACGGGTGATGCGGCCATTGCGCTTGCGAAAGAAGTGGGTGTTCGAATGGCAACAGTCAATACAACAACACTGAAAGTCAGAACAGAACCCAGTACGGAATCAGAAGTATTAGGCTTGGTTCCAATCGAAGAAGATCTTAGTGTTTTGGAAGAAGTTGATGGATGGGTAAAGGTATCCATTGAGGAAGGCGAAGGCTATATCTCAACGGACTATGTAATTCTTAGAACAGACTTTGTTACAGCAGAGTCCAAAGAGGAAGAAGAAGCAAGACTTGAAGCTGAAGAAGCTGCAAGAAGGGAAGCACAGGCAGCCGCAGCCGCACAGGCAGCAGCACAGCAGCAGAGCTCCGGAAGCAATTCTACTTATGTTGCTCCAACCATCAGTGGAGATGGCATGGGAACCTCAGTTGCACAATATGCATGTCAGTTTGTTGGTAATCCTTATGTTTACGGAGGCTCCAGTCTAACCAATGGTACAGACTGCTCTGGATTTGTTATGAGTGTATATTCGGCATTTGGTGTATCATTGCCACATTCGTCATCTGCAGACAGAAGTCAGGGATACGCAGTAGAAGGTGGTCTTGCCAATGCACAGCCGGGTGATATCGTATGTTATTCCGGGCATGTTGGAATTTACATCGGCGGAGGACAGATTGTTCACGCAAGTACCTCAAGAACCGGTATTATTATTTCTAACGCAAGCTATCGTAGCGTTCTTGCGGTAAGAAGAATTTTCTAATCATACAGACTTACAGGGCTGCAGCGCAAGCTGCAGCTTTTTTATGTAATGGAAAAAAACGCAAAAAATGCCAGCAAGTAAATGGATATAGAGTCAGGTTTTTGCAGGAAGTATTGTTTCCGGAAATTCAAAAATGGAATAATTGACAGATTTTTGTTATGGAAGGTAAAATATGCATGAGTAGGAATTGTTTTGTATATACTGGATTTAGGGGGGGCAACTCATGCGAAGCTGTAGGAGTAGTCATAGGAAAACAACATAATGGAGCGTCCCGGTACCTGTTTGCCGTGGCACTCTTTTTTCGTATGAAAAGTTATGCGTGGAAGGTCTGCAAGATAGCAATCAATAGAGGAAGGACAAGCAAATGATAACACTGAACCGAACTCAAATAAGAAATGTTATCCTAAGATAGGATACTCTTTATAATAGTATGGTGGCGCAAAGGGAAGAACAGGAAGCTTATGGCTATAATGATGTAGTGAGTTAACCCGGAGAGGAGAAAAGATTAGTAATGAAAAAATGTGACAGGATAGTGATATCGTTGCTTAGCTTATTCGTATTTACAGCATGCGAATCGACAGAGAACATCAGTGCAAATGGAACTTCTGGTAATGCAGCTTCCTGTAATGTTGTATCCACAAATGAAGTCAGCGCAAATATAGTCAGTGCAAACCTAACCTGTGAAAACTATGTCAGTGGAAATGCAGCGGTATTGGAACGGTGCAGTAATTATTATGCTTTGGTGGATCAGAGATATGAAACCATTGCAGCAATGGGTGATGGAGAAGGCAGAACAGAATTTAGTGAGGATGACTGTCAACGTACCAACCTGGATTACTTTGATAATGATAGTGATTTAGATACAGCCAATCTTGTCAGTGCTTATGACGAACGCTTGCAGGAGTATGTATATGGACAGTGGAGGTTTGTAGAGAGAATTGAGACTCGAACGACGGATGTAATACCGGAAGAAACACCGGAAGATTATATAATAGATGATTTCTCGGAACAGGCAGCGGACGAAATTAAGAAGAATTGTGTTCTCTATATAGGACCTGATATGGCATATATGATGGGCAATGTTCCATTCACTGATATTGAAGAAGAATTTAGGCGTCAAGTTGTAAGAATGTATTATGGGGGAGGTGCCTTGGGGGTTCACTGGCTACCCCAGTATTATATTGCACCAATGGAACAGAATCTTGTCTTGGATTATAAAGAAACATCTTTTTCTGATTTAAGAGAAAGCGACTGCTTAGCTGAAATAGAAAATCTTCAACGAGTCAATATTGTTACGTCCGATTTTAGTCTTCTTGATCGCCATGAGGCAAATTATGCAGTCTTTGATGCGCCACACTGGTCCGCAGAAAAGTTTTATTACAGTCCGTCCGAACCGGATGTTTTGTATATGGAATTTTGTGGAATCTGGAAATTAGAGAGGGATTACACAGATTATATGATCCTCGTTATATTGAATGGGATCGGATCGATAACCAGAGATTATTTGTAAGTTTTTATGTTTATTCTAAAACATATTTAAAAAACGGGGAAGAACTAACTGTAGCAGATATCGAACAAGAACATCCTGAACTGGAATTACCGGATTTATCTGAGATGTCGTGTGAACAGGTTCAGGAGTTCATAAATAAATTTGAAGACCCAACCTACGAGATTAATCTTGAACTGTTTGAAGTTACAGATAAGAAATTCTTATTTTGAAACAAGGCCATGAGCATATCACACAGCATTTGCAACGGCAAAAGATAGTCAGGAACCATAGGGAAGTTAAGCAAAACCAGCAAGGGAAAGGGGAGATGTAAAAGTTATCCACATGTAATGTGAATGTAAAAGACTGAAATTATAAGTTATGAACCAACTTATCAACATTATCCACAAAGAATTATGTCGAAAAAGGTAGAAGCGGGAAGATAGAAAACAAACGGATGTTTTGTGAAAAAACAATAAAATATGGGAAAATAGCAGATAAAACAGAGAACTCATTGTAACAAAAGAAAAGAGAGCGGATTGCAAAATGTTGCCAAGCGGTCTTGAGATATGATATAATAGAACAATCAGATAAGACTTGAAGATAGTTGGAATCTGTGTCAGGTATCGTTTTCTTATGCAGTATGGTAAGGGAAGATACCAAAAACCTATGAAAGGGATGATTGCTATGAAGTTTGTAATTGTTGGAAAGAATATCGAGGTCACAGAAGGTTTAAGAAGCGCAGTTGAGGATAAGATTGGTAAGCTGGAGAAGTATTTTACCCCGGATACCGAAGTGCATGTAACATTAAATGTTGAAAAAGACAGACAGAAGATTGAGGTTACGATTCCTGTGAAAGGAAATATTATCCGGTCAGAACAGGTCAGCAATGATATGTATGTATCGATTGATCTGGTGGAAGAGATTATCGAGAGACAGCTGAAGAAATATAAGACAAAGCTTGTTGATCAAAAGCAGAACATTGAATTTTTCAAACAGGAGTATATCGATAAAGATTTCATGGATGAAGAAGATGTTAAAATTATTCGTACCAAGAAATTCGATATTAAGCCGATGTATCCGGAGGATGCCTGTGTACAGATGGAACTGCTGGGACATAACTTCTATGTATTCTGCAATGCAGAAACCGAGCAGGTTAATGTTGTATATAAGAGAAAAGGCAATACATATGGTTTGATAGAACCGGAGATTTAGGATTTGAGGGCTGTAGCGAAAGCTGCAGCCTTTTTATTTTTGGTCAATCTGTACAGAAAAATAAAATTATGTACTGAAATTAATACACCAGGAAATGGCAGAAATGCCTTAAAATTGCGTTGCAAAACAAGAATCGCTATGTTAGAATGGAAACGGTCGACGATGGCAGGAATAACAGCCGTTTCGTCAAAAGTTAATAAAATAATATGGAGGAAAAGAAATGGCAAAGAAAATAGTTTTAGCAGGAGCATGCCGTACCGCAATTGGAACAATGGGCGGAGCATTAAGCAAAACACCGGCTGCTGAATTAGGTGCAATTGTTATCAAAGAAGCTTTAAACAGAGCAGGAGTTGCTCCGGAAGCAGTTGATCAGGTATATATGGGTTGTGTAATCCAGGCAGGCCTTGGACAGAACGTAGCACGTCAGGCTTCTATTAAAGCAGGTCTTCCTATCGAAGTGCCGGCAGTTACCATGAATGTTGTATGTGGATCAGGTCTTAACTGTGTTAACCAGGCAGCACAGATGATCGCAGCAGGAGATGCTGATATCGTTGTTGCAGGTGGTATGGAGAATATGTCCATGGCTCCTTATGCTGTACCTCAGGCACGATTTGGATATAGAATGAACAATGGAACTCTAGTAGATTGTATGGTAAATGATGCTCTTTGGGATGCATTTAACAACTACCACATGATTACAACTGCTGATAATATTTGCCGTGAGTGGGGACTTACCCGTGAAGAACTTGATGAGTTTGCACTTGCAAGCCAGAAGAAGGCTTGTGCTGCACGTGAATCAGGTGCATTTGACAAGGAAATCGTTCCTGTTCCCGTTAAAGTAAAGAAAGAAACTGTTATGTTCGCTAAGGATGAAGGACCTCGTGATGGATCTACGATTGAAGGACTTGCAAAACTTCGCCCTATCAATCCGGATGGATTTGTTACCGCTGGTAACGCTTCCGGTATCAACGATGGTGCAGCTGCCGTTGTTGTTATGACAGAAGAAAAAGCGAAAGAACTTGGTGTTACACCGATGGCTACCTTCGTAGCTGGTGCTCTTGCAGGTGTTCGTCCTGAAGTTATGGGAATCGGACCTGTTGCAGCAACAGAGAAAGTTATGAAGAAAACTGGCCTTACTATTGGTGATTTTGATATTATTGAAGCAAACGAAGCATTTGCAGCTCAGTCTGTAGCAGTTGGTAAGGATCTTGGAATCGATGTTGAGAAGCAGTTGAATCCTAAGGGTGGTGCCATTGCACTTGGACATCCTGTTGGAGCTTCCGGATGTCGTATCCTTGTTACTCTGCTTCATGAGATGCAGGAGACAGGTGCTAAGAGAGGTCTTGCTACTCTTTGTATCGGTGGCGGTATGGGATGTGCTACCGTTGTTGAGAAGTACGAAGCATAATTTAATTAGGAAGAAACAATGTGTACGAGGGCTGCGTTAGCGGTGCTTGTACATGTTTCTGTTTGGGGTAACCTAAAATAATAACCGCCGGGGACAAACCCATGGTAGGAATGGAGGATGAAAATGGATTACATTTTGTATGAACAGAAAAATGCAGTCGGTATAATTACCATCAACCGTGAGAAAGCATTAAATGCTTTAAACTCACAGGTTTTGGAGGAACTGAATGCTACATTGGATGCAGTGGATCAATCTAGTGTTAGATGTCTGATTTTAACCGGAGCAGGTGAGAAATCATTTGTTGCAGGTGCAGATATCGGAGAAATGAGTACTCTGACAAAAGCAGAGGGCGAAGCATTTGGCAAGAAAGGTAATGACGTTTTCCGTAAATTAGAAACTTTCCCTATCCCTGTGATTGCAGCAGTTAACGGATTTGCGCTGGGTGGCGGATGCGAAATTTCCATGAGCTGTGATATCAGAATCTGTTCTGAGAATGCAGTATTCGGTCAGCCGGAGGTAGGACTTGGAATTACACCTGGTTTTGGTGGAACGCAGAGACTTGCAAGACTGGTTAGCCCTGGAATGGCCAAGCAGTTAATCTATACAGCAAGAAACATTAAAGCAGATGAAGCATATCGCATCGGCCTTGTTAATGCAGTATATCCGCTGGCTGAGCTTATGCCGGCAGCGGAGAAGATGGCAGCAGGAATTGCCAAGAATGCTCCGATTGCTGTTCGTAACTGCAAGAAAGCCATCAATGATGGACTTCAGGTCAACATGGATGAAGCAGTTGTAATCGAAGAAAAGCTCTTTGGCGATTGCTTTGAATCAGAAGACCAGAAGTACGGAATGGCATTTTTCCTTGACAAGAATAAGGAAAAGGTAAAAGAGCCGTTTAAGAACTGCTAATTAATTATTTATTACATTAAGGAGGAAGATAAAATGAAGGTTGGCGTTATTGGCGCAGGAACCATGGGTTCCGGAATTGCACAGGCATTTGCAATGACAGATGGTTATGAAGTATGTCTTTGTGACATAAAGGAAGAATATGCAGAAGGTGGCAAGGCAAAGATTCAGAAAAATATGAATTTCCTTGTATCCAAAGAAAAAATCACACAGGCTAAGGCTGATGAAATTATGAGCAAGATCACAACTGGTCTGAATGCAATCTGTACAGATTGTGACCTCGTTGTAGAAGTTGCACTTGAGAGATTAGATATTAAGCAGAGCATTTTCAAAGAATTAATGGGAATCGTTAAGAAGGATTGTATGTTTGCATCCAATACATCTTCCCTTTCTATTACCAAAATTGGCGAAGGCTTAGACCGCCCGATGATTGGTATGCATTTCTTTAACCCTGCTGACAGAATGAAATTAGTCGAAGTTATCAAGGGCGAAAATACACCGCAGGAAATGGTAGATAAGATCAAAGCAATCGCTACCGAGATTGGCAAGACTCCTGTAGAAGTTAAGGAAGCTCCTGGCTTCGTTGTGAACAGAATCTTAATCCCGATGATCAATGAAGCAATCGGCGTATATGCAGCAGGTACTGCATCTGCAGAAGATATCGATGTTGCTATGCAGCTTGGTGCTTCTCATCCGATGGGGCCTCTTCATCTTGGCGATCTGATTGGTCTTGACATTTGTCTTGCAATCATGGAAGTTCTCTACAATGAGACAAAAGATGAGAAATATGCTCCACAGCCGCTTCTTAAGAAGATGGTAGAAGAGAAGAAGCTTGGAAAGAAGACCGGTGTTGGTTTCTTCGATTATTCCAAATAAGCTGTTCTAACTATGTTTAATATTCGGGTTGCGGCAGGAACTGTTGTAACCCGAAAGATTAAAGCAACCAATCAGGCGATACGCACAATATTTTGACGGTTGGTTATAGAGATTTAATAAGTACAATATAAAATATGGAGGAATGAAAATCATGGATTTTGCATTGGCTAAAGAACATGAAATGGCGAGACAGCTTTTCAAGGATTTCGCTGAAAACGAAGTAAAGCCTCTTGCTCAGGAAGTTGATGAGACAGAACGCTTCCCAAGAGAGACAGTTGACAAAATGGCTAAATATGGCTTCTTAGGAATTCCTGTTCCGAAGGAGTACGGTGGACAGGGTGCTGACATTTTAACCTATGCTATGTGTGTAGAAGAACTTTCCAAAGTTTGTGGTACTACAGGTGTTATTGTATCTGCGCATACCTCTCTTTGTATCGATCCGATTCTGACATTCGGTACCGAAGAGCAGAAACAGAAATATGTTGTTCCCCTTGCAAAAGGCGAGAAACTTGGTGCTTTTGGTTTAACTGAGCCCGGTGCTGGTACCGATGCACAGGGACAGCAGACAAAGGCTGTATTAGATGGTGACGAGTGGGTACTGAATGGATCAAAATGTTTCATTACCAATGGTAAGGAAGCTGATGTTTACATCGTAATCGCTGTTACAGGCAAAATTGAAAAACGTGGTAAGACTCAGAAAGAAATTTCAGCATTTATCGTAGAAAAAGGTACTCCTGGATTTACCTTTGGAACCAAAGAGAATAAGATGGGTATCCGTGGATCTTCTACCTATGAATTAATCTTTACAGACTGCCGTATCCCGAAGGACAACCTTCTTGGCGCTAAGGGCAAAGGATTTGGTATCGCAATGCATACTCTCGATGGTGGACGTATCGGTATCGCTGCACAGGCACTTGGTCTTGCAGAGGGTGCGTTAGAGACAACCATCGCTTATGTAAAGGAAAGAAAGCAGTTCGGACGTGCAATCGGAGCATTCCAGAATACACAGTTCCAGCTTGCTGATATGGCAACAAAGGTAGAGGCTGCTAAGCTTTTGGTTTACAAGGCTGCCCTTAAGAAAGATGAATACATGAAGAACCCTAAGACTTCTTACTCATTTGAGGCTGCTCAGGCTAAGTTATATGCAGCAGAGGTTGCTATGGAAGTAACGACCAAGGCTGTTCAGTTACATGGTGGATACGGATATATCAGAGAGTACGATGTTGAGCGTATGATGCGTGATGCTAAGATCACTGAAATCTATGAAGGTACTTCAGAAGTTCAGAGAATGGTTATTTCTGCTAGCTTGCTCAAATAATTAGTATTTAGTCAATTAATAGATTAATAGAAGGAGAGAAAATACAATGAAAATTATCGTTTGTATTAAACAGGTACCGGATACTAAGGGCGGCGTTAAGTTCAATCCTGATGGAACATTGGACAGAGGCGCTATGCTTGCTATTATGAATCCGGATGATAAGGCTGGTCTCGAGGCAGCACTTCGTTTAAAAGATCAGTACGGAGCAGAAGTTACAGTTCTTACCATGGGACTTCCGAAGGCTACAGATGTTCTTCGTGAGGCTATGGCAATGGGCGCAGATAAAGGTGTATTGGTAACTGACCGTGTACTCGGTGGTGCTGATACTTGGGCTACTTCAACAACAATTGCTGGTGCAATCAGAAATCTTGAGTATGATATGATCATTACAGGACGTCAGGCTATCGATGGTGATACCGCACAGGTTGGACCTCAGATCGCTGAGCATCTTGGAATTCCTGTAATTTCTTATGCACAGGATATCAAGGTAGATGGAAGCAAAGTTATTGTTCAGCGTCAGTATGATGATAGATATCATGTACTTGAGGCACAGATGCCTTGCTTAATCACTGCACTTTCTGAATTAAATGATCCTCGTTATATGACTCCGGGTGGAATCTTTGATGCTTGTAAAGCAGAAATCACCACATGGGGCAGAGCAGATCTTAAGGATGTTGAAGATTGTAACTTAGGTCTTAAGGGTTCACCGACCAAGATTGCAAAAGCATCTGATAAAGTTCGTAAAGGTGCTGGTGAGAAAGTCGCTCCGGAATCACCCGAAGAGGCAGTTGAATATATCGTAGGCAAGCTTCTTGAGAAGCATGTAATTTAAGGAGGGTGAAGAATATGAACTTAGCAGAATATAAGGGCGTATATGTATTCGCCCAGCAGGTAGATAATGAAATTTGCGGTATCGCATTTGAATTACTTGGCAAAGGTAAAGAACTTGCGAAGGATCTGGATACCGATGTAACCGCAGTATTGATTGGTTCTAATGTAAAGAACCTTGCAGATAAGCTTGCAGAGTATGGTGCAGATAAGGTTATCGTTGTTGATGATCCGGAATTAAAGGATTACAGAACAGAACCATACGCACATGCACTTTCATCTGTTATCAATCAGTACAAGCCGGAAATTATGTTAGTTGGTGCTACTGCAATCGGTAGAGATTTAGGTCCTACAGTTTCAGCACGTGTTGCAACCGGTCTTACCGCTGACTGTACTGTACTTGAGATTGGTGATTTCCCTCTTGTTGCAATTCCGGGAAAAGAAGATGAGCAGCTTCATAAGCAGCTTCTTATGACTCGTCCTGCATTCGGTGGTAACACGATTGCAACGATCGCTTGTCCGAACAACCGTCCTCAGATGGCAACGGTTCGTCCTGGTGTTATGCAGAAGATTGATCCGATTAAGGGTGCAAAGGCTGTTGTTGAAGAGTACAACCCTGGATTTACGCCTGACAACAAATATGTAACCATCAAAGAAGTTGTTAAGGCTGTAACGGATACCGTTGATATCATGGACGCTAAGATTTTAGTATCCGGTGGACGTGGAGTCGGTAGTGCTGAGAACTTCAAAATCTTAGAGGATCTTGCAGAGGCTCTTGGCGGAACTGTCAGCTGCTCTCGTGCAGTTGTAGATTCCGGCTGGAAACCTAAGGATCTTCAGGTTGGTCAGACTGGTAAAACAGTTCGTCCTAACGTTTATTTTGCAATCGGTATTTCTGGAGCGATTCAGCATGTGGCTGGTATGGAAGAATCAGATATCATTGTTGCAATCAACAAAGATGAAGATGCTCCTATCTTTGATGTAGCTGATTATGGTATTGTAGGAGATCTCAACATGATTGTTCCTGCATTAACTGCTCAGATCAAAGCAACCAATGCTGCAAAAGCAAATAACTAATCAGTAATAACCAAGCAGTAATAAATATAAAAGAAAGACTTGTGAATGCAGGTCTTTCTTTAGTTTAACCTGTTTCAGTTTATTGACGCATAACCTAAAACAGGTTAGTATGTACAACGAAGATACGAATCTTCGGAATTTGAAATTGGAGGAAAATGGGATGCGAAAGAGATTGTTTAGTATGATGCTGGCTTCTACGCTGGTATTTACATCCCTGACAGGATGTGGAGAGGGAAATGCTGTTTCGGAAGATGTCGTTTCGGAAGATGCCGTTTCAGAAGAAAAGGTGGTATCTGAGGATGTGGCAGAAGAAGAAAATTTGAGAGAAGTTGAGGAAACCGTAACAGAAGGCGATGTGGACAATCGAACTGGAGATAACGCAGAATATTATATGATGGATGTTCTCTTTAACCGACCGAATTATTATTATGAATACTTCCCATATGGTAACAATGGAGGTGACGTAATTAACTTTTGCTCATATACCACGACAAAGACAGAATACATTGACATTACAGCACAAGCGAATGATTCATCAAACCCGTTAGTCGTATATGAGAATGGAACTGATAAAGAAATCTTACATTTTGATGGGATTGAAATAGAAGTAAATGATAATTATCAGTTGGAAACGCCTAATGGAACAGCAAATGTTGTATCCGGTTTTGAAGAGCAGGATTTTCTTGATTGTACAATATATTATGATTTTTGTTGGTTTGACAGAGGATCGGGGTTAGTTGTAATCGAGAGATTTTCCTATTGTTATAGTGATGGGGATAAACCAGAGCCTTTTTCTGATATTCTAGATGAAATGTTTACGCCTAAAGAAATCACGGATGATAGAGCTGCAGAAAACAATTATGAAGTGGCAACGACAGATCAGTATTTATTATATTCGCCTCTTCGTCTGGAAAATCCAATATTAGGGTTTAATACAGACTTTTCGGTGGATGTAACAGGCGAGATTAATGATAAATCGACAGAATATAAGATTTACTCAGATGAGTGGAAGTCGGGATATGGTGATAATGAACTGCTTAACAGCTTTCAAATGACAATAGAAATTTCACCTGATATGATGAACTACAATTATCATATACTTCGCTATCAAGATACCGAGGAACTATTTCCGTATATATCCGACTATACGCTTATAAATACACCAACGTCATTGGAGTATAAAGAGTCGATTGAAACAAAGTATGGTACAGTTGATATCTTCTTTGAACAAGGAACTGTTGTTGCGGAAGATGAAAGCTATGGGACTCCTGCCAGTAATACATACGCAGTAGAGATTGGAGTTCTATATGTTAATAGTTCTTATGTTTATATACGCTGCGAAGCATGTGTTGGAGAAGGCGCAACATACCAAGGTTTTCTTGCAGAAACACTACCGGAAATAATGCAATAGAAGTATGGAATCTCCTGCGGATTAAGGAAGGGCAAGTCAAATCCAATCTTGCGTTTTACCTTGTTTTATGCTATTATTTTGGGCGTAGTTGTATTTAATCGAGATAAACATATAGATAGCGAGAGGTGTAAACGAATGAGTAAGAGTTTTGATGATTTACTTTCCAAAGTAAACAGCTGCAGCAAGAAAAAAGTTGCGGTTGCAGTTGCACAGGATGGACCTGTTTTGGAAGCAGTTGAAGTAGCAAGAACCAAAGGCATTGCAGATGCCATTTTAGTAGGTGATCTTTCAAAGATGAAAGAGATTGCCGCAGAGCTTAACATTGATCTTACAAATTATGAAATTATTGATGAAACCGATATGATTATGGCAGCACATAAGGCAGTTGAGCTGGTTCATAATGGTAAGGCAGATATGTATATGAAGGGCTTAATCGATACCAAATCCTTCTTAAAGAGTGTGTTGGATAAAGAAGTAGGTCTTCGTACCGGTAAGGCACTTTCCCATGTATGCGTATTTGAAATTAAAGGCCATGACGGACTTTTATTCTTAACTGACGTAGCATTTATGCCATATCCAACATTGGAAGATAAAGTAAGCATTATAGAAAACACAGTAGAAATTGTTCATGCCTGTGGCATTGCCAATCCGAAGGTTGCTCCTGTTGCAGCGGTTGAGGTTGTGAATCCGAAGATGCCTGTTACGGTAGAAGCGGCAGAACTCACCCAGATGTGCGAGGAAGGTAAGATTACCGGTTGCATCGTAGATGGACCTTTATCCTTAGACCTTGCGATTGACCGTGAAGCAGCAAAACATAAGGGAGCAGAAGGAAGAAAGATTGTTGGCGATGCGGATGTCATTCTTTTCCCGGATATTCATGCAGGTAATATCACATACAAGGCACTAACGCATCTTTGTGGCTGCAAGAACGGTAATATCCTGACCGGTACGAAGGCACCGGTTATCCTGACATCCAGATCGGATTCTACAGAAGTTAAAGTGAACTCACTTGCACTTGGTGCTGTTGTTGCTGAATCAATGAAGAACGCATAATTTGCATACCACAAAATGGAGGTAAGAAAATGGCTTATAAAATGTTAATTATCAATCCTGGCTCGACATCAACCAAGATTGGCGTATTTGAAGACGAGACCTTACTGTTTGAAGAGACCTTAAGACATACCACAGAAGAAATTGCACAGTATGCAACCATTTTTGATCAGAAAGATTTCAGAAAGAAAATTATTACTGACTTTTTAGCATCCAAGAATGTTGCGATGACAGAATTTAATGTGATTGTTGGTCGCGGCGGTATGTTAAAGCCGATTCCCGGAGGTACCTATCCGGTATCTGATGCGCTGCTGGAAGATCTAAAGATTGGCAAGCAGGGACAGCATGCTTCTAACCTGGGTGGAATTTTAGCGAAAGAGCTTGGCGATGCCATCGGGGTTCCTTCCTTTATCGTGGATCCGGTCGTTGTTGATGAGTTACAGCCGGTTGCAAGATATTCCGGAGTTCCGGAACTTCCAAGAACCAGTGTATTCCATGCATTAAATCAGAAGGCTGTTGCCAAGAGATATGCCAAAGAGATTGGCAAGTCCTATAACGAGTTGAATCTGATCGTTGTTCATATGGGCGGTGGTGTTTCTGTTGGCGCACACAAAGACGGTAAAGTTATTGATGTATTTAACGCATTGGATGGCGATGGCGCTTTCTCTCCGGAGCGTGCAGGCGCAGTTCCGGTTGGCTCTTTGGTTAAAATGTGTTTCTCCGGTAACTATACAGAGAAAGAAGTATATAAGAAATTAGTTGGTAACGGTGGCTTTAATGCTTATCTGAATACCAATGATGCCCGTGTCGTTGAAACGATGGTTAAAGAAGGCAATAAAGAGGCCGAACTGGTATATGAAGCATTCATTTATCAGGTATGTAATAATATTGGCTCTCAGGCTGCAGTTCTTGAAGGCAAGGTGGATCAGATTGTAGTAACCGGTGGTATTGCTTATTCCAAGCAGGTGATTGCCGAATTTACCAGAAGAATCGGCTGGATTGCACCGCTTACCGTATATCCTGGAGAAGATGAACTTCTTGCTCTTGCACAGGGCGCACTTCGTGTCATGACAGGCGAAGAGAAGGCAATGGAATATTAGATTTGTAGCATGTAATACAAGGGGCTAGCACATGGAGTGTCAGCCTTTGATTTTAAAAGAAAAAACGATGATGAGACAATACATCGTGGGGAGGTAAAAGGTGATTTCGCTACTTTTTGCAATTACTGTGATTTTGATTCTATTTCTGGATATCTGCAAAGTAATTGATTTTGCCAAGTGGAGTGGATTCCTGTTTTCGGGTATGCTGATTCCACATTTCATTCTTCTCTTTTATTTGGGAAGTGAAAATGGTTTTTTTATGCAAAACGTTATTTCAACAATTGTTGAAATAATTTTTGCTGTTATTCTGTCCGTCTATTGGTTTTGGAGAATGAATTTTTTTATTTTCCGTGGTAAGAGATGTTCGCTTACACGGGTAAATGTATTATATGGTGGACGTTGTCTGATTTATTTTTCAATCTATGCCTTACTTATTCAGACATTGATCTATCTGATTTTGTTACCAACAATTATCGAAAATTATGAGAAAATGGAAAATGTTTTTCTCTTTTGGCTAGATTTGGGTGTGTGTTTTGGCAGTTTATTTCTGCTTCTTATGAATGGAGTATTACGCGTCCTGTGTACGAGCAGACAATTGGGAATTACTAAGAGAATTTTGGTAATTCTCCTCTTTTGGACACCTTTAGTGAATCTCTGGATTTTGCATTATCTTTGTAAGAAAGCATCAGAAGAATATGATTATGAGATGTGTCGTTTTGAAACCAGAATGCAGAATGCAAAGAGCAATCTGTGTGCCACAAAGTATCCAATTATTATGATTCATGGGGTTGGTTTCCGTGATCTAAGGTGGTTTAATTATTGGGGACGGATTCCCAAAGAACTGGTAGCCAATGGTGCTGTTGTATATTATGGACATCAAGAGGGGTGGGCAGTTCTTGAAGACAATGCAGAAGTCATTAAGGAGCGTATCAAACAGGTGATGCAGGAGAATCAATGTGACAAAGTGAATCTGATTGCCCATTCCAAAGGCGGGTTAGATGCACGTTATGCCATCAGTGCCCTTGGGATGTCAGAACATGTGGCCTCACTCACTACAATATGTACGCCACATCATGGTTCACAGCTTGTATCAGTACTGCGTAAAATGCCGGAAGGCCTGTATCGATTTGTTTGTAATCGTATAGATCATGTTTTCAGGTTGTATGGTGACATTAGACCTGACATTTATCAGTCAGGATTACAACTTATGCCTGAGTTCTGTGAAGAATTCAATCGCAAATATCCCAATGCGCCCAACGTATATTATCAAAGCTATGCTTCGGCAATGTCACATTGTTACAGCAATGACATCCTGTGTATTCCATATATGATTATGAGAAAAAGTGCAGGAGCCAATAATGACGGATTGGTGGAAGAAAAATCTGCAATGTGGGGAGAATTTATGGGGACATTTCATACAAAGGGAATTCGTGGAATATCACATGGGGATATGATTGACCTTCAAAGAGAAGATATCAAGGGCTTTAATGTGGTGGAAACATATGTCAAAATTGTACATGAATTAAAAGAAAAAGGATTTTGATGTCACAAAATATTAACAATTTATTCCATAAGAGCGATCGGGCAAAGGTTGATAATATTGTGTTAATCTGTTAAAATGTAATTTGGTTTTCCATTGTCGGAATGAATTTCATTCTGAAATGAATGAAAGAGAGGAAATAGAACAAATGTCAGTAATTGATAAAGTTTTTGGAACACACAGTGATCATGAATTGAAACGAATTGACCCACTTGTGAAGAAAATAGAAGCGTTAAGACCTACTATGCAGGCACTGACTGATGAGGAACTTCGCGCTAAGACAGCAGAATATAAAAAACGATTGGCTGAGGGCGAGACTCTTGATGACCTCCTTCCGGAAGCATATGCAACGATTCGAGAAGCGGCGAAGCGAGTTCTGAATATGGAGCATTACCGGGTACAGTTAATTGGTGGTATTGTGCTGCACCAGGGACGTATTGCAGAGATGCGTACTGGTGAAGGAAAAACATTGGTTTCTACCTTGCCGGCATATTTGAATGCGCTGGAAGGAAAAGGCGTTCATATTGTAACGGTCAATGATTATCTGGCGAAGCGTGATGCTGAGTGGATGGGGCAGGTACATGAATTCCTTGGACTCAAAGTAGGTGTTATCCTAAATACCATGAAGCCGGAAGAAAGACGAGAGGCCTATGCTTGTGATATTACCTATGTAACGAACAATGAACTTGGTTTTGATTACCTGCGTGATAACATGGTTATTTATAAAGAACAATTGGTGTTAAGAGACCTTCATTATGCGATCATTGATGAAGTTGACTCTGTTTTAATTGATGAAGCAAGAACACCTTTGATTATTTCCGGTCAAAGTGGTAAATCAACAAAACTTTATGAAGTTTGTGATGTATTGGCCAGACAGTTGAAACGAGGCGAGGGCAATGGAGAGTTGTCCAAGATGGATGCAATTATGGGCCTGGAGCAGGAAGAATCAGGAGACTTCATTGTCAACGAAAAGGACAAGGTAGTGAACCTGACAGCGGCAGGTATTGAAAAAGTTGAAAAGTTCTTCCAGATTGAGAACCTTGCAGATCCGGAAAACATAGAGATTCAAAACAATATTATATTAGCGCTTCGTGCACATAATCTGATGTTTAGAGATCAGGACTATGTTGTGAACGAGGATAAGGTTCTGATTGTTGATTCCTTTACGGGACGTATTATGCCGGGCAGAAGATTTTCCAATGGTCTGCATCAGGCAATTGAAGCAAAAGAGCATGTTAAGGTTAAGAGAGAATCGAAGACTCTGGCAACCATTACATTCCAGAACTTCTTTAACAAATTTGAAAAGAAATCCGGTATGACCGGTACGGCATTGACCGAAGAACGAGAATTTCGTGATATCTACGGTATGGATGTTATTGAGATTCCAACCAATCGACCGGTTGCCAGAATCGATCGCCAGGATTGTGTCTATAGAACTAAAAAAGAGAAACTTCATGAAATTGTAGAAGCTGTCAGAGTGGCACATGAGAAGGGGCAACCAGTTTTGGTTGGTACCATCAATATTGATGCCTCAGAAGAAATAAGCAGACGATTAACGAAGGAAGGTATTACGCATAAAGTATTGAATGCGAAATTCCATGAGATGGAGGCAGAAATTGTTGCTGATGCAGGTGTTCACGGAGCTGTTACCATTGCAACCAATATGGCAGGACGTGGAACGGATATTAAGCTTGATGATGAATCAAAGGCCCTGGGAGGACTTCTGATCATTGGTACAGAGAGACATGAATCCCGCCGTATTGATAATCAGTTAAGAGGACGTTCCGGTCGTCAGGGTGATCCTGGTGAATCCGTATTCTTTATCTCGTTGGAAGATGATCTGATGAGACTCTTTGGATCAGAACGTCTGATTGGAGTTTTTAATGCCATGGGTATTCCTGAAAATCAGGTTATTGAACATAAGGCATTATCCAGTGCAATTGAAAAGGCACAGAAGAAGATTGAGAATAATAACTACGGAATTCGTAAGAATCTACTGGAATATGATCAGGTGAATAATGATCAGAGAGAAGTCATCTATTCTGAGAGAAAGCGTGTACTGAACGGTGAGAGTATGCGTGACGTTATTTATAAAATGATTACAGATATTACGGAAGGTGCTGTAGACACTTGCATCGGAGATGATACAACTCCGGAACAGTGGGATTTAAATGAGTTAAATGAATTACTTCTTCCGATTGTTCCATTACAGAGAATTACTGCGGATCGTGTTGAGAAGAAGAAAAATGGACTAAAGCAGCAATTAAAAGAAGAAGCGGTGAAGTTATACGAAGCCAAAGAAGCAGAATTTCCAGAGGCAGAAGCAATCCGTGAAGTTGAGCGAGTCATATTGCTTAAGGTCATTGATCGAAAATGGATGGATCATATTGATGATATGGATCAGTTACGTCAGAGCGCCGGACTTGCAGCCTATGGTCAGAAGAACCCTGTTGTAGAGTATAAAATGAGCGGATATGAGATGTTTGACAGCATGGAGTCAGCAATAAAGGAAGATACCATTCGTTTGCTCTTTAGAATTAAAGTAGAACAGAAGGTTGAGCGTGAGCAGGTAGCCAAGGTTACCGGAACGAATAAGGATGATTCGGCAGTGAAGGGACCGGTTAAAAGAGAAAACGCCAAGATTTATCCCAATGATCCATGTCCTTGTGGAAGTGGAAAGAAGTATAAACAATGCTGTATGAATAAAATGTAACTAGACAGATTGGAACGTAAAATTAAAGGTGGTGAACGCAGTGGTAGAACTCGACCAAATGAAGACAGAGTTACTTTCTTATGAAAATCCATTAGCGGAAGCAAGGGATTCACTTTGACCTCGCTAATAAGAGGAAGAGGATAGAAGAACTTGACATGGAGATGGCGGAACCGGGCTTTTGGGACAATCCGGACAGATCCAATAAGTTAATGAAAGAATCAAAAAATCTTAAGGATGTTGTGGAACTGTGCGAAGAAATGCAAAATTCGTACGATGACATTCTGACCTTGATTGAAATTGGAAATGAAGAAAATGATACTTCGTTAATAACAGAAGTAAGACAGGAACTGGATGCCCTTGTTACGCAGCTGGATGCAATTCGGCTAAGTACTTTGTTAACCGGTGAGTATGATAAGAACAATGCAATTCTAAAGATTAATGCCGGAGCAGGAGGAACAGAGAGCTGTGACTGGGCTAGTATGTTATATCGTATGTATTGCAGATGGGCAGAAAAGAAAGGATTTTCGGTAGAAGTTTTGGATATGCTTGACGGTGATGAAGCCGGAATTAAGTCAGTCTCTTTTCAGGTGAATGGTGATAACGCATACGGATATTTACGTCCTGAACAAGGAGTTCACCGACTGGTAAGAATTTCTCCCTTTAATGCACAGGGAAAAAGACAGACTTCGTTTGTTTCACTTGATGTTGTACCTGAAATTGAAGGTGATGGTGGAATTGAGATTAAAGATGATGATATCCGAATCGATACTTATCGAAGTAGTGGTGCCGGAGGTCAGCATATCAATAAGACATCCTCTGCTATTCGAATTACACATTTCCCAACAGGAGTAGTTGTCCAATGTCAGAATGAACGTTCGCAGCATATGAATAAAGACAAGGCGATGCAGATGTTACGTGGTAAATTGCTTGCTATAAAAGAAGCTGAAGATGAAGCCAAAATGCGTGGAATCCAAGGAGATTTGAAAGCAATTGGCTGGGGAAGTCAGATTAGGTCTTATGTATTACAACCATATCAGATGGTAAAGGATCACAGAACCGGAGAAGAATCCGGCAATTCAGATGCAGTTCTGGATGGTGATATTGATCGATTTATCAATGCATATTTAAAGAAAAAGAGTCTTGGGACATTAGAAGAAACAGCAACAGAGTAAAATCTGTTGCTGTTATTCTTTGGCCTTAGCACTGGCTAAATTGAGGTGAAAACAGGTATAGGTAGTGTTGAGATAGGGAGTTACCCACAAAAGCCCAACACCACAAGAAAGGATGCCTAAAAACATCAATGGGAGAAAGCTAAGCTGTAAACGAAAGAGACGTAATTTCTGCCCTTTCATCATCCAGCAGGATAGCTTCAGAATCTCTTTTAGTGGTTTGTCCGGAAAATCCAATAGAAGAAAATAGGATTGGGACAGAGCCAGAGATAAAATGTAGTAAACGAATATGCCGATAAGAAAACTAATGATCGTAGCCGTTAAAAGGAAGGTATCCTTGCTGGCTGTATATAGAAATAAAAGAATATAGAATGGTAACATACTAAGATATTGAATGGATGTTAAAAGGACTGCGAGAAAAGTAGGACGCTGCGTTTTAACAAAGAAACCATAATACATATCTCTCACACTAAATCGATAACCGCAGCATAAATTCATATACATCCGATAGAGACCAAAACGAAGAATTTCGATATTGCAGGTACAGATATAACTAATCACGAAAGAAATCACGACTGATACAATGGTAGCAGTGGGATCTGTGGCAGATAGCATGGACAATAATGCACTAAATGCAATAAAGAAAAGCTGCGCCAGAACAACCTGGGAATAATGACCGGAAAGGTATTTTCTGGCACTGGATTTTAATTGGGAAGAATTTTTTATGGAATTCATGAAATACTCCTGTCTATCTCGTATTAAATTGCTTTATCGAAATTGGAACCTACACAGGCATCTTTCTGGAAAGATTTCTGATTCTGAGAATAGGGACTGTTTTTCTGATAGGCAATTTTCGTTGTTGTTGTTCCGCCGGCAACATAGGAACGTCCGCACTCTGGACAAATAGCTGCTTTTAGTGCCACGCTGGCCTGCAGAACTTTGCCGCCATTCATCCCGGCAGCTTTGGAGAATGCATTATTTACATGCTCCTGTTCATGAGCACGAACTTTTGTAGCAGACTGTTCGGGACTGATATTGGTAGGAGACTTAAAAGAAACCATCTCATCGGAACCATCAACATATTTGCGATTTTTACAAGTCTGGCATTCTGCCGGCTTTCCTGTGCGGGCAATCGGATCATCGATGCCGGTCTGTACATCCAAGGACTGGTTGATGCGTGGAGCGGTATCGACGGTCATTCTTGTACTAATTGGACTGATTCTACCAATCATGGGGCACCTCCTGTTCCGGAATCACCAGGGATATTTTGGACATCTGCATTGCCATTGATATAATCTTCGAGCGAATGATAGTATTCTTCAAACGAAGGGGTACTGTCGGCGGGAAGCGGTGGCAATTCCTTATTTTCGTTAAGACCTTTCATAAGGTACCAATACTCATCAAAAGTAATCCCGTAAATCTGCTGAAAGTAATTATTAAATTGATCGTGATATTCAGTATCGTTATTGATCAGATATAAAACAGTAACCATCATGAGAATCGCAATTACAATACTTGCAAGCGAAGCGATGGAACCAATCTTTGCAGGGGAGGACATTTTACAATCCTCTGTTTTGGAAAGAACTGCAAAAATCACTGCGAGACTTCCAAAGAATATAGGGAAAATAACAGTTGTTATCGTTATGAGACTAATCACACCAAATAACAGGGCCAACATAGAAAAACGGTCCATTTTTAAGTCCATTGGTGAATTTGGTTGATTCCCTGGATTCCCAGTCTGCCAATCGTTCATGATTTGCGTTCTCCTTTTATTTATAGTTGTTTTTATTTTATCACAAATCCCAGAATATACAAATGCATCTTGATTCGTGTACTGCTTTTCCTATATAATGAGAAAGGTTTAAATTAAGTATGAAATGGAGAGGAATTATGGATATTAGTGCAGCAATTGCAGAGGAACTGAAAATTAGAAAGGAACAGGTAGATGCCACAATTAAGTTAGTAGATGAAGGCAATACCATACCCTTCATTGCAAGATATAGAAAAGAGGCTACAGGGTCTCTGAATGATGAGGTTTTACGTGATCTATATGAGAAACTGATTTATCTTCGTAATCTTGAAGAACGAAAGGCACAGGTTCTTGCAAGTATTGAGGAACAAGGCAAAATGACGGAGGAGTTAAAGAAAAAGATTACTGCAGCCAAGACAATGGTAGCTGTAGAAGATCTCTATCGTCCATACAAACCCAAGAGGAAAACAAGAGCCAGCATTGCAAGAGAGAAAGGTTTGGAAGGCCTGGCTACACTCATTATGGAACAGACGACAACAGTGCCGGTGATGGAATCCGCAGCAGAGTATATCAGTGAAGAGAAAGGTGTCAAGGATTCTGCAGAAGCCATCGAAGGGGCAAAGGATATTATTGCAGAAGAAACCTCGGACAATGCAGATTACAGAACCTATATCAGAAAAGTAACATTTGACGAGGGGAAAGTAGTAAGCAATGCGAAGGATGAAAAGACAGAAAGCGTATATGAGATGTATTACTCTTTTGAAGAACCTGTGAATAAAATAGCAGGTCATCGCGTGCTTGCTTTAAATCGAGGAGAAAACGAAAAAATCCTTACTGTCAAAATTACAGCACCAGTTGCAAAAATAACAGATTACCTGGAGAAAAAGTTGATTAAAACAGCCAATCCGAATACAACAGATCTTTTGAAGGACGTGGCAAAGGACAGTTACGAGAGATTGATTGCACCGGCAATTGAGAGAGATATCAGAAATGAGCTTACAGAAAAAGCTGAGGATGGTGCAATCAGTGTATTTGGTAAGAACCTGGAACAATTGCTGATGCAGCAGCCAATTACTGATAAAGTAGTACTTGGTTGGGATCCCGCATTTAGAACCGGTTGCAAGCTGGCTGTTGTTGATGCGACAGGAAAAGTATTAGATACCAAGGTGATCTATCCAACAGCACCGCAGAATAAGGTGGCAGAAGCTAAGGCAGAATTGAAACGTCTAATTAAGAAGTATCATGTTAATTTGATTTCTTTGGGTAATGGTACTGCATCTAGAGAATCGGAGCAGATTATTGTTGAATTAATTAAAGAACTGGATACTCCGGTTCAGTATGTAATTGTTAATGAGGCAGGTGCCTCGGTCTACTCTGCAAGCAAACTGGCAACCGAAGAGTTCCCTAATTTTGATGTTGGACAGCGTAGCGCGGCATCGATTGCCAGAAGATTACAGGATCCTTTGGCAGAACTGGTCAAGATAGATCCTCAGTCTATTGGTGTTGGACAATATCAGCACGACATGAATCAGAAGAAACTCGGAGAAGCACTGGGAGGTGTGGTAGAAGATAGTGTTAATAAAGTGGGGGTTGATCTTAATACAGCATCCGCATCTTTGCTGGAATATATTTCTGGTATTTCCAAGGTAATTGCAAAGAATATAGTTCAGTATCGTGAGGAAAATGGACAGTTTCAATCCAGAGCAGAATTGTTAAAAGTTGCCAAGTTAGGACCGAAAGCCTATGAACAATGCGCAGGATTTTTAAGAATCAGAGATGGAAAGAATCCGTTGGATGCAACCAGTGTACACCCGGAATCTTATGCTGCCGTCAAGGAATTGATGAAAAAACTGAATTTTACGATGGAAGATGTGAAGGCGGCACAGAAGCAGAAAATGAAAGCGCAGGGAACCGGAGCAGAGAAAAAGACAGAAAAGAAAACTTTGGTTGTTCATAATGCGAACAATGTATTTGGAGCTGCTATAGCCAATGCATTTAAAACCGGAGACTCTACGATTACAAAGACAAGTACCGGTTCTGTTGGAACTTTGGAAGGAAAAATAAAAGATAAGAAGAAACTGGCTGACGAACTTGGAATCGGTGTTATTACATTAACGGATATCCTAAAGGAGTTGGAGAAGCCTTCCAGAGATCCAAGAGAGAATATGCCGTCACCAATTCTTAGAAGTGATATTTTGGATATGAAGGATTTGAAAAAAGGAATGGTATTAAAGGGAACCGTTCGTAATGTAATTGATTTTGGTGTATTTGTTGATATCGGAGTGCATCAGGACGGGCTGGTTCATATATCGGAGATTACAAGCCGATATATCAAACACCCACTGGAAGCAGTGAGTGTTGGGGATATTGTTGATGTACAGGTACTGGATGTTGATGTAGCTAAGAAGCGAATTGCTTTAACAATGAAGGTGAAACAATAAAACGACTTTACTCGGGGAACCACAGGTTGAGATCGGCTGGGCCATCGATACCGGGAATGGTTCCCTGTGCTGTATACTGCCAGCTGCGTAATGCATAAGGGTAATAAGGGTAATCATTATAAAAGGCATACCAGATAGGATAATCACATAACTGTTCGATATCAACCATGGCGAAGAAAGAATAAGTATTTCCATAGAGCATTGGCTCATATCCGGCAGCGGTGATAGAATCGCAGAATGCTTTCACAATAGAAGTTCTGTCAACAACTGACAATGACATTGCTCTGGCTTCACTATCTTCCGGCTTCTCAATATCAATAACAATGGGATAACTTAGCTGGTAGGGGGCGATAGCGTCCAAAACAAACTGTGCCTCCTCCTGTGCCTCAGCAATGGTAATCGCCTGTGTGAAGAAATAAACACCGACTTCTAAACCAGCGGCTCTTGCACTGGTGATATTGGCTTCAAAGCATTCATCTAAAACAAGCGCACCGGAGCCATATCCGCGGAAACCAACACGGATCATCGCATAATCTACGCCAGAATCGGCAACGGCTTCCCAGTCAATTGCACCCTGATGTTGTGATACGTCAACACCTTTTAGAGCTTGCACGCCTTCGGTGGAAAGATAAGTAATCTCACCACTCTCTAAGACACTTAACTGTTCTGTGTTAATCGTGTTAGGGGCTATCGAATCCAAAATGGAAACGAAATGGTATCCCTGAGAATCGTAATAAATAACAGATTCAGGATACATTTGCCGCAAAATTTCGGATACATTACCTTCTGGTGATTCCAGCTGGGAACGAATGAATTCTTTGATCTGAGATTCCTGTTCGGCAGCACCTTCGGCACGAGCTTCAAGCATCATTTGATCAAGCATTTCCTGTGTGTACAATACCGAGTTATCGGAGGCAACTACTTCGTTAGAAATAGCAGGAGTATCGCTTTTTATACTTAATATATAGAAGCATAAACCAATCGATGCTAAGGTAGTAACGGCAAGAAGGATGGTAATAGCAGTTAGTGGATTACGTTTTTTCGCTAAAGAAGAAGCAGGTGGCGCATCAGAGATGGGTGGCTCTGGCAAGGATAAGGTATCACCCAAATCCAAATCTATAATTTCATCATCTGTGTTATGCATAAATTCTCCTTTTCGACATACATTTTACTATAGTTTAATCTGTGAAATGAATTTCGTCAATTCAGTATGGAGATTAATTACGATAATTGGTTGACAGACATAGAAAAATGTAATATTCTGATGTTTGTTAATAATGAAATAAAGAATCTTCAGGGTCGGGTGTAATTCCCTACCGGTGGTGATGACAGGTAACTGTATGAGTCCACGACCTGCTTTGGCAGCTGATCCGGTTAGAATCCGGAACCGACAGTAAAGTCTGGATGGAAGAAGAAGGATGGTTTTTTTGTGCTATCTAGGATATCCGACCCCGTTCCTTTGCGAATGGGGTTTTTTATGTAAGATCCTTCATTTCATAATAAAATTTTGGAGGTAGAAAATGAAAATTACTAGATTAAAGAAAATGACGATGATGGCAATGTTTTCCGCAATGGCATATGTGGTAATGTCTTATTGCAGAATACCAATGTTTGCAGACGCACCGTACTTACAGTATGATCCCAAAGATATCATTATAGTAATTGCTGCATTTATTGCAGGTCCGTTTGCCGGAATCCTGATATCAGTTGTAGTCAGCCTGGTTGAGATGCTGACAGTAAGTGAGACAGGTCCGATTGGAATGATAATGAATGTGATTGCGACAGTATGTTTTGTCTGGCCGGCAGCAATGATTTATAAAAAGAAGAAAACATTCATTGCGGCAGTGATTGGTCTGGCAATCAGTGTGGTTGCAATGACAGCGGCGATGCTGCTGTGGAATTACCTGATTACTCCATTCTATCAGGGGGTTGACAGAGCGGTAATCAAGCAGATGCTTATCCCGATATTTCTGCCCTTCAACCTGATTAAAGCAGGAATTAATATGGGAATTACCCTGGTCTTGTATAAACCGGTAATTCTTGCATTGCGAAAATCAGGGTTGTTTACAGAACAGAATTAGAACAAAGGTACAGGTAAGAAAGCAGGAAAATGACGTCGTGAGGCGTCATTTTTTTGCCTGAAAGGAAACGTGTAATATTAAATTTCATTATTTGATATCTTTATGTTGGACATATCAGGAAATAGTGCTTGACATGAAAAAAGCAAAAGACTATTATAGTGATATCAAAACGATATCATTATGATGGACATTTTATCAGCTTATTCTGATATAAATAATTGGATGGGAGGAAACGGACAGAATGCTGACAGATAGCAAAAACAGATCTATAAAACTAGAGACTGCTGAGGATTTGATCAGCGCAGGAACAACATACGAGACAATAAAGACATCAGAAGAAGAGCAGAAACTTCTAACTCGTTTGAATCAGCTGGGGCAATTGGAACAGACTATTACCAAGAAAGAAAATGAGCTGAGAGAGCGGGAAAAACGTTGCAAGGATAGTGAAAAAGCAAAGAAACAGATCCTATTACGTCTATCTCCCGGATTGTGGGAGGAACTGGCCAGGTGGGCAGAGGACGATTTTAGATCAATCAATGGCCAGATAGAGTATCTACTTGCAGACTGCGTGAAAAAGCGTCAGGAAGAATCGTAATCAGTAACAGGAAAAGGTCTGAGCTGCGCACAGACTTTTGCATAATTGTAAAGAACTATATTTAGTCGCAGCAAAGGAGGAGAAATGAGTCAACTCATAGAAATACGGGATATGTGTAAAATCTATAATCCCGGAGAAAATGAGGTCCGTGCGTTGGACGGCATTACACTTTCCATTGACAATAACGAATTTGTTGCAATTATTGGTCAATCTGGCTCGGGTAAATCAACACTAATGAATATGCTGGGATGCCTTGATGTGCCGACAAGTGGTCAATACATATTAAATGGGGAGGATGTTTCGGGAATGTCAGATGATGAATTATCTGATATCCGAAATAGAGAGATTGGATTTATCTTTCAGGGATTTAATCTGATTGCAACATTGACAGCCTTGGAAAATGTTGAACTTCCGCTGATTTATCGTGGGGTTCCGGGCAAAGAAAGAGGAGAATTATCAGAGACAGCACTCATTAAAGTGGGACTGGAGAATCGTATGGAACATAAACCTTCAGAAATGTCTGGAGGACAGCAACAGCGTGTTGCCATTGCAAGAGCGATTGCCCAGGCACCGCCCATTATTCTGGCCGATGAGCCTACCGGTAATCTGGATTCGGCATCAAGTGCTGAAATTCTTAATATTTTACGACAGCTACATGCGGAAGGCAGGACGGTTATTCTGATTACGCATGATAATGAGATTGCACAGAAGGCAGACCGTATTATTAAGATTAGAGATGGACGGATTGAACAGGATTACATAAGAAATGCAGCAGTACAGGAAGCAGTTGTACAGGAAGCAGCAGTACCGGAGATCAATATACAACAACCGATATTTGAGGAAAACGTAAATACGCAAGAAATTAATGCTTAGAAGGAGATAGAATCATGGCATCAAAGACAAAGAAGAAAAAAAAGAAAGTAGTTCGTTGGATTATTCTTGGTGTAATTGCAGTAGCTGTAATTGCGATTATCATTATCAATTCATTATCTGCAAAGGATGCACCGGAGATTGTTGCAGCAGAGACTGTTTACCGTGGTGAGGTGGTATATACAATTGGAGCAAGTGGAACTGTAACCAGTGAAGAAAGTAAAACCTATTTTGCAGTCACCGGAGTTACGATTGATTCCATTAATGTTGAGGCTGGTGATGCAGTTTGTGCCGGAGATCAGCTGATTAGTTATGACGAAGATGAAATCTTATTATCTATGTCAGAAAATGCATTATCTTTGGAATCTGACAATGCAGCATATCTGGCAAAACTTCAGGATAACAATGAGAGAAATGCAGAGTATGCGCAGGCAGTTGCTGATGTAGATAGCTATGAAGCATTGATTGAGGCGCAGGAAGATTATATTCAGGGACTGAAGGATGGCATCGCGGATGAGAAGGAAGAACGATTAGAAGCAATTGCATATGAGATGGAGAGCCTGAGCATTCAGAATATCGAATACAATCGCCAGCTTGCCAAGCTGACACAGCATTTGGAAGATGATGAGATTGATTATTATAGAAAATTGATTGCATCTAATAATATGAGAATTACTCAGTTAGAGACGGAGCAGACATTACTTAACAACTTTGAAGCATCTGAAAATAAAGATGAACTGCTTCGGATTGCAGAAGCAGATCTCACAGATCTGAATGCGAATCTGACTGCAGCAAAGGCAGACAGAGATTCTTCAGAAGCTGCTTTATTAAACAGCAATGAGCTTACCTCATTAGACGCAGGAAATGAACTTTTGCTGTTACAGGCAGCAGAGAAACAGGAAAAACTGGAAAGTGCTATGAATGGAGTTGTAGCAGACTTTGATGGTATTGTTACCAGTGTCTCTGTAATTGAGGGAGCAACGACACCAGAAGGTACCGCACTCATTGTTGTGGAATCTACAGAAAAGGTTATGGTTGAATTTGGTGCCAGTAAATACGATCTGGAAGATCTCCAGGTAGGACAATCAGCAGTCATTACGATTTCGGGACATGAGTATGAAGGTACAGTCTCCAAGATTGATCGTATGGCAACTACAAATGATTCCGGTGCAGCTGTTGTTAATTGTCAAGTTGCAATTATCAATCCTGATGACGGAATCTTCCTTGGAGTAGATGGTAAGATTACAATTACGGTAGCAACAGCAACGGATGCCTTAGTTGTACCGGTAGAAGCTGTTAACACTGACCGTACCGGAGATTTCTGTTATGTAATCAAAGACGGCGTAGCTAAAAAACAGTATGTTACGACCGGAATCTCTTCTAATATTGAGATTGAAATTCTGGAAGGTTTGGAGGAAGGCGATGAAGTAATTACCACAATTTCCTCTACACTCGAGGATGGATCAAGTGTATTTGTTATGGATCCGATTATGCTGGGAGAAACGGAGGAAACTTCTGAAATAGAAGCAACAACAGAACCGGCAGAGTCAGACGATGAGGCAGCAACACAGGAACCGGAATCTGAGGAAGAAGGAAATGCCTCGAATGAAGATGCGGCACTTCCAACTAGTACAGACGAAGAAACAGAAGAATAATGACAGCTTAGCCAATAGGCGAAAAATGGAGGCTTAAAATGGCACAATTACTAGAGTATGTGAAGCTGGCATTAATGAATATCAAGTCCAATAAAGTGCGAACTGCGTTAACGATGCTTGGTATCATTATCGGTGTTTCTTCAGTAATCCTGATTATTTCAGTGGGTAATGGAATTAAGGGAGAAATCAATGGAGCACTGAACAACATTGCCGGTGGACAGATTTATATTCAGTCAGTCAAGAATTCGGAGGACAATGAATTCATAGAATTTACAACGGAGGACTTTGATGTTATCAAAGAGAAGGTAGAAGGCGTTACCGGAGTAACTCCAATGAGTGGTTTCAATGGAGAAGCATATAGCAACAAAGGGAGTTTTACGGCTTATACTTATGCCGGTACAGAAAGTATGGAAAAATATTTTCGTGACCCCTTGCTGTATGGAAGATATTTTACAAAAGAAGAGTATGATGCAGGTGCAAATGTCTGTATTGTACTTGAACAAAGTGCGGTGCACTTATTTGGAACCGCAGATGTTGTGGGTATGACGGTGGAACTTACTTTTGGTGGTCAGGTAGAGGACTTTACGATTATCGGAGTAAGAAGTGATAATGAATCCGCGATGTACAATATGATGTATAACTATGATGAGGTTGAGATGGAAATGCCTATGACGACATTTTACGGAATGATTGGTTATGATCAGGAACTCACCTTTGACGGATTCTATATCTTTAGTGATATGCTCTCAGATACAACACAGATTACCTCACAGGTAATTTCCATTTTGGAAGCAAGACATAACTGCAGGGGCGAGAACAGAATTGAAGTACAGGATTTCAATTCCTATATTTCAGAGGTGAATGGTATTTTGGATAAGGTCACACTGTTTGTTGTCTTTGTTGCCGGCATTTCTCTTCTGGTAGGAGGAATCGGTGTTATGACAATCATGCTTGTTTCTGTAACAGAGCGAACCAGAGAGATTGGTATACGAAAAGCACTGGGAGCACGAACCGGCTCGATTATGTTCCAATTCTTATGTGAGTCGGCAATTATCACACTGATTGCTGGTATCATTGGAATTATCATTGGTGGAGCAGGGGCAATATTGGTTGGTAAATTAATTGGATTCGCCGCCTCTATATCACCGGTAGTAATTCTTGGCGCGAGCCTGTTCTCGTCCTCGGTAGGTATTTTCTTTGGTATCTATCCGGCCAGACATGCAGCCAAAATGAGCCCAATAGAGGCATTGCGTCATGAGTAAACAGTTATTTGTATAAGATAGATTACAATATTTATCCCAGGCAGGAATTGCGTTTCGGTGCAATTCCTGTTATTATATATGAGACTGTGTAATCAGTCCGGAAAGGAAAACATTTTATGAGTGATACATCAAAAGAAATCAGTTTTACGGTTCATATGACTGCAGGTATTCTTTATGATTATATGATCAATCACGCATATTCTGGTGCTTCCGGAATTCTTGGAACCTGTTTTGGATTCCTTGGCATTATATTTTATTTAAAGACTAATTTTGTACTTTATCTTATTCTTGGAATCGTGCTGGTCTTATATCTTCCCATTAATCTGAAATACAAATCTTTTGTGCAAATGAAAATGACAGAAAGTTTTCAAAAGCCATTAGAGTATCGAATTAATCAGGATGGAATTACGGTAGCACAGGACGGACAGGAAGAAAGCGTGCCATGGAGTCAATGCTGTAAAGCTGTTTCAACGAAGCAAAGTATTGTAGTGTATACAGGAAAACAAAATGCTTCTATTTTCCCGCGAAAAGATCTTGCAGATCATCTTCCTGCACTTGTAGCAACGATTGCAGAGAATATGGATCCTAAGAAGATTAAAATTCGTAATTAATCGAGGTTATAACATGGTCATAGAAACGAGAAATGTAAAAGAAACCCTGGAACTGGGAATCAAAATCGGTCAGGAGGCCAAGCCTGGATTAGTGATTGCGCTGGAGGGAGACCTTGGCGTGGGAAAGACTGTTCTTGCACAGGGGGTCGCAAAGGGACTGGGAGTTGAGGAAATGGTATGCTCACCGACCTTTACCATTGTTCAGGTTTATGAGGAAGGACGATATCCTTTCTATCATTTTGATGTATATCGATTGGAAGACCCGGATGAAATGTATGAGGTTGGGTTTGAAGATTATTTTTACGGTGAAGGTGTCTGTATGGTAGAATGGGCAGAAATGATAAAAGAGATTCTGCCGTCTTCGTATTTGAAGATAGAGATTTCCAAGGACCCGCAGCAGGGGGTTGATTACAGGAAAATCACATTAACGCAAGTTGGTTAGAAGAAAGGTATCATACCTATGAAAATCATTGCATTGGATAGTTCAGGACAGGTGGCAAGTGTGGCAACTGTTGTCGATGGAGTTCTGACAGGAGAATATTCGACAAATTACAAAAAAACACATTCTCAGACGCTTTTGCCAATGTTGGACGAACTGCTTCAAATGACGGAACTGGAACTTGAAGAAGTGGATGCAGTTGCAATATCTGCAGGACCGGGATCTTTTACCGGATTAAGAATTGGTGCGGCAACTGCCAAAGGACTTGGACTGGCATTAAAAAAACCAATTGTAGCAGTTCCGACACTGGAAGCTTTGGCATATAATTTTTATGGTTATAATCAGGTGATTTGTCCGATGATGGATGCAAGAAGAGAACAGGTGTATTCTGGTATTTATACCTTTGAACGAATCGGAAAACATCCATTTCAGTATGAGCTTCAAAAGAAGAAGGACGGTTGCGCGATAGATGTTCATGAATTACTTGAAAATATTAATCAGATTGGACAAGAAGTAATATTTCTTGGTGATGGAAGTGCAGTATACAAAGAGACGATTATGGCACAATGCAATGTCGCGTTTTCCTTCGCACCGTTCTCCATGAATGTACAGCGTGCGGCAAGTGTAGCCTTGCTTGCAGGACAAATGTTTGAAAAAGGACAGATTCAGACTGCTGCATTTCATGCACCGGAATATTTTAGAGTGTCACAGGCAGAACGGGAAAGGGAAGAGAAGAATACATAATGATTGTTAGAAAGATGGAAGAGAAGGATCTCGATCAGGTCTGTCAATTAGAGGCAGATACATTTTCCAGACCATGGAGACGCAAGGATTTTGAAGATGCAATCCGTGAAAAGTATTATTGCTTCTATGTTGCAGCAGAAGACAACATAGTTCTGGCGACAGCAGGACTAATCTGTTCACACGACGAAGCCGACATAACAAATGTTGCAGTACTTCCGGCATATAGAAGACGGGGCATTGCACGTTCCTTATTACGACAGATGCTTGCAGAGGCTAAAACGAATGGAATAAAGGCATTTACACTGGAAGTGAGAGCGGGTAACCTTGCAGCAATACAAATGTATGAAAGCCTTGGATTTGTGAGAGAAGGATTGAGAAAAGAATTTTATGATCTTCCTTGTGAAGATGCAGTTATTATGTGGAAACGATAACATATATTACCGCTATGAGAAACCCACGAGAGTGACTATAATAGAAGAACTGCGATGCAATATCTGCAGTAAGGCAAATCAGAGACGTGGAGGACGAATATGCGAAAGTATAATGACAAAGAGAGTACAGAATTACTTGAGATTCAATGCAACTGTTGTGGGAAGCAGCTACTCGTAAAAAATGGAATTGTGCGGGAAGGCTGTATGATGTATCAGGATATCTTTGGATATTTCTCACATAAGGATGGGGAAATGCACAGTTTTGATTTATGCGAGGATTGTTATGACCGTATAGTTCAATCCTTTAAAATCCCGGTTTCAATTGAAGAAAAGGAATTGCTATAGGAAAGGCAGACGGATTATGTTGGATATATGTCTTTTGGGAACTGGTGGGATGATGCCTCTTCCTAAACGATGGCTTACGGCGATGATGGCCAGATATAACGGAAAAAGTATATTGATTGATTGCGGAGAAGGTACACAGATTGCCATGAAGGAAAAGGGGTGGAGCCCCAATCCTATTGACATTATCTGTTTTACACATTATCATGCAGACCATATAAGCGGATTGCCCGGAATGCTATTGACCATGGGCAATGCTGAACGTACGCAACCATTGCTGTTAATTGGTCCCAAAGGATTGGAACGTGTGGTTTCGGCTTTACGTATGATTGCACCGGAGTTGCCATTTGAGATTAATTATAAAGAATTGACGCAAAATGAAGAAAAGATTGATATGGATGGATTTTACATTCAGGCTTTTAGGGTGAATCATAATATTGTCTGTTATGGCTACAGCGTTGTCATTGAAAGAAAAGGCAAATTCGATGCCAATAGGGCACGCGAATGCGAAATCCCATTGAAATTTTGGAATAAACTGCAACACGGGGAGACTATCGTTGAGGGAGATGTTACGTATACACCCCAAATGGTGATGGGACCGGAACGAAAAGGATTAAAAGTGACTTACTGTACGGATACCAGACCAACGGATGGAATTGTAACACATGCCAGTGGTGCGGATTTATTTATCTGTGAAGGAATGTATGGAGAAGCAGATAAGATAGATAAAGCGAAAGCATATAAGCATATGACATTTTATGAAGCTGCCAAAATGGCTGCGCAGGCAAAGGTGAAAGAAATGTGGCTGACACATTATAGCCCGTCATTACCTTGGCCGGAGCCATACATGGAGGATGTCAGGAAGATATTCCCCAATGCGAAGGCAGGGAAAGACGGCAAATCAGTTACATTGCTTTTTGAGGAAGACTAGGAATCATGGAGGAGAAAGGGACGAACACGAAGGTACGTGCCAAGGGGACAAAAACAACCTTTATTATGTTAATCATGGTAGCACTGGTGATGGGGTACTACTATTATTTGTCGTCCAAAAACAGCGAAGCAACATCACAGGAGAATATCGAAGCAACAGTGGAAGAAAGTATGACACCGGTACAGGAACTGCTGGCTCGTGTGCCCTATAGAGAATACCCAACGACACCGGTACAGGTACTAAAGTATTATAACGAAATCACAGCATGTTTCTATAATGAGACCTATTCGGATGAAGAACTCAGCGAACTTGCACATCTGGCGCAATCCCTCTATGATAACGAGCTTGTACTAAATCAGAGCCAGGATGAGTACTTAAGCAATTTAAGGGATGATATTGCTGTGTTCAAATCAGGAAATATAACAGTCTATTCAAGTGAAGTGACTCCTTCCACAGACGTAGAGTATTTTACATTTGAAGAGAGGGAATGTGCACGACTTTACTGTACCTATACATTGAAATCGGGCACAGTTTATCAGTCATCCCGAGAAGTCTATGTACTGAGAAAGGACGACGAAGGCCATTGGAAAATCCTTGGCTTTGCTTTGGTGACGGAAGACGAGGAGGCGGGAGAGTAATGCAGGATACATTAATTTTATCTATAGAGAGTTCATGTGATGAAACGGCAGCAGCTGTGGTAAAGAATGGAAGAGAAGTGCTGTCTAATGTTATCTATTCACAGATAGATATACATACACTATACGGTGGTGTTGTTCCTGAGATTGCATCCAGAAAGCATATAGAAAAAATCAACCAGGTTGTTGAGGAAGCATTAAGACAAGCACAATTATCCTTACAGGATATTACAGCTGTTGCGGTTACTTACGGCCCAGGATTGGTTGGGGCATTGCTTGTCGGGGTGTCTGCGGCCAAGGCAATTGCATTTGCGGCCGGGAAACCCTTGGTTGGAGTGCATCATATCGAAGGACATATCTGCGCAAATTACATCGATCATCCGGAACTGAAACCGCCATTTCACTGTCTGGTAGTATCCGGTGGACATACGCATCTGGTATGCGTAAAGGATTACGGACAATATGAGATTTTGGGAAGAACCAGAGACGATGCAGCAGGTGAAGCATTTGATAAAGTGGCGCGTGCAATAGGATTAGGCTATCCGGGAGGTCCCAAGATTGATCGGATTTCCAACGAAGGTAATCCGGAAGCAATTGATTTCCCGAGAGCCAGAATAGAAGGCTCTGTTTATGACTTTTCTTTTAGCGGACTAAAATCAGCAGTCTTAAATTATTTGAATTCCTGTGAGATGAAAGGGGTGGCAATTAATCGTGCTGATGTAGCAGCCTCATTTCAAAAGGCTGTAATTGATGTGCTGGTGGGACATTCCATGGAAGCAATGGAGCAAAGCGGTGAGAAGATTTTTGCAATTGCAGGTGGAGTTGCTTCTAATACACATCTTCGTGCAGCAATGGAACAGGCTTGTGAGAAGCGTGGAATTACGCTTTATCGTCCGGAACCGGTTTTTTGTACAGACAATGCGGCGATGATAGGTGTTGCGGGTTATTATGAGTATAGGAACGGTGTGCGACACGGGTGGGACTTAAACGCAGTACCAAATCTTAGGTTAGGAGATCGAATCTGATGGATCATTGTATAGCAATCGTGCTTGCTGGTGGTAGCGGAAAACGCATGAAGTCTGATATTCCCAAACAGTATCTTCCATTGAAGGGCTTGCCCCTTCTTTTCTATTCTTTGAAAACATTTGAAGATAGCTTCATTGATGAAATTATTCTGGTGACAGCTGCCGGAGAAGAATCATATTGCAGAGAAAACATCGTAGAGGCTTATGGATTAAAAAAAGTAACTCATATTGTAGCTGGAGGAAAAGAAAGATATCATTCTGTAATGAAGGGCTTATCTGTAATTGATGAATGCGATTATGTCTTTATTCATGATGGGGCAAGACCATTTGTCTCACAGGAAATACTAGAGCGTGCTTATCAAGCAGTGAAACAATATCGGGCCTGCGTAGTTGGAGTGCCGGTGAAAGACACAATAAAGATTACGGATAAGAATGGATTTGTTGAGGCAACACCGGATCGTGAGAAGCTTTATCAGGTACAGACACCACAGGTGTTTTCTTATGATTTGATTCATGAAGCATATGATCAACTGGCAAGATCGGAACAGGATTTATTAGAAAAGGGAATTCATATTACAGATGACTCGATGATAGTAGAACAGATTCTTCATCAAAAGGTTAAAATGACAGATGGTTCATATGAGAATATTAAGATCACAACTTCTGAAGATTTATTAATCGCAGAAAATCTTGTAAAATAGAGCTTTTTTGAAGACTTCAAAAAAAAGAAGAAAAAAATTTGGAAAAAGTTGTTGACACAAGGTTGGTGTTTTGATATTATAACACTTGCGCCGAATAAGTGGCGAACGTAAACGGAGAGGTATCGAAGTGGTCATAACGAGGCGGTCTTGAAAACCGTTTGCCTTTACGGGCACATGGGTTCGAATCCCATCCTCTCCGCTTTGAATCTTCCCGCGGAAGTATAAAAACTTATACGAACCAGTGTTTGGAGAAGTACCCAAGCTGGCCGAAGGGACACCCCTGGAAAGGGTGCAGGTCGTTAATAGCGGCGCGAGGGTTCAAATCCCTCCTTCTCCGTTGACAGTATGTACTGTCACATGAAGGTAACAATGTACCTTGATAACTACACAGTAATGCAACCCTGAAAATTTCAAAGAGAAAAATTCAGAGAACAGGTTCGAAAGAACCAAGCAAAACCAAGTAAAAAAGGAAAAGCCAGTTATAAACTGGTCAGACCAAACGAACTAACAATTA
>JAKQFQ010000175.1 GCA_029558315.1 Bacillota bacterium
CATTTGCTCCTTTCGATATCTTGGATTTTTAGTCGAGGACATTATATCAAAAAAAAGGGGGGAGTGCTCTTTTTATTATAAACTCCCTGATAATCAAGGTTAAAACAATAAAATAGGTAGTGAAATTTGACACTACCAAGATGGAAGGGAGGGCAAAAGCATGAAGAGAGTAGCGGTTCGTAATATACGATTATGTACAAAGGATTGCTTATGCCTGTATGTTTGCCCGACCGGAGCGACTGATACAGAGAACAGTATCATTGATACAAGCAAATGTATCGGATGTGAGGCATGTGCCAAGGGATGCCCTTCCGGGGCAATTAGTATGGTCCCTTTGGAATATCCGACACAACAGATGAAGAGTGATGCAGTGAAAAACGCACTCAATGATCTGGTTGAAAGTAAGATGAAACAGGCGAAGGCAGCAACACAAATTGCAGAGACAACAGATGCAGTTGGCCTTCAAAAACTAATGAAAGCGGTTGCCAGATCAAGTCAGCTCATGGCAGAGGATGTAATCCGCGAAGCTGGATTTATGTTACCACAGAGTGGTAATGCACAAGATATCTTAAAAGAAATGATTGCCAACCCACCGACATCTGATTTTTCGGTGGATACGGCAAAGGCATTACTGGCAATGATTCCATGCAATGATAAACAAACTAAGGAGGAAACAAAAATGGGAAACAAATACGCAGGTACACAGACAGAGAAGAATTTACAGGCAGCATTTGCCGGAGAATCACAGGCAAGAAATAAGTATACTTATTTTGCATCACGTGCCAAGAAAGATGGTCTGGAGCAGATTAGTGCAATGTTCTTAAAAACGGCAGATAACGAGAAAGAGCATGCGAAGATGTGGTTTAAGGAATTGGAAGGAATTGGAGATACTGCACAGAATCTTGCAGCTGCAGCGGACGGAGAGAATTACGAGTGGACGGATATGTACGAAGGATTTGCCAAGACTGCTGAGGAAGAGGGCTTTACTGTTCTGGCTGCCAAATTCCGTATGGTTGCTGCAATTGAGAAGCATCATGAGGAACGTTACCGTGCACTTCTTAAGAATGTAGAGACAGCACAGGTATTTGAGAAGAGTGAAGTTAAGGTGTGGGAGTGCAGAAATTGCGGACACATTGTCGTTGGAACCAAAGCCCCGGAAGTATGCCCGGTATGCGCACATCCGCAGAGCTACTTTGAAATCAATGCGAAGAATTACTAAACTGCTTAGTTAGAAAATCATCAATACAAGAGTATGAAAGTTATCATGGCTCGTAGTACGGTAAAGAAGAGTAAGGGACACAATGATTGCGACTCCTTACTCTTTTTTCGTTTTAACGCTTAAGTGAAAGCTACTGGCGTGAATTACATAAGGTAGAGCGCAAGCAGTTCTAAGCAGATCGTAATGGAAAAATGCTTGAATCTACTGGACAATTCAGCTACAATGAGATAATCATTATTGTAATACCAAGCAATAATGCCTGGGAGGTTACCGATGGAAAAAAGAAATTATTATCTTGATAATCTGCGTGTGATTGCCTGCGTTTTGATTGTAGGTGTGCATGTATCGGCATATAATCTAGAGGATCGTGCTATCGGCTCCTTTCCATTCCTGATTACGAATGCCTATGACTGCCTTGCAATCATTGGTGTGCCTTTATTTGTGATGATTAGTGGTGCACTCCTCTTGCAGGATTCCTATAAAATAACATTTCGCAAATTATTCAGACATAAAATCCCAAGACTTGTAATCGCATACTTTTTCTGGTTAACCTTCTTTAATGTTATCAATTGTTATCAGGAAGGTTATGGCTATTCATGGGATTCTATAAAGCATAATATCATTCTCAACACATTGCTTGGGAATGGGATCTATCATCTGTGGTTTATTCCAATGATCATCGGAATCTATTTGCTGATCCCTTTTTTAAAAAAAATTGCTTCGGATGAGTTATTGTGCAGATATTTTCTGATCCTCTATTTTGTTATTTCCATCTTTATGCCGACTCTGCTTAAATTTGATTTTCGATTCAAGACAATTGTACTGAGCTTATATGAGAGAATTCCGTTCTCGATGGTGATTGGTTATACCGGTTACTTTATTTTGGGACATTATCTTCATACCTATGTCGGGAGAATAAAACGGAGCTGGCTGATTGTGATTGCAATTGTTGGATTTTTGGCTTATCAGGCCAGTCATCTGACCTGCTACTTTATCTCTGTTCAGAAAGAAGAACTATCGACCATACTAAATGATCCGCTCACTGTGCCGGATTGTCTTGCTGCAATCGCAATTTTTCTGTTGGTTAAGCAATTGTGGAATACCAGATCATTTTGCAGTAGGATAGCGAAATATTCTTTTGGAATTTACCTGATTCATCCATTCTTTCTGATGGTGGCCGGATGGATCGGCCTTGATACACTATTTTTACCGGCGGTCATTTCTATTCCAATCGTTGTGATTGAACTGTTTGGATTAAGTCTGCTTGTAATTTTCCTGTTATCCAAAATCCCTGTATTGAATAAAACAATTTTCTGAAAAAAATGGTAAAATATGACATATGGTGTCATGTTATTTGCTATAATATGACATTGTGATGAAGCGTGCTGTACCAGGAAACGAGAATGGAGATATAAAGCAGGGTGATTTTTTGGAAAGGAGATTACAATAGACAAGCGAAAGCTGGTCATCAGACATCCTGTAAAGAAGAAATAGTACAGTGATAGATAAAGTCAACATTTGAAAGTGAGGAAATATTATGCCTAGACCACAGACCAAAGCAGATCTGCTTAAGACGGCCGATACAGAATATTTTAAATTAAATGAAATGCTGGATTCTCTGACGGAGAAGGAACTTGATACGCCATTTGATTTCTCGGATGATGTTAAGAAAACAGAAGCACATTGGAAACGGGATAAGAATGTTCGTGACGTAGTGATGCATCTCTATGAGTGGCATCAATTGATGTTAAAATGGATTCAGAATAATGAGAATGGAATTAGAAAGCCTTTCCTGATGGAAGGCTATACATGGAAGTCTTATGGGGATATGAATCAGATATTCTGGAAGAACTGTCAGAATGTCAGCCTGGAGGAAGCACGAGAGAAATTTGATGCTTCGCATAAGGAAATCATGACCAGAATAGAGCAACTGAGCAATGAAGAATTATTTGCCAAGGGTGCATTTGACTGGGTGGGAACAAGCACGATTGGTTCCTATTTTATCAGCACTACCAGCAGTCACTATGCGTGGGCAATGAAGAAAATCAAGGCACACAGGAAGAAGATTAATGATTAGTCGGTTATTTCAAATAGTATATCTTTTGATGGAAAAAACATATATCACAGCAGAAGAATTATCTGAGCGGCTGGAAGTCTCGACGAGAACGATATACCGTGATCTGGACAAATTATCAGCAGCAGGAATTCCTGTCTATACGAATCGAGGAAGAAGCGGTGGAATCTCGCTCCTTTCCGATTTTGTATTGGATAAAACTGTATTGACGCTGGCAGAACGTGAGAGAATCCTGGAATCCCTGCAGGCACTTGCCGCTGTGGGATATCAGGAAGAAGGAGAGGCACTGAGAAAACTACAGAGCTTTTTTGGGGGTGATTCTCAGGATTGGATTGAAGTGGACTTCTCTGGCTGGAGTGAGGATGAGAAACAGAGAGATTATTTTGAACAGTTCAGGAGGGCAATCATACATCATTGCTATATTCGAATCGACTATGCCGGTGTTAATGCAGAAGCGCGCACAAGACTGGTGCGACCCTTAAAACTCTGCTTTCGCGGACAGGCCTGGTATCTCTATGCATTCTGTGAGCTGAGGAAGGATTATCGATTCTTTAAATTAAAAAGAATTATGGGATATGAAATGACGCAGAAAACCTTTGAACCAGAGCAGGTAGGGCGTCTGATGGGGGATAACCTTGAGCTGCAGAAGAAAAACAAGAAGACGATAATAACGCTAAAGGTGGAGAAAGAAATGGCGTTTCGTGCATATGAAGAACTTCATGGCATTACAACCAATGAAGACAAAAGCCTGACCTGTGTATTGGAAGTTACGGATATGAATTGGTGTATGGAATATTTACTCACGTTTGGTTCCTATGCGGAGGTGCTCGAACCAAAAGAAATCAGAACAAAAATGAAAAACATGATTCATGAAATGATCAGAAAATATGAAGACTGAAGTCGAATCGCGGCTGTAGATATGATACAATAAGAGAAATTTGGAGGGGCTTTCAATGAAATATGAATGGATCGATGAATTTCTATTAGAGAAAAAAGGTGTTTCGAAGGATTTTCAGGAGGCGTGTAACTGGATTAGATATAAGATTGATGGGAAAATGTTTGCAGCGATATGCCTGGAGGATCAGACCCAAAAACCTTATTATATTACACTAAAGCTCGAACCAATGGAAGGAGAATTCCTGCGGAAGCAATATGAGGATATTATTCCCGGATACTATATGAATAAGCAACATTGGAACTCTGTGAAGGCTGAGGGGTAATTGTTATGCATTATGTGGAGGCCAAGTCCATCCTGACTTCGACCAATGGGATGAATATGTATCGGGGATGTCAGCATGGTTGTATCTACTGTGATGCGAGAAGTACCTGCTATCACATAGACCATGTTTTTGAAGATATTGCGGTGAAGCAGAACGCACCACAGCTGTTAGAGAAAGTGCTTCGCGGTAAAAAGAAAAAGTGTATGATCGGAACCGGTGGAATGACAGATCCGTATATGCCATTGGAAAAAGAACTGGGGATGACAAGACAGCTTTTGGAAATTGTGGATCAGTATGAATTTGGACTTGCCATTCAGACCAAATCCGACCTGATTCTAAGAGACCTTGATGTGTTAAAAAGAATCAATCGTCATTCCAAGTGTATTGTGCAAATGACACTGACGACTTGTGATGAAACGCTGTGTAAGCAGATAGAACCCAATGTCTGTACGACCAGAGAGCGATTTGAAGTACTAAAAATAATGCGGGATAACGGAATTGAAACGGTTGCCTGGCTGTCTCCATTTATTCCTATGCTCAATGATACGAAGGAAAATATCAGAGGATTGCTGGATTACTGTATTGAAGCCGGTGTATATGGAATTATTTGTTTTGGTATTGGCGTAACACTGCGCGAAGGTGACAGAGAATATTTCTATGAGCAGCTGGATAAGAAATTCCCGGGATTTAAGAATAAATTTCATGACCGCTATGGCTATGCATATGAAATTAACAGTGACCACAATCAGGAACTTATGACGATAATACACCAGGAATGCCAAAAGCACCAGATTGTGTCTGATTATAATAAGGTGTTTGGTTATATGCAGACCTATGAGTCGCATCAAAAAGAGGAACAGTTAACACTTTTCTAATTTATATCAGACCATATCTTGAGCTGCTTTCGAATAAAGAACAGGAAGTAATTGGTACAGATAGGAGTATCAATCGTCTGATACAGAGATATCCGCTTCGTTGTGATTTTTCTGAAAATCAATAAGTTCATTTGTCAAGGACTTTGCTGTGTTGAGATCAAGAAGCCACAAAATGAGATTGACCAGCACATAGATGATAAGAATACTGCCTGCAAGTGGCATAGCTAATCGGGTATTTGAAGGATCAAACATCCCGCCACCAAAGGAGATATAGAGCAGGAGTACTTCAATTAACAAAAGCTGAACCGATTTACGAATCAGAAGCTGACGGACACTTAACTCCCTGTTAGAATACATGATAGCGAACGGCAGCACACCAAAAAATCCATAGATCAATGGAGAAAGTAGTGCTTCATATCCAAATTGTATCTCCGGCTGCAGTGTGATACCCAGAATGTAAGTAGCAACATTGACCAGTGTAACGATAATAAAAAAACTCATAAAGAGTGTCTTGATAAATTCTTTCCCTCTCATACTTACTTTCCGCCTTTCAGTGTTTTCTTTAGTTCAGGCACATATTTTCTGGAGATGATAACTTCTTCCTTATTCATTAAAATGGCGGTAAACCGGCCGTTGAGGGCCGGCGTTAACGCCTGTACTTTCATAAGATTGAGCAGGACAGACTTTGAAATTCGAAGAAAATTCTTCTGTGTGAGAATTTCTTCCAGTTCATAGAGCTTTTGCCTGGTCTCATACACTTCCTTACTACAGTAGATAAATACCTTATTATCTACTGCTTCCAGGTAGCAGATATCCGAAATGGCAAGTTCATATTGCTTTTCTCCAATCCAGCCGGTTACCTGTCCCTGTCTTGCTTTGACAAATGACACAATCTCAAGAACACGATGATCTATTTCGTGACATTGAATTTCTACCATTTCCGGTGCATTTTGCTCGATTTTTCTGACCTTTACATCTAGACCTAATTTATTCATAACTCTCCTGTATGTTTAGACTACCTTCGCCCAATAGGTAGTAATCCATGAAATTTAGTACAATGGCATTCATCGTTTCTACGGCATGTACTTCATCAATGGTACCGGTACCCAGCTTGGAGGCAAGGAATGGGGAGAATAAAGGTAAATCCGTAAAATTCATATGACCGGAACCGATGAAATAAGTATTATGTCCGTCGATGGCATTGTCTATAACCACATTGTTAACGTAATAGGAACCAACTATTTCTCCTGAAGTATGATGCTCCTCGTTATCAATGGAAAGCAGTGGAACCGGATAAGCTCCATTTACAAAGGTGTAGCTATTAGTGGCTGTATCGTAACCGGTCTCTTCACCAAGCATGGTTCCATCAAGATCAATTACTGCATCAATATCATCACGAACTCTTCCAAGGGTGACAGATGCTCCGCCGCCGAGCGAATGTCCCATCAAACCAATTCTATCACAATCAATACTATTCAGTACACATTGAATTGTGGATTCTTCGGTATTGCCAAGAAACCAGGCATCACTTAAGGCAGATACATTCTGACTGGATTCAATGCTGTCTAAAACAAACCCCATATCGGCGATGCGTAAATCAATCCATTCTGAAGATAATTCATAGATTTCCTGTTCCGGTGTAGTCTCTTCGTTGATATAGAAAACATTATTGATGAATTCCGGACTTACGGTAATTGTTTTACCAGCTGTATCTTTGGTGAAGAAGGAATGGTAAGGATGATCCAGGCTGACTACGACATAGCCGTGACTGGCAAGCTCCATGTAGGTTGAAGTATTACTCATATAATAACCAAATGCACCGTGGGAAAAGACAATCAGGGGATAAGTCTCTGAGCCATCTGCATCTGCAGGATAATAGAAATATAGTGGTACTTCACGACAGGAGCCGTCAGTTTCAAAGGTTTCAATTCTGCTGCTGTCTACGAGAATTGCATTGGTCATGGCAACTTCATGAGAACCGGTGGTTGAAAGCCCTTGGTAATCAGCAAATATAAAGGAAGGAATCAGGCTTAAGCTTAGTATGACAATTCCAAGCAAGCCACTAATGACAATTCCAAAACCATGTTTTACACCGATTGCCTTCTTTTTCTTCAAGACATAACAAAGTGTTGAAAGGAAGACTCTGACAATCAACAGATAGAAAAATATTTTATATCGAAATGTGAAATCAATGCCAGGAAAGGGAAGTAAGAGAAGATATAACACTAATTCTACGGCACTGACACAGCAACGATTTCGAAGCCATTGTAATTTTTCTCTTTGTTTTACAAAAGAAAATACTGCAAATCCGATTTCTGTAAGAATAATCAACCATAATACTAATTGTTCCATAAGATCCTCCTAAATGCGACATCTCAATCGGTCGCCTGTAATTATATTTTGTTCTGAGGCAATCATAAATCGAGGATTCTAATAGAGCAAGCGAACGAAATGTAAGATGCATTTTTTTAAGGTAAGATGCAGAAATTGATTGAAATGCATTAAAAATTAGTCTAATCTTAAGTAAACATATGTTGGCACTAAATTAAGGAGCAGTAGTAAGGAAGGAAAAAAGCTTGAAGAAAAATATAATATTTGATGAAACAAAAAAAGAGTATGTTGAGGACGCAGTCAAATTAGCGATGCAGGAGTATCGAAAAGAATGCGTGAAGAATGCGGATCTGATTGTGAAGGATTATTGTAGGGAACTGGAGCAATCGATTACCTGGCTTTTTGCGCAGCCTTACGGAAAAGTTGCATTGGAAGATAGTAAAATGATTGGATATATTGCATTTGCCGGACCATATGATGGATTCTTTGGGAATGTGAAGGGAGTATTCTCACCACTTGGAGGAAGTGCATTTGCAGGTGAACGCAGAGGTATGGTGGCAACGCGGCTATTTAGTGCAATCGCTATGGATCTCATGAACGATGGTATTTGTTCTGTGGCTATGAGCCGTTATGCACATGATGAAAAAGTGGACGAGGCCTTTGTTATGAATGGATTTGGCAGACGTTGCAGTGATGCCATCAGACGACTGGGTAACCAGATGGTTGATTGTGATAAAGAGCGTCACTGTGATATTAAGGAACTATTTGGAGAAGAGAAGCAGCAAATATTTTCCTTAAAGAGACATTTGGAAGATCATATGAGCAGCGCACCGATATTTAAGCTTAGAACTGGTGACGATGAGGTTACAAAATGGCTTGCAAATGAAGAGAAGAGAGTATTTGTGGCAACAATTGGAGAAGAATTGGCAGGCTTCATGTCATTAGAGGAAGAGGCGGAGACATTTGTCTCAAATGATGCACAAATGACCAATATTTGTGGTGCTTTCGTTGAACCTAAGTTCCGTGGTAACTGTGTTGCGCAGGAATTGGTTGAGTATCTGATCGATGTGGCAATGAAAGAAAAACGTGAATATCTGGGGGTTGATTTCGAAACACTGAATCCGACGGCACTTCATTTCTGGGGAAAATATTTTACCAGTTATACTTATAGTTATGCCAGAAGACTGGATGAAAGATTAGTTCCAAAGAAGGGATGATCAGAATCGAATGAAAGAAGCTGTCGGAACCATTGAATTATTTCATCGGGTTGCAGAATGATTGCAACGAAATGATTATCGAACCAGGTTAATGAGCTCATCCTCCCAGCGTTTCTCCCAGGTAACATGCTTCATGGAGGCGATTGAAACAATACCGTGAACATGAGCCCATAGAGAAATAACGTCCAACTCTAAGTCATCCTGCGAGAGTTCTTTGCCCATTTGCTGATTGTAAGCTAAGATACAATCTTTAAATAAAAGAAATGGCGGAAAATTCTCTGCATTATCCAGACTGGAGAGATTGATGGTAAAGCAGGGCTGATGAAAGAGAAAGGTAAAGTATTGTTTGTTTTCCAGAAAAAAGCGAATATAAGCATGACCAAGAGCGAGCATGGCTTCAGAAGCTGAGCTCGCTTCTTTTTTGGCATCCACAAGATAATTGGTAAATTTCTCAGTAACATATGTTTGCATGCAGACAATAAGATCTTCTTTGCTTTCGAAGTGGGCATAAGGTGCCGCGGCACTGACATTGCAGGCACCGGCAACCTTTCGCATGGATAGCGCATTTTCACCATTTTCATTAATGATGCAAATTCCGGCTTCAATTAAAGCATTTCTTAAGTCGCCGTGATGATAAGACTTCTTTTCGTTTTTCATAAAAAGGTTCTCCTTTTATTGATCTGCCATAGTGGTAGTTCCATGCAATACGTCTGTTACGAGAATTTGAATGGCAAGCTCTGGTTCTTCATAGAGTGGACTATGAGCAGAATTTTCAAAGGTATAGAATCCTTTTACCGGAGCTTCAACAGCTTCATAGTATTCTTTTTGCAAATCATAGCAGCAGGTCATATCCGAAAGCCCACCAAAGAAGTAGACCGGAATGGTAAGCTGCGGAACACTGGAAATCAAATCTATATTAGCAAAAGAAGTCTGAACGACCGGTGGTTGGTTGGTAAAAATCTTGCCGCGCCAGATATTGATTCGCTCCATTGGAGTAAAATCAGTCATTTGCAAAGAGGGGAAGCAAATGTCGGTAACTACAGAACGCATTTTGGCAGTTGTACCAACGCCACACGCATGCATCGCCAAATCTCTTACTTTCATCAGATAGTTCTGAAACTTTGAATCCAGGAAGTTAATATTCGAATAATCCTGCGCAAAATAAGCTTCATAGGGAGATAATTTGCTGACCATAGAGGTATTGCCTTGTGCAGTATAGTAATTCAGCATATAGTGATAAGCCATTTGCTCCGATCTTGCAGAGTTATTAATCTGTGACATTGCAATATAGGCATTGTAGTATTCAGGATGCTCATAAGCTGCCTGGATACCAATAGAAGTACCAAAAGAATGTCCCATCAGATAGATTTTATCTTGCGAGAAACGATTTCGGAGATAATTGGTTACAACGGTAGTATCGTCAAGATAGCGACGAAGCGTCAAGCTGTCTAAAGAGATGGAAGAGTCATAGGAGAGCGCAGTTCCACGATAGGACAGATAGCATACTGTAAAATGCTGCTCCAGTTCGGTTGGATATTGATAAGCCAACCAGTATTGAGGAATTCCGGGGCCTCCGCCTAGAAAAAGAAGAACAGGATTGTCCATACTGACTCCACGGATAACCAGACCGATAGAAGCATCTTCAATAGTGATAAATGTTTTCTCTGCGATAGAGTTTTCTATGATATTACCGTTTTCATCCAAAAATGGTGTAACTGTTCCGCGACTGGGCGGTAAAATGACTAATACAATTGTGATTAGAATCAGTATTATAAGAATAATAATGGCATAATGTAATTTCATGAGCGCATTCTCCTGGTATAAAATATTTGGATACATAAAAGTATCGATCTCTTTGGTATGTCCAATAATGAAACTTAACACTGTTAAGATTAGAATAAAATAACACACCGTATCTTATGTGTCAATACATAAAATACGATGTGGAATAATGAACTATAATAATTCCTGAAGAGAAATATTGGGATTGCGATATCGTGCTTTGCTTTTTTCTTTTGCTGTATGAATGGCACCTTTAGGACAATTCTGAATACAGGCAAGACAATCGGCACAATTCATTCCGATGTAAACATTGCGATAATTCATGCTAATATTATGCATAGGACAGATCTGAACGCAGATTCCACAGGAGATACAGCCATTGGTAATCTTAAGATTTCTGGCTTCTCCTTCATTTTCGCGAATCGCCTGGCAATGCTTTTGGTTCATCTTCTTACTGAGCTTTTGACTAAATCTGGATGCCTTGGGACGATAGATTTTACGATCGGCAATTTCGGTTCTGATCGTAACAATAGTAGCCTCTGTGTAATAAGACTGTGCCTTTTTGATTTCCCGATTCATTTCATACATAGGAAGATAATTTTCCACCATCTTCACATAGTTTATGTAATCAAAAGTGCGTCCGTTGGCTGTTTTTACTTCAAAAAGAAGTTCGGATGCACCATAATGATGATCTCCATAGGTCATGATCCCAAATAAGTAGTCACAGTGAAAGGTTGATTTTTCCAGAAACTGACGGACATAGACCGGAACACTGATCCAATACACAGGAAAAATGATGCCGATAACGTCATCTTCAAAAATGGGTTGTGGATCTGTGTGATATTGTTTTATTGGAATAATTTCTTCCCCAAGAAGTTTTGCTACATACAGGCTGTTACCGGTACCTGAGAAATAAAGAATTTTCATAGTTTCCCCTATTATGCATTTGAGTTCTAGTTGTGTTTTTACTTTCCTATTGTAGCATGGTAAAGTGGTTTTGCAAATGACTTTTCAAAACTTCCAATAGGAATTCAAAGAGAGTATAATTAGTATTACATTTAGAACTGTTAACCTTACAAATGGATGAGGTACTATGGAAAACAACTTGGAGAAAATATCGGAATATTTTCCGATGTGGAAGGAACTGACCCCAATACAGCAAAAAACGTTAATGACGGATGCGAAACAACGAAAAATAAAGAGCGGGCAAATGATATATAATGGGGCTTTGGATTGTCTTGGATTAGTTTTGATCAGTACGGGACAGCTGCGGGCATTTATCCTTTCTGATGAAGGAAGAGAAGTGACAATTTATCGCTTGTTTGAACGAGACATTTGTTTGTTTTCAGCCTCCTGTATGATGAACAGTATTCAATTTGAAATATCAATAGAGGCAGAAACGGATGCAGTAATCTGGGTAATCCCACCAGAGAATTATAAGAATGTAATGAATCAGTCAGCACCATTGGCCAATTATACCAATCAGATTATGGCAAGTCGCTTCTCAGAAGTGATGTGGCTGGTTGAGCAGATAATGTGGAAGAGTTTTGACCAGCGTCTGGCGACCTTTCTGGTGGATGAAATGAACCTGACCCAGAGTGATACGATTCAGATCACTCATGAGAAGATAGCCAATCATTTGGGGACTGCCAGAGAAGTGGTGACAAGAATGCTTCGGTATTTCCAAAATGAAGGTATAGTAAAGATTAGTCGTGGAAGTATTGTAATTACGAACGTTGTACTCCTGCAAAAATTGATTGATACAAAATAAAGTGACTAAGTCACGGAAATGTGGTTAAACTTTGGATATAATGAGTTCATAAAATAAAACCAAGGAGGTAACGAGTATGGCTGTGATGAACGTAACGAAGGACAATTTTGATAAAGAAGTATTAGAAAACAAGGGTGTTGTGTTGATTGATTTCTGGGCAGCCTGGTGTGGTCCCTGCAGAATGCTATCTCCCGTAGTGGATGAAGTGGCAGCAGAGGAGACAGAAGTGAAGGTGGTTAAGGTTAATGTGGACGAGCAATCAGATCTGGCGGAACAATTCCGTGTGATGAGCATTCCTACACTGGTGGTAATGCAAGAGGGCAAAGAAATTGATCGTTCGCTTGGAGTCATTCCTAAGAGTGCAATTCAGAATCTGATTCATCGTTAATCGTGGGGGTGAATATGAAAAGATTTTTGGTTACCATTTTGATTGTTCTGACGTTAACGATTGTATTTCTTAGATTTGGAAGAGGCGAACGCAGACAGACAGGAGATTACAGAAGGATGACGATGCAGGAGGCAGCAGAGTACATGAAGCGGGAAGAAGGATATCTGCTGCTTGACGTAAGGACAACAGAGGAGTATGCCAATGGACATATTCCGGGGGCAATCTGTATTCCTAATGAGACTATATCGACCATACAATTAAAAGAGCTGCCGGATTTGGAACAGACAATTCTTGTCTATTGCAGAAGTGGTAATCGAAGCCGACAGGCGGCTGATAAACTTGTAGCAATTGGATATCAAAACATCATTGAGATTGGTGGAATTCAAGATTGGGAAGGTGCAATAGAGAAGTGAGCTTGTAGAGATAGTGTCAAATGATTTATGAAAAAACTGAGCAAAGAAAAAAGGCTCAGATGAACCTTGAAAACTGTAGATAT
>JAKQFQ010000193.1 GCA_029558315.1 Bacillota bacterium
ACCACGAAAGGGGAATGATAGCGGGCTGGAGCTAAATACTGGATTGCACTATCGGAATTAAAGGCGGTTGGAGTATGGGTGATCGACTCGATGCTTTTTTTCTTAAGTACGAAGGGAGATTATTATTACAGCCGCATTAATCTTTTAGATCAATATATCCTGTTCGAGGCTATTTGCGGGCAATCTGTATCTAACACTTCGTCTTACGAGCATTGGGGCTTTAAACCTGCCTGAGAACAAGTGAAATAATAAAACCTTATGATGCGGATTTGGATCACACAGGGCAATCTATAATGAATATATCTTGCAATAGCGAAAATTTTATATAGCAATACATTTAATATTAATTTATGTGGATCATAAAGTTCTTTAAGAATATTGGAGATGAATTAATAAATACCGGCGAGAGTATTAAATTTATATCTCAGACAATCGAAGTTACTTGCAAGGTGCTTTTAGAGATGTCCGAGGCTATGGGAATTCTTATTGCAACGTTGCATGAGGTAGATCTTCTCTTGCAGAATGCAGGCAGGGATATAAACACCGTCAAAATACCTAAAGTTGACTTTGACTATACCAACGTGGCTGGAATGAGAGTAATCTCGAAAATCTCTTTGGATAGCCAATCTGCTTTTGGGCCTACGGGAAACGACTTAGTAAAATCCGGACAATTGCTGCATCAATCTGAACTCCAATTAATTATTCTTAAGAATCAGATTCACGATCTTTCCAAACCCAAAGGGCCTCTAGATGATCTAGTAACGAATATTCTTAGTCCACTAGCATATCGTTTGATCCAATTAGGTAAGAAACTCAGATAGAATTGAATTCTAATGACTCTTAATGCGTCATCGGTTAAGAACCAGCATGCAGAACTTGTCTTCTAAGCTTTTTAATGCCGATTTTTGCATTAATGTCTCATGCCCACTGGCGACTGATTTTAGAGTTTTCGAAATTTGTCTCAATTGCAGATCCACGGCCATCGCATCATAGCCGAGGCCAGAAAGATCAGCGATCCCGTGGTCATAGTGAAGAGCGCCAGGCACAAAGCCAAGAGGATAGTCCTGACCGAGAACGCCCTGGCCGTGATCGATAAAAAAGGCAGATGGTGCACTCAGGAATGATTCTCGCACTTTTGGAGTAATCAACATATGGCGTCATTTTAAACTACAATTGCTTCCACAACTGGCCCTGGGGAGACGGAAATGATGTCTGCAAATACCATACCGAGTTTCATGGCTGTGAATACTCCGACGGCTGGGTAGATGTGATCTTTGACCTCAGCCTAACGAATGCAAAAGGCTACTATGCTTATGGTGCGGTCTACAATGACAATGGTGAGGAGAGCAGGTACGAATACAACAGAGCAACATGGCTGCATCAGGTCAACTGGGGCGGCAAGTCCGGTGTCAGGTATGGCATAGATGATCTGCCGGAGATGGTAGAACTGTATGCCAGAAAGACCTGGTCTGTTACCAGCGCTCACACCTGGATGGCCATAGATGCTGAGTCCGTCTCAGTCTCCGGCAGGCTCTTCGGACAGGGAGAGAGCTCAGTGAACCAGAGTGAAGAGGTGGATGTTCTGCAGGCACTCCCTGGAGAAGAAAGAACTCTTCTG
>JAKQFQ010000200.1 GCA_029558315.1 Bacillota bacterium
AAACTTTACAAACATTATTTAACCAGCATCATCTTCTTCATATCCATAAACCGGGGGATGCCGGATTCGTCAACTGTTTCGATTCTGTAAAGATATATTCCGCTTGCATATTTCCCTGCGTTGAATTCAACTTCGTAATACCCCACCGGTTTGTTTTCATTTACCAGAACTTCCAACAGTTCCCCTTTTATGTCATATACCATCACTTTTACGTAACTGCCAACTGCCAACTGAAAACTTATGACTGTGTTTGGATTGAACGGATTAGGGTAGTTTTGATATAAACGGTAATCAGTAGCTATTTCTACATCCATTATGTCCACCCCTGTTATAATTACGCTTATTTCATCACTCGGCTCACTCTCGTTTTCCTGATTGTCTGTTGCAATTATTCTGTAGTAATACTTTGCGTTCTCTCCTGAGTAAGTATCAATAAACTGAGCTGTATCCCCGAGTGTACTGTCGGGAAGTATAAGATAGAGATGCGCAGAATCGGGGGTAAATCCCTGAACTGTATCTCTGAAAACATGATATTCCTTAAAATCGTTTTCACTGTTCTTTTTCCATGTGAAAACGATTTTCTTTTCATTTATATTGGCTGTGTACCGTATATTCCTTGGGGGATTAGGCGGCAGGTCGAGATACTGATAACTCTGCCCAAGTGGTCCACCGTACATCCCAATATCGCTTCTGCTTCCGTCAATATCAAGAATACTTGAGTCTCCTGCATCTATTCCCGGGGAGTACATCTGTAAATGGTAGTCCGCGTTGCTTATTGCGTTAGGGGGAAATGTACTTGGAAGAGAATCTTTTACAAACATAGGATCAGCCTTTATATCATGTAAACCTAAATTAAACCCAGGTGGTATGTTTTCATTGTTTTCCCAGAATATATTGTAGTCTGAATTCGGTTGCTGTTCAATATAGAATACTTTCGTGTTCCTCAGAAACACATTATTTCTTATAGTGGAGTTTTCTCTGGGCCTTTCAAAAACCGATGAATAATTCAAAGGATATCTGCATTCAAGGAATACATTATTTGTTACGAAATATGGATCACTCCAAATAGAATGCATGCGTATTGTTTGTAATCCTGCCAATCTAATAAACAAGTTGTTTTTTACGGTAAGTTTTCTGTGAGGTGCAGAGGCAGAATATATACCTGATGAATTGCCTGTTTCGGGATCATCTTTGCCAACAAATATGTTGTTTAAGAGAGTGCCATTCCCTCCATGGAAATTCAACCATACTTTTCCATTTTCTCGGGTTACATATACTAGAGAATTAAGCAACACCGGGGAGCATGTCTGCAATGTACACCATGTTTCTATTCCTGTTTCTACATTAGTTATGATTAAATTTCTTAATGTATCGCTTGATTGATATGTTTTAATACCACTATTGCAATTATAAATCCTACAATTTGAAACCTTAATATTTCCGTAAAAATCTCTTAAGTTAATTGCCCTATAAGCATAATCTTCTCTTCCGGTAATTCCAAATCCTTGAATAACCAAACTCTTATATGCACCAATTGTATATAATTTTTCTGTCCCGCCCATTATCACACAACTATCCATACTGCTACCGATTAAAGTTATTGAAGCATTAATATCAATGTTTTCCTTATACACTCCGTTTGCGACAATTACGGTATCCCCGTCAATGCAGATGTTCAGGCATTTCTGGATACTATCGCTTGCTGTTTCCCAAGTAATGTATGGTGAGGTGCTGCTCCCTGTCTTGCTTACATACCTTATAGTCCCAAAAGCTACCTGCGCAAGCAGCAGAATCATTAATATTATTCTCATCTTATTCATTTTCTTCCTTTCACTTTTCCTTTGCCTCTGCCTTTTCCTCACTTCACCAGTATCATCTTTTTGGACATCATAAATTCTCCCGCTTTTATCCTGTAGACATATACTCCGCTTGCTAGTTTGCCACTATTGAACTTAACCTCGTACTTTCCTGCTTCCTGCTCCTTATCTACAAGCTTTGTCACTTCCTTTCCCAGTATGTCATATATCGTTAAAGTTACTTTGCTGTTTGCAGGGAGTTGATATTTTATCGTTGTAACGGGATTAAACGGGTTGGGGTAATTCTGATACAGTTTATATTCTTTTGGAATTGTTGAGGTTTCTTCTGTCTCTTTTTTCAGTGTTGTCACCCCAAACATCATCTTTGCACTCTTCGTTAATTCATGATCGGGATACTGACTCTCCATCATTTCCGCTATCA
>JAKQFQ010000219.1 GCA_029558315.1 Bacillota bacterium
GCTTGCGGAGAATATTATGATAGCAGTTGGAGACAGTGCTGCTCAATACGGAATGGAAATATTATCGATTGAAACAAAACGTCTTGATCTGCCGGATGATAATAAAGAAGCAGTATATGAGAGAATGATTTCAGAGCGTGAGACAATTGCTGCTGAATATGCTGCTCAGGGTGAATCACAGGCACAGATGATTATTAACGAGACTGATCGAACCGTACAGATTGGGATTTCTGATGCAGAAGCAGAAGCTGCTACTATTGTTGCAGAAGGAGAAGCAGAGTATATGAGAATTCTTGCAGAAGGATACAATTCTCCGGAAAAACAGGAATTTTATGGATTCATCAGAGCATTAGAGGCGGCACAGAATTCGATGACAGGAGATGCTACACTGATTATTGACGCTGATTCTCCACTTGCACAGATCTTTATGGGGTATTAGTCACACAGGGGGCAAGAAGGTATGGAAAATGTTATGATGAATGAATTAGAGCTGTCAGCCATTGGCGAAGTTGCCAATATCAGTCTTGGTAATGCAGCAACCTCTCTGGGGGTATTGATCCGTGATGATATTGATATTTCGATTCCATATGTTGAAGTTAAAAAAAGTGGGGATATTATAAAGCAACGGACAGATAAATCAATTATTACCAGGGTAGATTATGTCAAAGGACTGCAGGGATGCAGTATCCTGTTTCTAAAGGAAGAGGATGTTAAGGTGATGACTGATCTGATGATGGGAAGTGATGGACACGGAATGTTCTATCAGCAGGAACTCTCTGAACTGCATTTAAGTGCCATGGCAGAGTCAATGAATCAGATGATGGGAGCGGCGGCTACGGCAATGGGCGCGATGCTTGGTCAGGTGGTTGATATATCAACACCACAGACAATTCATATGTCGGCCGGAGAATATTTTACGGAGACTTTCCCAGAGCATGACCGCTTTATTCAAATTACATTTGAAGTTCAAATGGGAAGCATGATTAAAACGGAGATGGTGCAGTTATATCCCTATATACTTGCAAAAGCAATAGCTGATTTATTTATTATGCATAAAGCCGGGATTCAATGAAGAATATTAACAGAATGGAGCGAATGGAAATGAGCGAAGAGTGTAATCATAATTGCAGTACCTGTGGCAGTGAGTGTGGTGAGAGAACCAATGAATCACTGCTGCTTGCACCGAATCGTCTTTCGACGATTCATAAGGTGATTGCTGTAATCAGTGGTAAAGGTGGTGTGGGCAAATCTATGGTAACGGGATTATTGGCCAATACTGCAAGAACTAATGGAAAGAAAACAGCAATATTAGATGCAGATATTACCGGACCATCTATCCCGCGTATGTATGGAATTAAAGAGAAAGCAAAATCTGATACGAATGGTGTGTATCCAATCAAAACCAGAGATGGAATCGAGGTTATGAGCATCAATCTGCTGCTGGAAAATGAAACTGATCCTGTAATCTGGAGGGGACCGATTATTGCCGGTACCGTTACACAGTTCTGGACGGATGTAGTCTGGGGAAATATAGATGATATGTATGTGGATATGCCTCCGGGAACCGGAGATGTTCCTTTGACTGTTTTTCAATCTCTGCCGGTGAATGGAATTGTAGTAGTTACTTCACCACAGGAATTGGTCTCCATGATTGTAGAAAAGGCTGTTCATATGGCAGAAGCAATGAATATTCCGATTGTAGGTATTGTTGAGAATATGTCTTATTTTGAATGCCCTAACTGTAAAGAACGTCATGAGATTTACGGCTTGAGTAATATTGATGCAATTGCCAAACAATATGGAATTGAGACCGTGGTTAAATTGCCGATAAAACCCAAAATGGCAGCAGCTTGTGATCAGGGACTGGCGGATGAACTGAATCCGGAATTGATGCAGCCAATCTTTGACAGAATCCATCAGATGTAATAAAGTAAATATTTAGTTAACTCTGTAAAGGAGGAAAATGATGAAGGTTCTTGTATATGGTGCAGGTGTGCTTGGATGCTATCTGGCGCATACCCTGCAAAGACAGGGGAATGAAGTCGTTCTGCTGGCCAGAGGCGAGTGGAAAAAAGAAATCGATAATTTCGGTTTGTGTATGCTGCATTTTGGCAAAAAGAATCCATCGATCGATGTCATGAAAACAGTAGATTCATTACAGCCATCAGACCGATATCACATTATTTTTGTGACTATGCAATATACGCAGCTGCCACAGATTATAGAAGCATTGGCATGCAATGAAAGCAAAATGATTGTCTTTCTGGGCAATAATCCGAATCCGGAGAAGATTGCGAATGAACTGAACAGCAAATCGGTTAATCGCAAACAGTTGGTTTTTGGCTTCGAGAGTGTTGCGGGACAACGTGAGGATCACAAGGTAGAAGTTATTCATCTTGGAAAAGGCTCTTTAAGGGTTGGTGTACTTGATGAAGGACGTTCCTTGTGGGAAGAACGGTTAAGAAAGGTTCTTCATAAGACAGGGGTACATCTGAGCGTGCAAGAGAATATGTCTTCCTGGTTACGATATCATGGTGCATTTGTTTTGCCGATTGCTTTGGCCTGTTATTGTCATGAGGGTAATCTGAAAGCCGTATATTATGACAGAAATCTAATGGAAGATATGAAGAAAGCAATTGCGGAGAGCTATAATGCTTTAGAAAAGATTGGATTTGAGATGGATGAGAAGGATAAGAAATTCATCAGTGATTTTGGATGGAAGACAGAAGCATACTATAAAATGCTGATGTGTACGCCAATAGGCAAGATGGCAGTAGGTAATCATGCCATGAACGGCAAAGAAGAAATGATGAGAATTGCAGAGGAATTGGAACGACTGTATCAGCAGTCGGGTAATGCGATGGCGCATTATAAGCGTTTGAAGGAAAGAGCGCTTATGACTTTAAAGAACGAGTAATAAAAAGATAATTGTATTTTAGTATGGAGGGATAACATGAAAGAAATAAAGGTTAATATTAGTGCAACCAATGTCAGAAGTCTGAAATTTGAAAACAAATTCAGTGGAAAAAGTGGAGAAGCAATCAAAATTCAGGTGAAGAGTGCGGTTTCCGTTAAACTCAACCCTGAGACTCCAACAGCAGCACTTGTGCTGGTTAAGTTTACAGCAGAGGAAGAAAACAAGGTTTTTAATCTTGAAATGGAAACTTTTACACCGGTGAATGTAAGCTCTTTTGTAGATAATCTGGATGAAGTAATAAAGAAACAGTATATTGCGAGTATATTGCTGGGAGTGAATGAGAAAATCAGAACAACAGCAGCAATACTTGGATTGAATATTCAGGTGCCGGCGATGGTATTCAATCATTCCGGTCAGTCAGATAGTATTGATGCGGAGATTTTTGGCGCAAGGTAAGGATTAATTATGTTATATCAAATTTGTAATGGAAAAGTTGCGTATGCAGATAAAGTAGTGCTGCAAAACATAAATTTTGAAATACGCAATACAGAAAAAATAGCAGTCGTCGGACGAAATGGATGCGGCAAGACAACACTACTTAAGCTGATTATGGGAGAACTTGAATTAGATAAAAGAGACAGCGATGAAGATGTCTATATTACTAAAGCAGGAGCTCCGGTGATTGGCTGGTTACAGCAGATGACATTTGATAATGATTCGGTCTGCCTGGCGGATGAGATTCGCAAGGTCTTTGCTCCTATTCTTCTGATGAAGGCACGTATGGAAGAACTGCTTAAGGCAATCGAAGCAAATGCGACGACGGAGCTGGTTGATGAGTATTCATCGTTGGAAGAACAATTTACATATCTTGGCGGATATCGTTATGAAAAAGATTATGAAATGGTTTTGTCCAGATTTGGATTTACCAGGGACGACGAGGAACGTAAGTTATCGGAGTTCTCGGGAGGGCAAAGAACCAAGATTGCATTTATTAAGCTCCTTTTATCCAAGCCGGATATTCTTCTGCTTGATGAGCCAACCAACCATTTGGACATCTCGACGATTGCCTGGCTGGAGGGCTATTTAAAAGAATATCCAAGGGCAGTTGTAATCGTATCCCATGATCGAATGTTTCTTGATCGTGTTGCGGATGTTGTTTATGAGATAGAACATCAGAAGATGAAACGATATCCGGGTAATTATTCGGCTTTTATGGTTACCAAAAAGGCAGAACATGAGAAGCAGGAAAAGGATTATTTTGCACAGCAAAAAGAGATTGCAAGACTGAACCAGATTGTAGAACGTTTCAAGAATAAACCAACAAAAGTTGCAATGACCAGATCAAAGCTCAAACAGATTGAACATATGGAGTTGATCGAAAAGCCGGAGAACTTTGATCTTAAAGCATTTCATACATCAATGATTCCTGCGAAGGAAAGCGGTAACGATGTACTTGAAGTGCAGAATCTGTCCATTGGATATAAGGAAGTGCTTGCAAAGGTATCATTTGCAATGAAGAAAGGACAGAAGATTGGCATTATAGGTGGAAACGGACTTGGTAAATCAACGTTTCTAAAGACGCTGACAGATATTATCCCGTCGAAAGGCGGAAGGTTTAAGCTGGGCTATAATGTGGAAATTGGATATTTTGACCAGCAGATGGCGCAATATTTGAGCGAGAAGACCGTGCTGGATGAGCTGTGGGATGAATATCCGACGCTGACACAAACAGAAGTACGAAATATCCTCGGAGGTTTTTTGTTTACCGGAGAGGATGTATTTAAGCAGGTTTCTATGCTGTCCGGAGGAGAGAAGGTAAGACTTGCACTGGCAAGAATATTTCAGACGAAGCCCAATTTTCTGATTCTGGATGAGCCGACCAACCACATGGATATCGTTGGAAAAGAAGCTTTAGAAGACATGCTGAAGGAATATCATGGAAGCGTGCTGTTTGTATCTCACGACCGATATTTTATCAAACAGATTGCAGACAGCCTTCTGATCTTTGAAAACGGACAGGCTACCTTTTTCCCATATGGATACGAGGACTACGAAGAAAAATTCGGAAGTGAGAATCGACAGGCAACAACAGATGCCTTGCGTATTAACACAGGTAAGACGGAAAATGCACCGGTTGCTGAGAAAACCATAGAAAGTAAGAATTATTATAATCCGGGAAAAGAAAAGGCCAAACGTGAGCGCAGAATTGCAAGACTGGAAGAACTCTTAGAGGAGAATGATACAAAGATTGCTGGAATCAAAGCAGAGCTGCTTGCGCCCGAGCATGCCAGCGATTATGTGAAACTCAATGAATTGCAAAAGGAAGTTGATGCATTGGAACAACAAGCGGAAGCATATATGGAAGAATGGGGACAGTTACAGGAGGAACAATAAAAAACGTCACGTGAGTGACGTTTTTTATATAAGTCGGTTCGCGTAGCTGCCGACGTTGAATATTCCAAAGACAGTTAAAGAATATCGCTGCTGGAATATAATTAGACACTGACGTTTAACATACGCATCAAACCATCACGATCATTAGTAAAGGTAAATGCGGTCTTACGGTCAATCATACCGGTACTTAACAAACGCTTTAAATCAGAATTGAGTGTATGCATACCTAATGCTGCATTGGACTGAATTGTACTTGGAATCTGATTGGTTTTATTCTCACGGATGAGGTTACCAATTGCAGGATTCATAACCATGGTCTCTGTAGCGACGATACGTCCATTGCCGTCCTGTAAAGGCATAAGCTGCTGCGAAACAACACCATAAAGAATTGTGGCAAGCTGTATTCTTAACTGATCACGGCCTTCCATAGGGCAACCATCAATGATTCGATCTACTGTTTGAGCAGCACTTGTGGTATGTAATGTTGAGAATACTAAATGACCGGTTTCAGCAGCGGTAATAGCAGCTGAAATAGTCTCATAATCTCGCATTTCTCCAACCAGAATAATATCCGGGTCTTCACGAAGAGAAGAACGAAGAGCGGTTGCGTAACTGCTGACATCCTTGCCTAATTCTCGCTGATGAATCATTGCAAGCTTGTGATTGTAGATGTATTCGATTGGATCCTCTACTGTCATGATATGACAGGGAGTCGTTTTATTAATATAGTCAATCATGGAAGCAAGAGTTGTTGTTTTACCGCTTCCGGTAGGACCTGTGATAAGGACAAGACCTCTGGGAAGTTTACAAAAACTCTGGATGACATCTGGTAGCTTAAGACTTTCGAAATCCGGAATCGCTTCATTCAAAATACGAATACTCGTTGCCAGATTGTTACGCTGATGATAAACATTTACTCTGATACGGAATTTGCCTCCCATACAGTAACGAGCAAAATCAAGGTCTTTGCCGCTTTCAGCAATCTTTTGCTGCTCCGGTGTCATAAGCTCATAAATCATGGATTTGGCTTCATCCATGGATGGTTCCGGATTGATAATCTGAAGTGTTCCGAAACGACGAACAGCAAGATGGGTACCAACGGTGATATGAATATCGGAACATTCATTCGCGAATGCGTACTCAAGAAGTTGGTCTAATGTCATAATAATTCCCTCCATACTTTTTATAGTTTTATCTAAAACTGACACTATGTTACCATATTTCCCCTTAAAACACAATTAAAACCTTACTGTTTTGAATGCAAGTTTTTGTGCATTTGTTCGTCCGCTTTGTCTTGTGAATAAAGCATTTTTGATGTACAATATAAGCAGAACACGGTATGTTTGGGATGTTTGACATGGAGATAGCGGATGACTGGATGGATTGTGCATTATGAAGTGGCATCAGTAGTAATCTTAA
>JAKQFQ010000223.1 GCA_029558315.1 Bacillota bacterium
GCCTCCCAGTCAACAACCCTGTTCAGCTTCATCAGGGGGTCGCCACCCTTGTCGATCCTGTCATACCTCTTCTGCCAGTCGAACAGTCCCAGCTGCTCCATGACCCCCTCCAAACTCATCAAATGTTGTCATTTATATAACATATTCAATAGCTTATTGCATTCATATGTGCACTTTACTAAGGAGATTTTTAGAGGTACCCTATATTATTCTCGATAAAGAATCTTCCTGCAATCCTTTATTAAATTTGATCTAAATTCTCTGGCATAGTCTGAATGGTTAAGTGTTATAGATAATATAAAAGCGATAAATCCTACGAATATTATGAAAAACATATTAATTATAGAATAAGCCTGGAAAATGAAATGAGAAGCTGCAACTGTAATGAAGTACATAAACAATGACGACATCAAACCTGGGAATATTGCCTGCAAGATTCTCAAGTGCCTCAAATTGATTGCACGACAGGAAAGGCCTATTAAGAGCATGATATCGAGAATACAAAATATCATGAAGCAGGATGCAATGACTGCAATATTCTGATTGCGGAATAAAATGCATAGCACAGTGAGGATAAGCAGGGAAAAGAAAGATCTAACCGTTTGGTTTTTATACATTCCAACACCGACATTCAAGCTAGTTGCAATGCCCATGAATGATCTAAAAATAAATCCCGTAAGAATTATTTGAAATGGAATAATCATGGGCACCCACTTATTTCCAAGTAGGCTATGCACAAAATGGGGGGCAACAGCGATTAAGCCAAGGTATAGTGGAAAGTTTATGAATGAAAGAAGAGCTAAACTCTTTTGGAATGTCTCCTGAAGTCGAGTAGGATTTTCCTTATCAATGCTAAAAGATGAGAACATTACAGAATTGATATTCATTATAAGTGCATTATAAGGCGTCGCACTCAAGGTTATAGCTTTATCATAAAAACCAAGATTTACGGGTCCAAGCCACTTTCCCACAATGAATCTGTCCACATGCTGTGAGATGAATAAAAGTTGTACTCTAAAAAAATTCCACCCCCCAAAGTTATAAATTTCTTTCATTATATTATTCTTGTAGTATAAAATTGGAAAGAATTTTACCTTAACACAGAGTAACAAAGATATGATGGTAAGTGGGACAATTTGACCATATACAAGAGCCCAATACCCAAAACCTTTATAAGCCAGCAACAATGTGATTACAGACATCAAAACCGCTTGAATGAGATCAAAGACTGCTACAACCTTGAAATTCATATCCCTTCTCAAAATAGAACTAGGCACAACTGGAAATGAGGAGATTATGAATACCAAACTCATGACACGGATGACCTTCATGCATTCAGGAGTCTTAAAGAAATCGGCTATTAATCCAGCAGCAAAATAGAATCCAACAGCGAGGAGGCTTGATATAAATAAATTGAATGTGAAAATTGAATTCAATATTTTTCTGTCATGGATATTTTTTTGAATGATCGCCTCTGCAAATCCGAAATTCGTAAATAGGTTTGAATACCCGATAAGCATCATACTTATCCCCATAATGCCAAAATCCCTGGGCATGAGTATCCTTGCGACGAGAATCGATATAACAAAATTGATTATCTGCGCAGGGATTCTGACCAGAGTATTCCAGTATAACTGGACTCTGGTGTTTCTGCTTTCAATCATTTCTTTTATCACTCACTTGATAGAAGCTATCAAATACTCGACAATTCTTGTGCTTGCCTTACCATCCCACAAAGGGGGGATAATACCTTTATTTAGGGAATTGAGCTTAACCTGTTCCACCGCACTTAACAATTTCCCAGTATCGCTCCCCACCAGTATGTTTGTTCCCAGGGTTATGGTTGAAGGCCTCTCGGTATTCTCTCTCATGGTTATGCACGGTACTCCTAAATATGTTGTTTCTTCTTGGATGCCGCCGGAGTCGGTGATAACCATTCTGGAGTTCTTCACAAGTTTTAGCATCTCCATATACCCGATTGGGCCAGTCACATTGGCATTCTGTGCTATGTCCATTAACTCTTCCCCAAGGCCAAATTCCTCGATGTTTTTCCTGGTTCTGGGATGCAAAGGAATTAAAAGTTTAAGGCTTCTAGAGATTTCTTTGAAAGCATTCAGTATGTTTCTCAATATATCAGGATGATCTACATTTGATGGCCTGTGGAGGGTAATCACCGCATATTCATTTTCTCTCAAATCCGGATACGGCAGTCCATCAGGCATGGTTTGCAGGCAATGGACGAGCGTATCTATCATTACGTTGCCGACAAAGTGAATCTTCTCTTTGGGTATTCCCTCTCTCTTTAGGTTCTCGTTCCCCGACTCCTCTGTTGTGAACAGCAGATCGGAAATGGCATCAGTCAGAATACGGTTGATCTCTTCAGGCATGGCCCTGTCGAAACTTCTCAGCCCAGCCTCTACATGCGCCACCTTCACCCCTAGCTTCACGGCGACAAGAGCGCATGCTATAGTGGAGTTCACGTCTCCCACCACTACAATCAGATCAGGTTTGTGTTCTAGAAGAACCTTCTCGAAAGCGACCATTATGCTCGCCGTCTGTACTGCATGAGATGCGGAGCCGACCTCGAGATTTATGTCAGGGTCTGGAATGCCCAGTTGAACGAAGAAATCATCCGACATGCTCTTGTCGTAGTGCTGCCCTGTGTGGACAAGCAGATGCTTAATTCTATCTTTCCTGTCATTCATTGCCCTGATCAGTGGTGCGATCTTCATGAAATTTGGACGGGCCCCTACAACGTTTATAATCTTCATTGGGTGGACCCCTGCATTAGTTTGTCCTCGGCAATAAGCATCATTTTCCTTGTCATGTTTTCCCGTGTAAAGCTCGATAAAAATTCCTCCACAAGATTTGAATGCATCTGATTGTTTTTGTACCTTGCCATTGCATCCTTTATGGCAGCAGCGACATCGAGGTATGAACTGTCTTCAGTGTGTATGTATGAACCCGGACTGTATTTCCTTATTATATCCTCGACCTCCCCATGTGGTATCGTAGCCAGGAAAGGAACATTGAGCGGTATGCCTTCGAAAAGTTTTGTGCTGATCATGAGCTTGACAATTCTCAGAAGCATGAGGTGGG
>JAKQFQ010000238.1 GCA_029558315.1 Bacillota bacterium
ATAGACCGCTGTGTGCGGCTAGGATTGCGGGACACCCAAGTGCAAGCGCCCACCAAGACCAGTATCGGGATATGGGGTATCGAAGATCAGCATCTCTCATCTACAATCCAGAAGCAACAGTTGTTCTGGATCGGTAACCACTTTGATGCCGATATCCGGCAAAACTTCGCAGACAAACTTTCCAAAGCAATCGAGCAGGGATATACCAGAGAGATGCTGGCTGATACACTCAAAGACCAGTTCAATGACATTGCCAACCGCTCATCCCACTACTGGCAGGGACTGGCAGAGCACACCGCCCTCCGCATAAGAGAGTTCGGAAGACTGCAGGGATATAAGAAGGCAAAAGCAAGATACTACAAGCTCGTGGTAATCTTGGATGACCGCACCAGTGACATTTGCCGGGCTCTGGCTGCCCAGGATAGGGTCTATCCCCTAAACGATGCGCTGGAAGTGATGGATAACCTCATGGCTCTGGATACTAAATCCAACAGCCTGGATGATGCCCGGGAATACATCAAAGCACTTGCACCCTGGGTCAAAGACGATCAGATCGAATATGACTCAGAGATGAACCCGGTGGGAGTCTCAGGAGCGCATACTCCCTTCCCACCGTTTCATTGGAAGTGTAGGACGAGTACTACTTATTTTTACTGATCAATTGATCTCTCAACTACAAATCAAAGATGCTTGATAAAGCATCTTCTTCTTTTATGCTGTCTTTGTTCAAAGTATTTCCACTGTGCTTGTACTCTGTTATTACTCTCAAGTTCAGGATTACTTTCTGCTTTTATAAATTTGTTATCTATGTAGCTTTGAATCAGTTCTCTAAAAAGTAGGGAGTTTACTCCTTTATCTTGCAGGTCAGGTCGAACAGCAATAAGGTAAAGATCTAAAGTCCTTTCATTTTTCAGGGCATCCATAATATGGTACAGACCAAAAGGGAAAAGTTTCCCTTTAGCTTTCTGAAAAGCTCTCGACAAGGAAGGGAAAGTTAATCCAAAAGCTGCAACTTTATCATTGCTATCAAGGACTATACTGATCAGTTTCGGGTTAGCTAAACTTATATATTGTTTAACGTACAGGTCGATTTGTCTCTTAGTTAATGGAACAAATCCATATAAATCCTGATAAGCTAAATTTAATAACTCGAAGATATCGATAGCATAATACTTGATCTCTTTAATCTTGGAAGCGTGGAGAAGTCTCAATTTATTTTTTTTCAGAACAATCTGTGCAATCCGATCTATTTTCTCAGGAATCTTCTCAGGAATTCGTATTTCATATTCCACCCAATCAGCATCTTTATTATAACCCAATTTGTTAAGGTGCATTGGATAATAAGGATAGTTATAGATAGTTGCTATATTACTTAATTCTTCAAAACCTTCAATCAGCATACCTTCAGGGTCCAAATCAGTAAATCCAAGAGGACCATGAACTTCATGCATACCGTTGGTCTTTGCCCAATTTTCAACCGCACTGAGAAGTGCTTTTGATACATCCTCATCATCAATGAAATCGATCCACCCGAAGCGACAGCTTTTCTTATGCCATATTTCATTGAAACTATGATTGATTATACCCGCAATTCTTCCCACGATTTTCTTATTTCTATAAGCCAACCATAAGCTGACATCGCAGAATTCATAGGCGGGGTTATTGTCTTTATTAAAAAGTTTCATCTCATTTTTAATTAATTGGGGTACATGGTATTTGTTTCCTTTATAAAGCATATAAGGGAAACATATGAATTTCTTCAGATCTCTTCTGTTTATTACTTCTCTTACGATAATATCAATTGCTACCATTTTATTACAATTGATCCCCAGGTTAATCCCGCACCGAAGGCAGTAAGCACGACAATATCTCCGTCTTTGATTTTGCCTTGAGAAATAGCTTCATCTAAAGCAATTGGTATTGAAGCTGCAGAGGTATTCCCATAATTTTCTATATTAATCATTACTTTGTCATCCGCAAGAGCTAGCTTTTTTGCAATTGCTTCTATTATTCGCTTGTTTGCCTGATGCGGGATTATAAAATCTATGTCGGATTTTTGTAATTTAGCATGATTTAATGCCCTTATCACGGAATGATACATCATCTTTGTTGCCTGTTTATAGACCTTTTTCCCATCCATTTTTAAGTATTGTTGTCTTTGATTCAGGTTACTACTCAAAATAGGACTTCTTGATCCCCCCGCAGGAATTTTCAGTAAATCCACTCCTGAGCCATCAGTACCCCAATCGAAGGAGAGGAGATTTCTGCCTTTAATATTCATTTTTAGAACCATTGCCCCTGCTCCATCCCCAAACAGCACACAGGTATTTCTATCCGACCAATCAACAGATTTTGATAATACATCAGTTCCAATGATCATAGCTGTGTTGTAATTACAAGTTTTCATTAGTGATGCAGCCACAATTAATGCATAAATCGAACCCGAACATGCAGCAGATATATCAAAACAAACAGCATTTGTTAGTCCTAGTCTATGTTGTGTGACGCACGCTGTTGATGGTAATGGATAATCAGGTGATTGAGTTGCAATAATCAATAAATCAATTTCTTTGGAAGTAATACCAGCTTTCTTGAGAGCTATTGCTCCTGCTTTAATGGCAAGATCAGAAGTAGCTTCGGAATCTTTAACAATTCTTCTTTCTGTGATTCCAGTTCTTGTTCTTATCCAATCATCTGTTGTATCCACTACTTTTTCTAAATCGAAATTCGTCATTATTCTATCCGGAACATAAAACCCTGTTCCTACTATACTGATATAATCAAAATATTTGAGCATAATTTATCTCCAGCTAGCCACATCGTGGCAATCGAAATTCCACAATGTCATTACAATTTTTTTCAAACCAGTTCCGAATCACTTGACAGCATCTAGCGATTCCAATACACATTATCATCTATTGACCTCAGCCCTGAAGCATTCCCATTATCTGGATTAAATTCCAACCTATGAGAGATGTAAAGAGTGCATTATACTCTTTGTTTATAACCCACTGTTTGTAAGACCAGTTATCAAATATTCTATTCCATGTTAAATGCCGTGGAATAATCAAACCCACATTGCTGACATAATCATCCCAGCGTTTTCCATGAAGATCTCTCATATCACTTTCCTCTTTTTTAATGGTAGTAGGATATACAATTAGGAATAGTAATATGATGCCAATCCAACAAAATAGGTCATTAAGTAATAATCCAAAGCCTACTGCGACCTGAGCTGATCCGAGATAGAGAGGATGCCTCCATAAACTATAAGGGCCTGTTTCAGCTATGATTCTTTTTTTGTGCACTATTCCAGCCGCCCATGATCGAATCACGTTGCCAAAAAGTATTGATAATGAGCCAATGATGCATAAGATTAAATCATAGTCTTGAGAGTGTGAGGTTGTTATTCCATTCAGCAGTAATTCGATTACACACACACCGAAGACAAAACGAGTGATGTTTAGTCTTTTTCTGGAGATAATGCGGATCATAGTCTTAGACAGCATCATTAATCCCTTATATTCAGATAGATTCAAAAACTACAAAATCAGATTGGTTGAAGTTCGTGGTGATTCAAACCAATACACGTATTCAAGTTCGGACAAAGATTCCTGATTTATCCCAAGTATCAAGGTCTTTAGCTGTTTGGCTTCATCTTCTGTTACTATACTGATAATCATTGAATTATAACCAGGCCATATAGCAGTGTCTAAACGAGGTTCACCTTGTGGGAACTTTCCTAAAACACGATCTACAATAAAGTAATTACTCAGTCCAAGCAGCGCAATATGTTGCACCATGTCGTCTAAATAGCTGATATCGCAACTGATAATAAAGGTATTCATATAGTATCTCCATTTTTGTCTTTATGATGAGCGAAGTAATAAAAAAGAGGAATAAGGATTAAGGTAATGAGTGTTGATACAACTAGACCACCAATAACGGATATTCCTAAAGGACGCCAGATTTCAGAACCTAACCCTGTGCTGACTGCCATCGGTACCATACCGAAGATGGTTGTAAGAGATGTCATTAATACAGGTCTTAATCTCGATTTCCCCGCATTTAGAAGCGATTCTTTTAAGTTCTGTCCTCTAGCTCTTAGAAGATTTGTATAATTCACTAACACTATACCATTATTCACAACGATCCCAAGCAGCATCACGATACCGAAAAAGCTGACGATATTCAGCGTGACATGGCAGATAAGAAAAGCCCAGATTACACCGGTTATTGCCATGGGAATAGCGAAAATAATGATAAATGGATCACGGTAGGATCCGAATAATGAGGCCATGACCATATAGACTAAAATCATTCCAAGTATAAAAAGCACAGTCAGGTCCCTGAAGGTTTCTTTTTGGGCTGTGATTTGACCGCCTATATCAACAGATATTCCAGAAGGGGTTGCTATATCCTGAATGGTATTGTTCACTATTGTCACAGCTTTGTTCAAAGAGATTTGAGCAATATCTGCGCTAAGATACACAACTCTTTGTTGAGCTTCATGTTTGATTTCAGAGATACCGCGTCCTTCTGCAATTGTTGCAATAGACCCCAGAGAGATGGCTTGACCAGTCAAGGTGTTGATGCTGACATTCTGCAACTTGTCGATATTATTTCTGAATTCCGGTGCATATCTTACCGTAATATCATAAGTATCT
>JAKQFQ010000259.1 GCA_029558315.1 Bacillota bacterium
CTCCTCTGCCAGAAAGGTATTGCAGATGCAGCCCAGTTTTACCTTGCAAAAGCAGGAATTCTTGCCATTGAAGATGTTCCGGAAGCTGATCTGAAATTTGCAGCACGCTCACTTGGCGCAACAATTGTTACAAAAGCTGAAGATCTGAAAAAGAGTGACCTTGGTGTTGCAGAAAAGGCAGAGCAGCTTGATGACGCAGATATGGTAGTCATAACGGGAGCAAAGAATCCAAAGACGGTGACTATTCTTCTTCGTGGTTCTACCTATTACCTGGTTGATGAACTTGAACGTGCTGTTGTCGATGCAACCCGGGTAGTTATGGATGCAATGGAAGACGGACTGTTTGTGCCTGGTGGAGGAGCAGTTGAGAGTGAGCTTACCGTTCGTCTTCGTGACTATGCTGTTAGTGTCGGTGGACGTGAGCAGATCGCCATCGAAGCATATGCAGATGCATTCGCTGCTATACCAATCACCCTTGCGGAAAATTCCGGTTATAATCCAATTGACAAACTGGTAGAGTTAAAGAAGGCGCATGCAGAAGGGAAGAAGAACTTCGGACTGAATGTGTACACTGGTAAACTGGTGGATATGCAGAAAGAAGGAGTTATTGAACCAATCAGATGCAAGAGGCAGGCAATACAGAGCTCAGAAGAAGCTGTAGAGATGCTGCTTCGGGTTGATGATATGATGGTATCCCAGTCTGGTAAAGGCGGAAAGCCAGAACCAATGGAATAATCTTTTTTATTCTTCCAGATAATACCTGCTTTCGGGAAGTCTGTTCAACTGTCTTTTTTGCTTCTTTTGTTCGAGTACGTCAAACCCTTTGATCATAAAATTAATCTTTGCAGCCTCTTTTTCCAGCCGCTGATCATCCTCTTCCAGTTTCTTTAATACGTTTTCAAGCATTTCAATTACTTCAGGAGAGGTTCTGGAACGAGAACCTTTCAGAATTTCAAAAACATCCTCAAGATACATTCCTGAAGCTTTTGAAATAGAAACGGCAGAAAAGCCCCGAAGACGTGCAAGTAAATCAGGAGGAAAGGGAACCGACCAGGAAATTTTTTCAACATTCTGCTTATCATCATGTGATCGAAATAGCCCCATGTACATCCACCATCATATTATTGCAGTGAATATTCTGCCTGATACATTATGAGACTACTATATCCAAAAAGATTATCTCTTTTATGCATGGACATATGTCCTTTACAGAATAGTAGTGTCCGACCCTCAGGATGGCAGGGGTGATCGACCGGGCCGGACTGGTATCGGTGATACCAATACTTCTGGAACATAATTTTCTATAAGTGTAGTGATCTGCCGGGCATAATTGCCGGGCCAAACTCATAGAAGGGTAAGGAAAAATGAGTCATTATAATTTCAATAGTGATGTCAGATATCTTTCTGATTACGATATTATTATCAAACGGAAGTGATAACATGTTTAAGCACCTGTGCCGAGGTAGTCTAGTCCGGGAAGGCGGTGGT
>JAKQFQ010000308.1 GCA_029558315.1 Bacillota bacterium
ACAAGTCTTAGGCACTAAGAATGATAATTATGTACAATATTACTATTATAGTCTAATGGAAAAGGAAATTCCATATACTGGATATAACAGACATTTCAAATATCTTCTTGAAATGAAGTTTTATAGGCCAAAATTAGATGAACAAACCGCAATAGCAAACATCCTTTCCGACATGGATGCTGAAATCGATGTACTGGAACAAAAAATGAACAAGTATAAGGCCATTAAGCAAGGCATGATGCAGGAGCTGCTGACGGGCAAAATCCGTCTGATATAGGGGGTAATAGGATTGGGTGTCGTTGGTGAAAGAGAACGGGTTACGCAGAATCGTGTAGTGAAGCTTTTCCGGGATAAATTGAAATACATTTATCTTGGAAATCTACATGACCGGGAAAACTATAATATTGATGAAGAAAGGCTTAAAGAATATCTGTCTTCACAAGGGTATTCAAATGAGCTTATTCGACGTGCCATAAATTCACTTATAGATGCAGTAAAAAAGCCGGATCTCTATTATTCCAACAAAGAAGTATATTCCCTCCTGCGATATGGTGCTTCTGTCAGGGAAAATGTAAGCGCACACAATCAGGCTGTTAAATTTATCAACTGGGAAGAACCGTACAAGAACAATTTCTATATTGCGGAAGAAGTAACTGTTATGGGCGAGCATACCAAAAGGCCAGATATTGTTTTATATATCAATGGAATTGCTATTTGTGTCCTTGAGCTTAAGCGTAGTATCGTATCTGTTTCTGAGGGTATTCGGCAGAATCTGGACAATCAGACCAACGATTTTATCAGGCCGTTTTTCTCAACAATACAATTAATTATGGCGGGTAATGATACTGAGGGGCTTCGTATTAGCGTCATAGAAACCCCTGAGAAATATTTTACTGAATGGAAAGAGGATGAAAAATCGACGGATGCTCTGTCTTTGCTTATAAGAGCACAGAGTGAAGCGGAAGGCTATAAGATGGACCGCCATTTGATAAGCCTATGTCAGAAAGAACGATTGATTGATATTATCTATAATTTTATTGTATTCGATAGTGGTGTCAAGAAGATGTGCCGACACAATCAATATTTTGGCGTAGTGGCAGCAAGGCAGAGGATTAAAGCCAAGGAGGGCGGCATTATCTGGCATACCCAGGGAAGTGGCAAGAGCCTTACCATGGTATGGTTGTCCCGATGGATTAAAGAAAACATACCGGATTCAAGAATTCTGATTATCACCGATCGTGAAGAACTGGACGATCAGATTGAAAACAAAGTCTTTGGTGCTGACGGGGTTGGTGATGAGATATATCGGACCAAGAGTAGTGCAGATTTAATTGAGAAGCTTAATGCTACCACGCCAAGAGTAATATGTTCATTAATTCATAAGTTCGGGCGAAATAAGGGTGATGACGAAAGGGCATATGACAGCTATATTGAGCAGCTAATGGAAAGTCTGCCTCCTGGTTTTAAGCCTAAAGGAGAATTCTATATTTTTGTGGATGAGTGCCACAGAACACAATCAGGAAAACTCCATAAAGCAATGAGTACAATTCTGCCCGATGCGATATTCGTTGGATTTACAGGAACGCCTTTGCTTAGCCGAAAGGAAATGGCAAGACGAGGGATAAAGAGCAGCATAGAGGTTTTCGGTACATACATTCACACCTACAAGTATCCGGAAGCGGTGGCGGATAAGGTTGTTCTCG
>JAKQFQ010000318.1 GCA_029558315.1 Bacillota bacterium
TATGAGGAGTATCACAAGAAATTTGCTGATGCACTATCAGATGACTTAAATACGTCCATGGCAGTAACAGTTGTTTATGATATGCTCAAAGCCGATATAACAGATAAAACAAAGAGAGAACTGGTTAAGAGTTTTGATGAAGTCCTTTCTCTGAATCTGCTGACTGCAGGAGTGGCATTGCAAAAGGATAGTGATGTGGACGAAGAACTGGAGACATTTGTGCTTCAAAAGATTGAAGAACGTAAAGTGGCAAAGAAGGAGAAAGACTTTGCAAAGGCAGATGCAATCAGGGCAGAACTGTTGGATAAAGGTATCGTGATTGAGGATACCAGAGAAGGCGTGAAGTGGAGAAGAGCATAAGAATGACGGAGCAGACAAGTATTTTATGTCAAATACGTGAGCAGTTTGCAACAGGGGAGCAGGAGCTTGGAACCTACTCCCCTTTGGTGCTTGCTTATCTTGGCGATTGTGTATATGAACTGATTATTCGTACTATGATTGTCGAGAAAAGGAATTGTGCGGTGCAAAAACTGCATCGAGAGGCTACATGGTATGTGAAAGCAGCAACGCAGGCGGCCCTAATCACTGCAGTGATGGACGAACTGACGGAGGAAGAAGAAGCGGTGTACAGGCGTGGTCGAAATGCCAAATCGCATACAACACCTAAAAACGCAGATCTGGCTGATTACCGCAAGGCTACCGGCCTGGAAGCTGTGGTGGGATATTTATATTTAAAGGATGATGAAGCGCGAATCTTGTCTCTGGTTCATCAGGGACTTCAAGCGATTGAAAAAGGAGAAAATAATGGAATACACTGAATTAACGATTGAAGGAAGAAATGCAGTAATAGAAGCATTTCGCTCCGGTAAGACTATTGATAAGCTGTATGTACTCGATGGATGTCAGGATGGCCCAATTATTACGATTAAGAGAGAGGCCAAGAAACAGGATTGTATGGTGAAATATGTTGCCAAGGAACGCCTTGATCAGATGTCAGAAACCGGAAAACATCAGGGTGTCATTGCGACGATTGCAGCTTACGAATATGCTGAAGTGGAGGATATTCTGAATGCGGCCAAAGAGAAGGGGGAAGCTCCTTTTATCGTGTTGCTGGATGGAATAGAAGATCCGCATAATCTTGGAGCTATCATTCGAACCTCTTATCTGGCAGGAGCGCATGGTGTGATTATTCCAAAGAACAGAGCAGTTGGGCTGACCGCGACTGTAGCAAAGACATCAGCCGGAGCCTTGAATTATCTTCCTGTTGCTAAGGTGACTAATCTGACAAAGACGATAGAAGATTTGAAAAAAGAAGGCTTATGGTTTGTTTGCGCAGACATGAAGGGAAATGCGATGTACCAGCAGAATTTGACAGGAGCGATTGGACTTGTAATTGGAAGTGAGGGAGATGGCGTCAGTCGTCTGGTACGTGAAAAATGTGATTATCAGGTATCCATTCCAATGAATGGAGAATTGGATTCCTTGAATGCTTCTGTTGCAGCAGGAGTACTGGCATATGAGATTGTGAGACAGCGTTTAAATCTTTCGAAATAGAATGTGAGATAGTGTCAAATGATTTATGAAAAAACTGAGCAAAGAAAAAAGGCTCAGATGAACCTTGAAAACTGTAGATATTTTAGTTTGTGATAGCTTAACGCCACCCTTGACAGCACGAAAAAGAACTGCTGAAGGTTCGTCACC
>JAKQFQ010000320.1 GCA_029558315.1 Bacillota bacterium
AATATTCTGGCCAGAGAACATGGAGGATGTCCTGCCAGCGAAGGATGTTTACAGTGCCTATGTACAGCATGTTCTGGATTTGTATAATGGCAATATCATGCGTACATCCAGGGCTTTAGAGATAGCACCGAATACATTGAGGAAACATATCAACAAAAGAGGATAATATAATGAGTGATAATAATGTAGAAATTATTGGTTATTCAGAGCGAGGAATCGTCAGTTCATTAATGTACGAAATAGTTATGGGCGATGATTCATTAAATCTTTTTAAAGAGTTGATTTCATACTGTGAGCCAATGTTTTTAAGTGAGAACACTTTCCCTCTTAAGAATATTGATAAAATCACAAAGTTTAAAGTATTTCTTGAGCATTCATTGTCTCAATTCGGAGACCCTGATGTCATATTGTTCATAAATACACAAGATGAAAAAAAAAGTTCATACGATTATACTCATTGCATTTTTGTTGAGGCAAAAATATCTAATAACCAAGGTAATAAAAGTCTTTTAAAACACTTCCAAGCATTCAACAATATAGACAAGAAAAATAGAGATAAACATAGAGAAGGAAAAGATAAAGAGAAAAATAGTTCTTTTTCTTCAAACCTATTTACACAATTGTTTCATAAGAATCTCTTAATAAACGCTATCCTCAGCAAATGCGGTGATAATGAGGATATCGAGAATGGAATTACGCCTCCAGATAGTTCAACTGGAAATAAACGTAAAATTGGATCAAATGCTGTTGTTCACAAAATATTAGAGGAAATAAAAATGGTATCGGAACATGGGCAAGTGTGGTATCTTGCTCTCGTTCCAGATGGCACTCTGTTATCAGTTGATGAAGATTTACATGTTGATTATAGAAGTAATCAGAAGTATAAATGGGACTTTGAGCATTACGGATACATTACCTGGGAAACAATAGAAAAGTTTTGTAGAGATAAAAATAAACACTTCAAGCACACTATAAGAGTTTTTGAACATAATTGTCCACTTATTTTCTCTAAGAGTTCTATTAAGAACTGTACAAATAAAGAGTGCATCAGAACATATATCAGTCCTAATGACGGGAAGTATAACAATACATGATTAAACTTTTGATTCAAAGAGGCAGTCATGAAATAGGCGGTAGCTGTGTCGAATTAGCCTTCAACGATTCCCGTATCATTCTTGACGTAGGTATGCCACTGGTGAATCCTGATGGCAGTCAATTCAATATGCGAGAGTATGAAGGATTGTCAGGGGAAGAGTTGTTTGATAAACAAGTATTACCGCAGGTTAACGGATTGTATGCCTGGCAGAAACCATCTGTTAACGCTGTGCTGATATCCCATGCCCACATGGACCACCATGGCTTCCTGAAACATGTGCATCCGGACATTCCAGTCTACATGAGCGAGGGAACCCATAAACTACTTGAAATATCCGCTCTGTTTTCGGGTGGTGCAGCGCCTCCGGATAAATGCAAATACTTCACATGGCCATCCAGTTTTGAAATTGGCGCATTTATCATTACACCGCACCTTGTTGACCATAGCAGTTTCAGTTCTTTCGCATTCGAAATCGAGGCTGAAGGTAAACGAGTCTTTTATTCCGGTGATTTCCGTACTCATGGCTACATTGGAAACGCCATAAAGGCTCTTTATGAAAACGTACAACCTGAAGTTGATGCTCTTATCATGGAAGGCACAATGCTGGGTCGTAGCGATGAGTCTGCCCAAACAGAAAAGGACCTTTCGGAAGAATCAGCAGAAATCTGCAAACAAACAGAAAAGGCTGTCTTCATTTATCAGGCAGGTCAGAATATCAGCAGGGCAGTCTCATTTTTTAAGGCTGCTTTACAAAGTCATCGCTTGTTTATACCGGATGTGTATACTGCGTATGTGCTTGATGTACTGTGTCACTGTCCTGGGGGCGATAAACTTCCATACCCAGGAAAACCAGGATTCGATAATGTTCGAGTATGGTATCCCAATAGAATAACAAGAATGCTTGATAGAAAAGGGCAAATGGACATTGCCCATCGGTATACATCACAAAAAATGACCAAAGAGGAAATGGCTGCTGATTTAAGCAAAGTCATGCTCTTTGTACGCCCTGGCATGGAAAGAGACCTGAAAAAGCTTGAAGAACTTTCAGGAAGCCTCTCTGGCAGCACACTCATCTATTCGCTTTGGGAAGGCTACAAATCACAAGATAATACGAAGAGATTTCTGGACACTATTGAATCCATGGGCATTAAGGTTGAAACCCTCCATTCAAGTGGCCATGCGGATATCCCCTCTCTTCAACAAATGGTTAATACGCTGAAACCCAGGAAACTCATTCCCATCCATACCTTCAATCCGGAAGAATATGACAGATTATTTAACTGTCCTGTGATTACAGAGAGTCAACTCGTCATTTAAGCAGTAAACCCAATGACACGCCCAGATTTCTGTGTCCAGGAACCTGTCTTGAGCGTATGAATGGCATCCATAAAATCACCCATACACACCCTGGCTTCAGGACCGTTTCGAACCAGAGCATTTCGGGTGGCGTTTAAAATAACGTTCTTTATTTCACCACCAGATAAGTCATGACTCGCAAGAACATTAACGTCCACATCATCAGCCAATGGCAGTTTATCAGGCAGCATACGAAGAAATATTTCTCGTCTTGATTCTCTGCCAGGTCTGTCGAACTTAACCTTTAGTGAAATCCGTCGTTCCAATGCTTTATCCAGAACTGTCAGACGGTTGGTTGCCAGAATACAGGTGCCTGTAAACCTTTCCAACTCCTGCAGCAATACGTTGATATCCCTGACCTCCCAGGCACGACTTGCTGAATCACGGTCAAAGAACATGGCATCCGCCTCATCCCAAAACAACACGGTATCACGCTCTGCTGCTTCTCGGAAAATACGCACAATATTCTTTTCCGTCTGGCCAACAAAACAGTTCTGAATCCGTGAATAATCCGCTATCAGAATGGGTTTCTGCAGGGTATGGGAAAGTGCCTGTGCTGCTGCTGTCTTACCAGTGCCTGGAGGGCCATAGAACATGAGCGTCACACCATGTCCATAACTTATCTTCTCGCCAAGGCCCCATTTCTGAAACATAACACTTGTATAACGAGACTGTGCCAGGGCCTGGTTCAGACAGGATTGCGTTGTTTCATCCAGAACCAGGTCTTCCATCTTTACCTTGGGTTCCAGCAGTACATAACTGGACTTTCGTTTTCGGGAACGATTCTTATCCATATCCAGTTTCTGCAGTGACGCTTTAGTCAATTCAAATTCGCTTTCCTGGATATCATTGGGTTCATCCGACATGAATGCATCGGTACCGCCACAGGGTTGTATCCAGTCTTCCGCACGTAGCCTGGCAGAAGCGCTCAGGAGATTGTAGGCCTTGTGTGGCAATATATCTTCGGAGCATGATGCCCGTAACAACCCCATTCCCAGGAATAAATTATCTTCAACATTTACATGGCCAAGTTCTTTGC
>JAKQFQ010000326.1 GCA_029558315.1 Bacillota bacterium
TTATTATTGGACTGATTATAACCGGTGTTATTGTTGTGAGCAGATCTGTATACCAGAATAATTCCTATACATATCAGGCACAGCTGGCACAGGAAGCTGCTGCGAATGGTGATTATACATTAGCAATAAGTCATATGGAACGTGCGTTAATACTTAATTCGGATGATACTTCCATGAAATATCAACTTGCAGATTACTATTTTACGAATCAGGAAAATGAAAAAGGAATATTAATGTTGTGGGAAATCATTTATGAAAAGGATGTGAACTATCAGGCAGCATATGAGAAAATGATTAATTATTATGCGTCCATTGAAGATTATGCAATGATAGAAGAGATCCTTTCTAATTGTGACGATCAAACAGTTGTTGGTAAATTCCAGAATTATATGGCTAATGAACCGGAATTTAGTGAACCGGAGGGAACCTATGACGAAGTTGTTCCTTTGAAACTATCTTCGAATGCCAACGGAACGATTTATTATACGATTGATGGTACAATGCCAACAAAAGAAAGTACGGTCTATACCCAGCCGATTTATCTTGAACTTGGAATCTATGAAATAAATGCAATATTTATTAACTCTTATGGGATTGAAAGCGATGTTGTTTCTAAAGTGTACACCATTGATATTAAAGTGCCGAATCCGCCAACTGTCCTGCTGGAAAGCGGAGAATTTGATACACCGGAACTGATTGAAGTAGAAGTACAGCAATTCTGCACTGTTTATTATACAACAGATGGAACACCGCCGACCAATGAAAGTACGGAGTACTTAGGCCCCATTCCAATGCCAATAGGAACAAGTCATTTTACTTTTGTAGCCTATAGTCAGGAAGGAATTAACGGAGAATATACAGAATGCGAGTATAATCTGACCTTGGAAAGTAATGTTCAGGTACAGGATATTATCAATCAGATTAAGCAGTATAACCTAAATACCGGAAAAGCAACAGACATTATGGGCCATTTACCGGGGAATTCGATGCGTTACACATATGTAGTGTCATCTGCGATCAATCTGGATGGTGTTATATATTACATTATCGTTGAAAATATGGTGGATACCTCTGAAAACAGCATGAAGACCGGAACTTATTATCTGGTTGATATTTCGACCGGCAGTATTTATAAAGCAATTAAGAATGAAGATCAAAGTTATACGCGTTCTGAGTTAGTACCGCCCGAGGCTTACGCGGTACCCGTACCAATTGTTGTTTCTGGAAATGCTGTTGGTTCTGATGGTCAACCGTTGCCACAGCCACAATAAACTTAATCTGACTTGATGAGAAGGAGAATGAGTTATGTCTTGGTGTCCGAAATGCAAATGTGAATATGTTGAGGGAATTACAGAATGTAAGAAATGTGGTAGTACGCTGGTAAAGGAATTGATTTTACCGGAACAGATTATTGCGGTTGGAAATAAGGATAAACTATTAAAGATTCGTGATACCTTACAGGAAAAAGGCTTTTTGTCGGCAGAGGTGGTATTTGAACCGGGCGATGAAGTCTATGTATTAATTACCAATAAAGAAGATCATGATGATGCCAAGAAGACAGTTGTTGCACTCACAGAGAAATTTAAGCAGGAAATGATGAAAAAAGTCAAAGAAAGTGCACCTGCATCAAACAATCAACCCTATCAAAAGGCTTCCGAAAAAGCAGAGGAGATGAAAAGTTCTGCTTATACCCTGCTTTTTGTAGGATTATTAGGATTGGTTATTGATGCACTGTTTGTTTTTGATTTGATTATGATTCATTTTACTCTGATGAGTAAAATCATTATCTGCGGAACCATGGGCGCTTTATTTGTTACGCTGATTATTGTGGGCTTGGTTTCCATGAAATCATTTCATAAGTTAGAGGATTCTGCAAAAAAAGAAGATAAGTTAAGTGAAGAAATCAAAAAATGGTATCTGTCCGAACTGAATCGCAATACAATCGAAGAAGGACTCTTTGACGAAACTGAATTAGCGGATTCTGATGAAGTAAAGTATTTTAAACGAGTGGAACGAATCAAAAAAATGATCAATACAAAATTCATGAATTTAGATCCGGCATATGTCGATGATATGGCAGAGAATATATATCAGGAGTATTACGAAAATGAAGATTGATATTCTGTGTGTCGGAAAACTAAAGGAACACTATTTTGTTGATGCTATTACAGAGTATTCCAAACGTATGAGCAGGTATGTCAAACTCTCCATTATTGAAGTGAAAGATGAAAAAACACCGGATCATGCGAGTGAAAAAGAAGAAAATCAGATTAAAAAGACAGAAGCCGAGAGATTAGAACAATATCTTGAATCATTTGCCTATAAGATAGCCCTTTGTATAGAAGGGAAGAGCTGTTCTTCGGAAGAATTTTCATTACAGATTGCCGATCTTGAGAATACCGGAAAAAGTCATATTCAATTTATCATTGGAGGTTCGTTGGGAATCCATGATTCTTTGAAGAAGAAAGCCGATTATCAATTAAGCTTCTCTCAAATGACACTTCCCCATCAATTGATGAGGGTGGTGCTTCTCGAACAGATTTATCGTGCATACAAAATTAAGACCAATGAACCGTATCATAAATAATTGCGAAGTGCTTTGGGATAATGATTCTTTAAGCGTCCGTTGACTGCTTTATATCCGCCAATCGGACAACCGCAGTATTGAAGAACACCGTAGCCTTTTTGGCTAGGATCACCATTGATTTCATTACCGGTTAAGTACTGTGTCATTTCTATAGCATTAGGCATAAGATTGGTTTTTTGTGAAAACAGTGAGTCATATGCTTTGAATAATTGATGATGTGGTGTAAATCGTCCTTTTTCAACCCGACCGGCAGTAACCCCACATAAGGTAATTCCATGTGGCGGTAATTGGATAAATTCATGTGGCAATGCAAGAATATGATCCTGATATTCATAGAATGTACAAGTATCAGTGTTAAAGGAATCTCCAATAGCAGAATGCAATAAATCCAGGTTCTTTCGTGTGATACTCTTGAGTTTGGGTTCAGATAAAGGTTCGGAGGATACATTTCCATCCTTTTGTAAATAAGCAAAGAACTGTCCTTCGCCCTGATAGAGATGCGGGTAACAGCGCTGACAGTTCATCACCCTGCTTGAGGTGATTGCGCGAATCTGGTTAAAAACAGGTAAGAGGTGGAAATGATGTCGGTCTATCAGATAATCTACCATTTCTTCATCTTCCTCAATGGAATAAGTACAGGTAGAATAGATTAGGTATCCACCTGGACGAAGACAGCGAGTGGCACTATCTAGAATCTCTTTCTGGCGATTCGCACACAGGTTGACATTATCGGTGCTCCATTCATTAATGCTTTCCGGATATTTGCGAAACATTCCTTCGCCGGAGCATGGTGCATCAACAAGAATCAGGTCAAAATAAGAAGGATATGCATCAGCGATTTCAGCCGGTGTAAGCTTTGTGACCAATACATTACGATAGCCCATCCGCTCAATATTACTTACCAGTATTCTGTTTCTGGAAGGATTGATCTCATTGGAAAGCAATACTCCTTTACCGGAAGAAAGTACCTGCGCTATCTGTGAGGTTTTGCCACCTGGTGCTGCGCATAAATCCAGTACCTTCCAATCCTTATTGACAGGAAAGCCACCGACTGGCAGCAGCGCTGCAGTATCCTGAGAATATACCACACCTGCATGGTGCAATGGATGCGTTCCGATTTTAGAACAATCATAATAGTATCCGTTGGCGATATGAGGTATCGAACAGATATTGAAATCACAGCTTTGTTCAAATTCTTCGGCGTTCATTCGTGAAACATTAAGCTGAAGCGCCTTCTTAGGGGCATCACAAAAAGTGGCAAGAAAAGCATCGTATTTCTTGTCCAGAAGTGTTTTCATTCGTTTTTCAAATTCAATTGGCAGATTCATAATAATGGATTTTAGCATCAATGTCATTTAGATAAGCATTTCGTCTGTTAGGAAAGGTATCTCACAGGTTACAAGCCTCTGAAAAATCTGTTTAGTTAAGAAAAGGCATGTGAAAACGGTTGAGATTTGAATCAGGAAAACAAATCTGACGGTTTC
>JAKQFQ010000327.1 GCA_029558315.1 Bacillota bacterium
GTGTTAGATTGAAATGAAATTAATTCGGTTCTTCGTCACTTTAGGTGCAAGCTATTTAGCTAAAATCCTTTATTTACAGGTATTTCAGCCGTTTTTTTGTATTGAATATTATGCTTAGTTATCTATAGTCATGATGTTGTCAAAAGCCGTGATAAAGGGACAGTTCCATAGAGATTTCATACGACATCTAAAATCAAGTAATACAAATATCATATCTCCCTGATTGTCAGACAATAAAGTGTCTAAAAAGTTGTAGATATGCTTGAAAATCAGTATCTTTAAGCTGACCAAAGCATCAAGACTCCAATGAATCAAAGCATATCTACAGTTGGCAAAGCTACTACAAATAAGCCTATTTACGTCAATGTTAACAAAAAGAAATCAACGATTTCTTTTAAACTTCATATTCCTCATTATCGCCAGGATAGAGTCTCTATAATTGGGAAATCGTATATTGTAGAATTGTCCCGAACCTCTAATAATAGCCGCTGTCCGGCCTGTGGTTGTTTGAGTCAAAGCTTACATGGGCACTATATACGCCAACTTCAGGGTTCAGAGATCTTTAATCATTCTCTAACTCTATTGGTCAAAACCCGCAAATTTCGTTGCCTAAATAAGCATTGCCTCCGCAAGGTCTTCAGTGAGGACCATTCCTGTCTGGCTTCTCCCTATGGGCGCAACACCCTGGAGGTAGAAGAACGCATTCGTGAAGTATCTCTAAAAACCACATCCCGCATTGCCAGTGCGCTTTTATACGGGCAGAACATCCTCTGCAGTCAATCTGCCTGTCTACGGATCGCTCACAAGGAATTGTATCCAAAAAATCGTGGTTCTCTACCTGTGGCTATAGGTATAGATGACTTTGCGCAGAAGAAAGGGCATGTCTATGGGAGTGTTATTGTAGACCAGATGACCCATCGTCCCATTGCGGTACTTCCTTGCCGGGAGGGAGATGAATTAGAGCAGTTCTTGCGAGATAATCCTCAGATACAATACATAACCCGAGACCGGGGGAGAAACTTCGTTGAAGCTATAAATCGTACCCTACCGGGTGTTACCCAAATCTGTGACAGATTCCATTTGATAAAGAATCTGGTGGATGCTCTGACAGAAGAAATAGCCTCATTATCCCGGCTAAGTGTACATAAGCAGACTTATTCTTATCCCTCTATGGAAGAATGCAGAGCCAAAATCATGGAAGCTCTTTATGGCCTTGGAGATGCCAGACATCGGCATAAGCTGAACCTGTTTGTACAAGCTGATAGCTGCATCAGAAAAGGGATGAGTATTACAGAAACAGCCCGCCAATTAGGAGTCCATTCACAGGTTATCTGGCGTTTGGTTCGTCACCACACAGGGAAGGACTATATGTCTGATCAACAAAAGAGTATATTAAAACATGTCGATGATCTGGCGTTGGAAATCAGTCATGGATGTACGGATATAAAGAAATTGAAGAAGAAAATGGGAAGCAAAATGGATGCGATTGCAATCTCTGCTGCCACGATAGGAATCAGAAACAAAATAAAGCAAGAACAACAGGAAATCAGGAAATATAACAAAAATATAGCTGAAAGGAAAAACAAGAAACACGCATCAATAAGGAGTATACGGAAATTTATTTTGAAAGGGAAAACCGACATGCAAAGCCTTACTGCTTTATTGAAGAATCCATCAATAAAGCAGGTCATTACATTAGGATTGAGATTCAGGGAAATGGTAAATGGTAATATCAGGCAATGGTCTCTGGAAAATTGGATAAAACAGGCTATGGAATCTGATTCAAAAGCTATGAGGGCATTTGCTTGTGGAATAAAAGCAGACCAACAAGCCGTGCAAAATGCAATGGATATTTATTTGAATAACGGGCTATTGGAAGGAACTGTCAATAAAATAAAGGCCATCAAGAGGCAGATGTTTAATAGGGCAAGCTATAGACTACTTAATGTCAAACTCATTGCGTTTAAAACCTAATAGCTTGCACCTAAAGTGACGAAGAACCATAAATCGGTGTTATGGAGTGGTATCGAGTTGGGGGCGGTATTGTTCTACGGTTTCGAGCAGGGCTTCGATGGTGGGAACGGGGATGTGGG
>JAKQFQ010000331.1 GCA_029558315.1 Bacillota bacterium
TCAAGTCCTTGCCGCATAAGCGGTGCGTAGCAGGCTTGATAAATCGGAACAATCCAGATACATTCTTCAAAGCAAAATAAGTTGTAAATACATGATTTCCATTTTGCCGGACACTTGATGTAATTCGTACCGGATTATTCAGATCAATCGCTGATTTACTGGCGCCTTCGTTCCTCGGACTTACGGTATAATCTGATATTCTGGCAATCATTCCCTGATAACGAATGGACAGTTCACTGTCAATCTGCTTTATCAGAAACGCATACCTTATAATAAGGTCTTTCAGGTCTTTTAGTCTGTTCTGCTGTTCATATGCATCATCATTTAACTGTCTTGCGACACTAAAATCACACAGATTACCGCATTTATCCATTATCGAATTCAGTTTCTGATAAGTGCTTTCATTTGTGCTAAGGATTGCATCTATTTTGTCAAGCAGGGAATCAAGATTCGACTCTTCCAACATAAGAACATCCGTATAATCCCCTGTCGCACAAGCAGGTCCAATCGTTCCCGGCATGTCCGCACACATCTCCTGTAATTCCTGTATTCCTGGCAGGATTTCTTCCAATAAAACTCTCAGCTCTTTTATAGTCTCCAGATACTTACGATAGGTACCATGTATTAAGAATTCAGTATGAGCAGTACGATAGGCATCGCCTGCATCACCGCTCCAGCATTCCCTGCTCTCAGCGATATAGGCACATTGTTCTTCTTGATTTGCAGTCATAATTCTGATAATAGAATCATATTCTTCGATTGCTTTTTTAAATTTTGAATAACAGATTTTTATCACTTTTTTCTTCCCCTTGTCAGTTGTACCATGAAAAACATTACATAGCTGTTATTATCATATATGCTCAAGCAAATAAAAATCGTTAAAGTCCTGATCGCAACTGATTACATTTATGAATCCTATAAGCTATTCAAAGTAAACTTATAATCAAAATATTTTTACTCATTTTTCTCAAACACCTCCATGTTAACTGAATCGACGAGATCATGTGCATCGATTTTATAAATATCATAAGATGTAGTTTCTGAATCGATTACACTCAGGATTACTCTCATGATTTCATTATATTGTTCGCTTGTCATTTCATATAAACCAGGTACATCATATGTGCTGTTTCCTTGTAGGATTATAATAAGCTGGGACATTTTTTTACCAACTTCGCGGTATGCATTTTCATAATCTCCATACCAGTGCGTATAATTCCTGATAACTGTAGTATCATTCCTTTCCACCAGGGATTCTTTCAGACTTTCCTCAGTAATGGGATTATCTGCATTACAGATATTGTATAACTGGATTCTCAGATTCAAATCCTTTTCATCGTATGTTATATTGATGATTTCTACTTTCTCCCATACACTCTTAAAGTCGTCTCTTCCTTCAGCCAAAACATATTCTGCTCCAACAGCTACTAAATCATTCTCAAAATTTAGATTATATGCTAATGTTTCTAATTGTCTTTCGTGGATTTCTTTTTTTACTGCAATTGTTATTTCTGAAACTGCGATTAATAGAACTATTGCTACTGCTATACTCAGTGCAATAATGTTTTTTGTTTTTTTACTCATTTTTCTCAAACACCTCCATGTTGACTGAATCGACGAGATCATGAACATCAATTGCATTAATTTCATAAGCTGTAGTTTCTGAATCGATTACACTCAGGATTACTCTCATGATTTCATTATATTGTTCGCTTGTCAGGTCCTGATAACTGTATTATCATCTCTTTGTTCAAAAGATTCTTTCAGACCTTCCTCAGTAATAGGATTATCTGCATTGTCTTTCAACTATGACAACTAATGCTTTATTCTAATGGACTACACTCTCCATTATCATCGCTGGCTAGTGCATAGTTCATCAGTTCGTTATATTGTTCACTGGTCAAATCATAGAAATCCGGAAAATTATATTCATTGCCTATCGTTACACTCAAAATTGTAAGACCAAAAAGAACTATTAAAATAGCTGATATTATTACAATGATAATATCTATCTTTCTATTCATTTTCTTTCCTGAAACTTTCATTCTTTATATCTTTATAATGTAATGTTTTATACACCCTCGTTCCCTTTCTGGTTTCTTGCATCTACTATCCTTCAACTATGAGAACAAATATTATTAAAACACCTTGAAAATGTTTATAGTGGCATATTCTTATTGCGTATGCAGAACTTTTGTACAAAGATCTTCGCACAAAAAAAGAGTGCCGCGGCAATAAGTGCCAAGACGCTCCATTATGTTATTTATCCTATGATTACTCCTACTGCTACGCATGAGCCTTTCCCCCTAAAGCAAATATATTCTGAATATTCCTACACAAGCATATACTACTGCCCTACTACAAATTTGTCAATATAATTTGAATGTTCGTTCAGTGAATTATGAACCCGTTTTTCGATAAAAATTGGCTCTCGCCTTTGCTCTGCTTCGGAACAATGCAAAGAAGTGGAATGCCATTGGTTACAGAATATCCAACACTTCCTGTGGTGTTGCGGCAACCTGAAAATAATTGCCGCCGCCACGGATAAAATTATCTGCTTTTATCTTCTCAATAAAGACAATCAGTGGATCATAAAAGCCATTGATATTATAGAGAATTACCGGTTTCTCGTGTTGCTGCAGCTGCCTTAAGGTAATGATTTCAAACACCTCATCAAAGGTGCCAAAACCACCCGGTACTGCAATAAAGACATCCGACAGCTCCTCCATCTTCTGCTTTCTCTCCCGCATCGTATCGGTGCGGATCAGCTGCGTACAGTTCTCATACAAAACACCGGGCTCATGGAAAAATCCCGGAGCAATTCCAATGATTGTGGCATGTTCTTCATCAAATCTTCTGGCACATTCCCCCATCATACCACCACAACCGCCGCCAAATACAAGCGCATGGCCAGTTTTCGCAAGTGCAGCAGCCAGTTTTCCGGTTTCTTCAAAGTAAATCTGTGGTATCGTATTACTCGATGCTCCATAGATACAGATTTTCATTCTTTCATCATCCTCCCAGGACGTTTTTTATGAATTTTTAGTGGTTTCATCTCCACAGTTTTCTTCTCAGTTGCATTCTCCGCCGCTTTCTTCTTCGCAGCGCCAGAGGATTTCTTCTTCTCTTTAAGTGCCGCAACTTCTTCCTCAGTGGTATAGTTGAATTGCTTCTCCGCGTATAACTCACCAAAGTCATTTTTCTTAATTCTGAGTTTTCCTCGAATCAGACCATGATGCTCGCAGAAACTGGCACTGTAATATATCTTATTATTCGTGGTAAACCATCGAATGCGTGCACGGACAGGCTTTTGCCCACATTTGGCACAGTTAATTGCCATAATGGCTCGATTCTCCAGTATTTCGCTGCGTTCTGTAAATCCCCTGGAAATATACATGTTCTCATGCTCGTTATTAATCCTGATTTCTTCTTCTCTGCATCTTGGTAAATGAAAGAGATCATAGGAAATATTGTTCTTCGCAATATCCTCAGGCATCTTGGCAAAGATTTTAGCCGTATAGTACGCATCACTGTATGCCCGGTGAAATGGTATATCCTTATCCATCCCGGTCAAATCCACTGCTGCCTCAAGATTCTTAACACAATCCTCTTCATGAATCTGAATGCCAAACAGCTTCTGAATATTGTAAAATGGTATCGGTCTGTCACTCAGTGATGTCATATGATAGTAATGCATATTGCGCTGCAGCTCTGTCAAATCCTGTGGCCCCCAACTGCAGAACACATAATCACTACCACACCACTTTAAAAAACGCTGCATAACATTTGGGAAACGATCTCCCTGCTCCAGCTCACCCCGCTGCAGATTCAGCATTTTCTTAGTACGCCAGTTAATCTGGTGATAAACCTGCGGACAGATCAATTCGTTGAACTTACCTATGATTTTCCTGTGACTGTCAAGCTTAACAGCCCCGATCTCTATAATCTCGAACAGCAATTCTCGCTCTGCACTGCTTTTGCCATCTGCAGGCTGATTCCATTCCAGGTCAAATACTATATAATTCATTTCTATTTGTGCCTTCCTGTATCGTATGCGTCTATTTCCTTAATTATTTTATCATATCTGCAGATTGAATCATAGCCATTCGTTAGAAATGTAACTATTACGCAGTTTTTAGGCAAAAGAAAAGCACCATCATAATGATAGCGCTTTCCCGGATTGTTTTATTAGAATTTACCATGAGATCCGCCGTGGCTTGATCCCGAGGAACTACGATGTGTACTGCTTCCGCCACCGCCGCTTCCCGTATCCTTTGGACGAAGTCTCCGACTAACATTTCTGTACAGATAGATATCTCTTGAAACATCTATCTTTAAGCTGTTCTTCTTCACATAGTCTGCTGCACCTGACTGCATCTTAACAGATTTTAACTGTCCTTTCATTACCATTACGATAATCAGGGAAATGATACAACCGATTAAGAAAGATCCCGGAATCCAGATCAGACCAAGTGGTTCCTTTGGCATATTACTGCCATCATATGGATCGCCTTCTTCTGCCTGTGTGAGGAATTTATCACACTGATTGGCAAATTCCGTAAATGCATCCGCATAGTCTCCATCACTTAAGGATGGAAGAACCTGATCCATAATATAGTCCTGTCCATCATCGGTAAATGCCTCTATCCCGAATCCTTTGGTAGAAATCGCCCAGTCGCGTTCTTCCATACTCAGTAAAAAGATAATTCCATCATCTTCATACTCACAAAAATCATAATAATCATCAACAAATGAGACAATATTGCTATATCCATAATCTTCCATATCATCAACCGCAACGATTACAACATCACAGTCATGATCCTTACTGATATCATCCAGAAGCTCCAGAAGATCATCTTCTTCTGAATTGCTCAATAAGTCTGCCTCATCTACAAGTCTTTCGTAGTCTTCACCACTCGCATTTACCGGTACTACCAGCAGAAGGCAAAGAACAAAGGAAAGCATTACTCCTAAACATGATTTTTTCATATTCCTTTACCTCCTAATTAGTGAAAAATCAACATAAACAGATACACCAGTACACCAATGCCTGCACCAAGACCTAATAACCAGCGCCAGAATGCTCCCATATCACAGGGCAGATTGCCGACAAATTTACCGGTCTGACCATTCATGGCAAATAAGAACTTCTTATCTTTCCAGGTCGTATTCAGAATCCATACCGGATACAACGCGTAACTGGTTTTGGAATTGGAAAGACGAATATTGGTACTTTCCGGAACAACCGAAGAATAACCACGTACGGTTGATGCAAATGTTGACTCCGTGCTCTTCTTAATTCTTTGATTGGCACGTTCTTCACTCTGCTCTGCAGTAACATCGTACTTATCTGCAAGATAGCCTGACAGATAAGCAGTCTGGAAATCCACCAGTCCTGATGGATCAAATGGTTCTACGGATTCCATCAAATCATCCGGCATCTTTGAAGAACCATCGACCGGCACTCTGTTAAAGCCTAAGCTACCAGCTCGAATAACGGAATAATACTGTGTCTCCGTGTAATCATAAGTGGAATCACTCCAGGAACGTACCTTAGTTGCCTTATATCGGATATTTGCATTAGAATCTGCATCGAACAGCCAAAACGGCACATAAACGCCCTTGATTTCATCAATATGATTCTCATCCTTGAAGACTTTCGGAAGTAATACTTTCCCTTTAAAGTGCTTCATCATACCCTCTTTTGCCGCATTTTTATCCAGCTTAAAAGGTATTACATAGTTCGGTCGAAGATCTCCGGAAAACTGGCCCATCATAACAACAGGGTTATCACAATATGGGCAATTGGTGGCACCGGTTGTTGCATCCGCAACAATCTCACCACCACAGGACTTACAGCTATAGACGGCCATATTACCGGTCTCGCCTTCCTGCCATTCCGTTCCTGCCTGTGTTTCCCATGTCATATCTTCGGCCGGAGTATCCTTCAAAACTTCATCAAACTGCTTTAGTGTCTCTAAATCAAATTCATTGTCACAAAAAGGACATTTCATCTTCTGTGAGGCGCTGTCAAACTGAATGCCACCGCCACAGGCGGGACACTTATACTCTTGTACTCCTGCCATAATTACTACTCCTCTCCCTTAAATATCCTATATTCTACTGGATGTCATTGTCATCAAATGGATCTCCGCATTCCGGACAGAATTTAGGAGGATTCATTGGATCTTCCGGCTTCCATCCGCACTTATCGCATTTATACAAAGGTGCTCCTGCCGGCTTGGGCTTTGCACAGTTCATACAGAATTTACCCTGATTCAATGTGCCACAGGAACAGGTCCAGCCTTCTACTGCTGCCGGCTTAGGACTTGCACAGTTCGTACAGAACTTACCCTGATTTACGGTTCCACAGGAGCAGGTCCAGCTGGCTGCGGACGGTGCTGCTGCAGGTGCTGCTGTCGGAGCCGGTCCTGCCGGAGGTGTCGGCTGCTGCTGTTGCTGCTGACCCATCTGGAATAAGCTGGCTGCGTTCATACCGCCCTGCATACCTGCCATACCCATACCCATGAAGCCTGTCATTGCGCCGCCTTCGTTGGCTGCTGCTGTCTTCATAGCATCGGACTGTGCTGCAACTAAGGTTGCTGCTGCCATATTCGGGTCTCTCATCATGCCGGCTCTTTGTGCCTGCTTGATCAGTTCCTGATCCTCTTCCGGTAAAGTGATTGGATTCATGGAAATCTTAACAACGGAGATACCCATCAATTCTGTCCAGGTTTTGGTCAACTCTTCATTCATGAAATTACAGAGTTCCGTTACATGTCCCGGAATCATATTCGGACGAATCTCTAACTGGGAAAGCTTGCACATTGCAGGCTGAAGAGCGCTGACGAAGTCTGTCTTCATTCTGGCACTGATCATGCTCTTAGGATATTCCTCTTCCACATTACCGCAGACATTCGTATAGAATAGCAACGGGTTTGTAATCTGATATACATAGTTACCATTACAACGAATGGAAACATCGATATCAAGACCAATCTTATTATCTACAACTCGGAATGGAATTGCATTCTGTGTACCAAACAGGTTGTTCTGATTATGTTTGGTATTGAAGTAGTAAACCTTCTGCATTCTTCCGGTATCACCACCAAGTGCAATACGACGTCCAATTGTCTTAAAGGTATCTACAATACTGCTTCCCAGACTACCTGCAAAAATAGAAGGTTCTGAAGAAGCATCAAAGATAAACTCTCCTGGTTCTGCGCAGACCTCAACGATCTTACCCTGATCTACAATAATCATACACTGACCATCTGCAACTGCAATCTTGGAACCATTGGAAATTACATTATCTGTTCCCTTATTGGTTGATCTGGCACTGGAATTCTTTGTTCCTTTTTTCATTAAAACATCATCATTCATTGCATCACAGTAGAAAAACTCCAAATACTGATCTGCCATTACACCGCCTACTGAATTAAGCGCTGCTCTAATTAAACCCATAGCTAATACTCCTTTCTACACTTACCTGATAATATTTAGTCATCTGTTCATTTGTTGACAGTAAACTGTCTAATTCAACATTTTCCATCTTTCTCATTATTGCATAACTTCATTTTTTCCTCAATAAAATATTTCCATTTTGGACGTATTGTGCAATACTTTCGTCATTGATTGGTAAAATGTTTCATCTGGCAACTATATCACCACTAACTAACGTGAAATCTGAGGTGTTTAAGGTCTTAATTTGTTAATTCGTATCATCCGGTTTCTTTGGCATGAATCTTTCATTACTCTTCGAATACGGATTCTGATTTCTGCCATTAGAATAAGGATTCTTGTTCTTTGTTGGTCTTGATTCGGAAGAACAGGACCCTGCCCATCCAATCACAAACATCCAGATTATAATGCCAAGAATCCATATGGCAAATGCAATCAACGACAACCACCAGGGAATTCCAAACACAAAGTAACACACCAGAAGAATCACTCCAGGAATTGCTCCTTCAAAATTCAGGACTATATTAATCAATAGACAGATCCAGAAACCACCATTATGACTTGTTCTTCTCACGCTTACTCTCCTTCATTACTTCGATAATAAATGCATAATATTTTGCAAGACACCCAGCGTATGTATTGTTATGACGTTCGTATCGTCACTTATTTCTGTCCGTAGTAAGCATTTGCCCCATGCTTACGTTCGTAATGTTTCTTTTGGAGTTCCTGCGGAGCCGGTGCTACCTGTGCATTGATTTGCTCGGTACGGTAAGCCATCTTGGACACTTCTTCAAGAACGACTGCGTTGTGAACGGCTTCCATGGCACCCTTGCCCCAGGTAAATGGTCCGTGATTCTTGCAGAGAACTGCAGGAACTGCGACAGGATCTTTCTCTAGTCTTGCGAATTCATTGACGATGAGATGACCTGTGTTGGTCTCGTAAGCTTCGTTGATTTCCTGTTCGGTAAGACAACGAAGACAAGGTACATCGCCGTAAATGTAGTCAGCATGTGTAGTTCCGTAGCAAGGAACATCGCGTCCTGACTGTGCCCAGCTGGTTGCATAGGCAGAATGCGTGTGAACGATTCCTCCAATGTTATCCCATGCTTTATAAAGTTCCAGGTGCGTTGCTGTATCGGAAGACGGACGGTAGTTTCCTTCCACAATGTTGCCATCAAGGTCTACAACAACCATATTTTCCGGAGTAAGCTCATCGTATTCAACACCACTTGGTTTAATCACAACAAGTTTTTTCTCCCTGTCAATGGCACTGACATTTCCCCAGGTAAATGTGACAAGTCCGTATTTAGGCAATTCTTTATTAGCTTTGCAGACAATTTCTCTTAATTCTTCCAGCATTCTGATTCTCCATTTCTAGTATGTAATTAGTTCCAGAAGCTATCCACGGCTGCTGCCTCGATGGATAAGCCTTTCTGATAACGTTCCATGAATTTGTTAAATCCTTCAACATCCTTAGCATCCGGCTCGGTACGACTGCCCTTCTGATCTGCGAAGATTGCACTATTTAAGAACTCGGATAAGCTCTCGCCTTCCTTCTTATAGAGCATGTAGGAAGCAAGAAGGGCAATACCCCACGCACCACCTTCTCCTGCACTCTCCATAACGGTTACCGGGGAATTCATTGCTGCTGCAGCAATCTTGCTGCCGACTCCTTTGGTCTTGAAAAATCCACCGTGGCCGTACATTTCATCTACTTTCACATTTTCCTCATTTAACAAAAGGTCTAAGCCCACTTTTAACGCAGCCAATGCGGAGGTCAAATGCATTCTCATGAAGTTCGGTAAGGTAAATGCATCATTTGCACTTCTTGCTACGACCGGAACACCTTCTTCAAATCCGGTTACCGGCTCGCCTGAGAAATAGTTATAGGATAGGAGTCCACCACAATCCGGATCTCCTTCAATCGCTTTTGAGTAGAGTAAGGTAAATAACTCATCCTTGCTTAATTTGGCACCGATTGCAGTTGCAAACTGGTCAAATAGATTCACCCAGGCGTTGATATCTGAGGTACAGTTGTTGCAATGCACCATGGCAACTTCTGCGCCGTCCGGTGTGGTTACGATATCAATCTTCGGATATACCTTAGAAAGCGGTTTCTCCAATACAATCATGGCAAATACAGAGGTTCCTGCAGATACATTTCCCGTTCTGACTGCAACGGAGTTGGTTGCGGTCATTCCGGTTCCGGCATCGCCTTCCGGCGGACACAACGGACATCCGGCTTCGAGCTCTCCTGTAGCATCTAAGAATGCGGCACCTTCCCTGGTCATGGAACCTGCATGCTCTCCGGCAAGCAATGCCTTCGGAAGAATGGCCTCCATGGTAAATGGCATTTTATTCTTCTTCAGTAAATCGTCCATGGACTGCAACATTTTACTGTTATAATAACGAGTTGCTGGATCGATGGGGAACATTCCGGATGCATCGCCGATACCAAGTACCTTCTCTCCGGTCAATTTCCAATGAACGTACCCGGCAAGCGTGGTGATAAAATCAATCTGACTTACGTGGTCTTCCCCATTTAAGATAGCCTGATAGAGATGAGAAATGCTCCAACGCTGTGGAATATTAAACTGAAACTGTGCAGTCAACTGCTCTGCCGCTTCCTTGGTAATGGTATTTCTCCAGGTTCTAAACTGTGCCAACTGTTGATTGTTCTTGTCAAATACAAGATATCCGTGCATCATCGCGGAGATTCCGACTGCACCAAGCTTGGTCAGCTTCACACCGTAACGGTCTAAAACATTTTTCTTCAAATCTGCATAACAACCCTGTACACCTCTCTCCACTTCATCAAGGGGATAGGTCCAGATTCCGTTGTCATAGTGATTCTCCCAGCCATATCCGCCTGATGCCAGTTCATTGCCTGCTGCATCGGTCAGTACGGCCTTGATTCTGGTAGAACCCAACTCGATTCCAAGACAGGTGCTGCCTTCTTCTATTAACGCCTTTGCTTCCATACATCATCCTCGCTTTCATTTCAGTTGTTCATGTCTAGTTGTCAAATGATTTATTTTGCTAATCTTTCAATGAGAAGCGGCAGCGCTTCCTCAAAATTCACTCCATAGAAACGACGATTCGGATCTTCCATCGTCTTCTTGATACTTTCCAGGGTATAGTCAACGGCTAAGATTAAGGAATCTGCCATGCTCAATCCACGCATGTATGCGCCAAGAGCACTGGAGGCGAAGACATCGCCGGTTCCGTGATAAGCCACCGGTAATTTCTCATTGAAATAGCTGAAAAATTCTTTGGTGATTGCATCATATAAGTAGAATCCTATCTTATCATCCGAGAAGCTGACACCGGTGATTGCAGCACATTTGGCGCCAAGGTCGGTAAGCTTTACAAGCACTTCTTTGATATAAGCTTCGTCATAATCTTCACGATATGGAAGGTGAAGCATGAAGGAGGCCTCGGTAAGATTCGGAAGAATCAGGTCTGCTTTGCTGCAAAGCTCTGCCATGCTGTCAGCGAATTCCTGCGTAAATCCCTTGTATAACACGCCGTTATCAGCCATAACCGGGTCAATGAAGATGGCGGTATCATCCTTTTTAAAATCATCCATAAAGCTGCTCACCAGACTCAGCTGCTCAAAAGATCCAAGATAACCTGTATAAATGGCATCAAAATCTATTTCCAATTCCTTCCAGGTGTCTGCGATTGGCGTGATCTCATCGGTCAGATCGCAGAAGGTAAATTTATCAAACGCTGTATGCGTGGATAATACTGCCGTCGGCAGGATTCCAGCCTCCACACCTGCTGCTGAAATGATTGGCAATGCTACCGTGAGGGAACATTTACCTACACAAGATACATCTTGAATTGTAACTATTCTTTTCATAATTCTTCTCCTATCTAAGCTATCAACCGATTTGCGGGAAGCTACAAACATTTTCCTAACAATTATAGCATCGGTACGATTTATTGCATACAGAAAAATAATTTCCCATAAAAATATCCACATTTTGAGTAACTTTATGCAAGAAAACACATTTATATTGATAAATAGCACAATTATTGACACATCATACAGAGAATTTGAATTCATACATCATATGGAAAAGTTGAATTCATGGTTGCAGGAATTATAATTCTGTGTTAGTCTTACAAGCAAGATAATGTGAATTATCCTGTTTTCACAATGAGATTAATGATTCTTGTTTTATAACACAGTGGGGAGCTTGTGCGACAGGCTGAGAGGAAGGTAGACCTTCGACCCGGATAACCTGATTTGGATAATGCCAACGGAGGGAGATAACTACTGATTTCTAGCGAGTATGCCACCTTTTGGTATACTCGTTTTTTGATGAATTATTGGAAATTTGTTGAAGATAAGGAAAGGAAGACCATATGCCATCAGGCGTGGTTGTAGGGATGGAGGAAAATGGATTGCTTGATTATTTCCGGCGGAGCTTATTCGAAGATTGGGAAGCCTGCAAAGGGAACATTTGTGATTGCGTGCGATCATGGATATGAGTATGCATGGATGGATGGAATTGTTCCGGATCTGGTAATTGGGGACTTTGATTCTTATCAGGGTAAGCTCCCGGAAGATATTCCGGTGAGAAAGCTCAATTGTGAGAAGGATGATACGGACACGATGGATGCAATTCGCGAGGCACTGCAAAAGGGTTGTAAGAATATTACGATCACCTGTGCACTTGGGTTACGGCTGGATCACACATTTGCCAATCTGCAGAGTGCCGCATTTGCCACAATGGAAGGCGCGACGGTTCAGATTGTGGAAGCTTCGGAGCGCATCTATTTTGTGAAAGATTCCTCTATCAGCTTAGATGCAGCCACCGGTTATTCATTATCGGTATTTGCATTTTCCAAGGAGTGCGTAGGAGTCAGCATCCAAGGGGCGAAGTATCCGCTGGATCATTACCACATGGTGAACTCCTACCCCATCGGAGTGAGCAACGAATGGAAGGAACCCACTGTGAAAATCAGCGTAGAACAGGGACTTCTAATGATTGTGTTGTCCAAGCTAGGATAAACAAAATCGTCTGCAATGTAAGGAACTTACGAAACAAGCAAATTAACTAATGAATGGAGATTATCAAGGGAAATGTCTCTGAAATCAAGACGCTTGCTCTTGGCATCGGAACAACTAAGGGTGTGGATGCAGATACCGTAGCATTTGCAAAACGTCTGTCGAAGAGAACCGGTGCAGTCACTGCAAATGTGGAGATGGCATTTGACGCTACGGTTGCAGCGGTGTACGCCATGGGAATCTGTGGGAAAAAGGCACAGGCACGAATGAAGCCGGCTGACGGCAATGCCAGCTTTCGAAATTATCTGATAGACGCCGTCTATCGACTGGACGGAGATACCTTACAAAGGGGTGCGATTTATGAAATGTGCGAATAAAATTATGCTACTTTATGCTGTAACAGACCGGTCGTGGCTCCATGGACAGTCGCTGGCAGAACAGGTGGAAGCAGCTCTTAATGATGATGTGGAACTCGCCGTTAAATGCGATGCGGACGGCATCCATGTGGGTCAGTCCGATATGGCAGCAGGCAAAATCTGTGAGGCGGTGTCGATTCCGAGGAGCCATCTTCGACCTTGACGGTACGCTCCTTGACTCCATGCATGTCTGGGAAACGATTGGCTCTGACTATCTCGCATCCAGGGTAAAGGTCGCGGTTCTGGTCAAGGGTGGTCATCTGGTCATCTCGTCAATGATGCGACGGATCTTCTCTATGAAGATGGACAGGCACACTGGTTCACCTCCAGCCGCATCGATACCACAAATACCCACGGCACCGGACCAATGGAGCATACGTATTGCGTTACAAGGGCGTAAATCTTTATTTCCCTTTGTTGATTTGTCTTCTCACCTTACTGATACGTTTGCCAAATGCTTTCATATCTGCACTTTTTTTGCTTTCTTTATGCAGGTTCTGGTAAAGAGTCCAGCGCTCTCTTGTGAGGCTTCCCTCCTCAATTGCCAGCTTGATTGCACATCCTGGCTCACTTTGATGTCTGCAATCGCTGAATCTACACTTACATACAAGTTCTGCCACATCGGAAAACGTGTCTTCGATACCCGCTTTTACATCACACATACCAAGTTCTCGCATACCGGGTGTGTCAATGATCGTTACGCCATTCGCAAAGGTGAATAGATGGCGGTATGTGGTCGTATGTCGTCCTTTGCCATCTTCCTCACGAATGGTTCCTGTTTTCATTATTTCTTCACCTGCAATCGCATTTAAAAGTGTCGATTTACCAACGCCGGATGAGCCAAGAAGCGCTATAGTCTTACCTGGCTGCATATACTGTTTGATTGCATCTAAGCCTTCACCTTCGAGTACACATACTGCATGAACCCGAACCTTATCCGATAATTGTTCAATTTCCTTCACATATACTTCGGGATTTTCACACAAATCTGATTTGGTTAAAATCATAATCGGAATTCCATTGCCCTGTAAGGTAATCGAGATATATCGCGCAATTCGATTCACATTATAGTTGTCATTTAAGGATGTGGTAATGAATACATAATCAAAGTTCGCAATCATTACCTGCTCCTTCATAGTCTTAACATATGGCATAGCATGACCGGACTGATCTGGTCTTTTCAGAACACTAGTCCTTTCGCAGACGGTCACTATCCTGCTTTCGCCTTGTGGGTTATAATCAAAGGTTACATAATCGCCGACCACTGGTACTTCAAGCTCTTTCTCATAGAATGTTCCTGAAAGCTTCGCCGGTATCTCGTCTTCCCAATACTGAATGGTATAGGAATTCTTCTGTATTTCGCAAATTCTACCCAGTCGTTTATCATGAAGCCATTGGCAGGATAATTTAAGTGGTTTATAGTATGGGAAATCATGGCTGAATTCTTCAAGCTTTGCTTCATCATCACATTTCTCAAAAACCTCGTCCTCACAAAATCTCCCCTTTATATTGGCAAATGCATTTGTTTGGAGCTCACAGCCCATAAATGGATCCGAATTCCGGCCGTTCCAATCAGTAATTCCAAAATGATCGCAGGTCACAAATCCATGTTTGGGATAATAATCTGGTTCACCAAAAAAGCAGATTCCGGGATACCCGGCTTCCTTTGCCAACTTCATTGTCTCCTTTAATAATTTTCCACCAACTCCCAGGTTCTGTGCAAGTGGATCAACGCAAAGCGGGCCAAAGGTGATTACTTCATGCCTAACTTCTTCGTCTTGAACAATCGCCTTCGAGTACATGATTGTCCCAACAATCTTCCCATCGTATTCAGCTACCCGACTAATCTCCGGGAGATAACAATCTGCCTCACGAAGTAAATGTACAAGATAATGCTCATTACATCCTGGTCCATGTAGATTCCAAAATGCGCGCATCGCCATAAGTTCCGTTTCTTTATAATCGTCTTTTCTTTCTTTTCTAATAATTATTTCTTTCAATGTTATCCTTCCCTTTCTTCCTCGGTTCTTATGTGGGTCTGAATCGCAGAAATCTGTACGTTGCATTTTCCTATTACGGATTAGGGTGTCAAAAGCCCACTTATCGTTTCAGTTCCAGCATGTTGCACAAAGAATATATTCTTTGTGCAACATATACACCACATTTTTTAAAGTGGGCTTTTGACACCCTAATCCTATTACGTTAAAAAAACCGCGACAGACTGCCACGGCTTACATATCACAAAGAATGCATATTTTATTAGACAAAGTTACTGCCTTCTATAAACATGCCACCGAGGTAATCATAAAATATTCTGTTGCACTTATTCTATTATTCACAGTCATCTTATTTACCTCTCTTTCCTCATTTTTTATATTATCTATTATGCTAACATAGCACTTTTGGGTTGTGATGTCAACTGGTGAGTTATGAATATCAATACAATTTCTTCTGTCTTTTCCTGCAATATTTTATGGTATTTTTCATCCAGTGCAAATCAATTGATATGTATTGAGCCGCCCATCTTTTTACTAATACCAGAATTGTTATACTTCATATCACCAGTTCCAATATTATAGTAGCCGATGATTGTATTATTTTCATCAGATAAGAATACAAAAGTCTTCCCAATATTCTTATCGCGATACCATTTTCTATAAAAATAACGAATAAGGTATCAAAATGGTATCGCAGTCCACTTTACTCTTTGATAAGTTCTTTTAGTTCTTTTAATTCTTTTCTTATTTTGATTCTAAGTACAATACCATACCCCCATACGAACCAACCGCAGATTAATGTCACAATCAATTGTGTCGTGTTATCTGCAACAATTTTAGCAAGGGTTATTGATATAATGATACCTATAGCAATCAATATTTCTGTAAAAACACCAAATGTTTCTAACTGCGACTTCCTTCTTTCTACGGAATACTCTGCAATTTTATTAAATGTTTCTTTTAATTCCTCATTCATAATCTCACTTTTCCTTTCTCCTTCAAGTAATTCTTTAATGTCTACTTCATAATAATCTGCCAGTGCTATTAGCAAACTAATATCCGGCAAAGTACTTCCTGTTTCCCAACGGGATACGGATCGGTTTGATACATTTAGCTTTTCTGCAAGCTGTTCCTGTGTTAATCCTTTTTCGTTTCGTAACTCCTTAAGAAACAATCCTATTTTTACTTGATTCATATCAAATTCTCCTTTCGAGCCAAGTTTAACAGCTTCCAATATTTTTTATAACGACACAAAGTGAGAAATGCCGTACATATTCAAATTGGACACGGCTGTCTAATTAGTTTTTTACACTTGCTTTAATAACTTTTTATATGAAAAATCAATAGCAAATGCACCAAGCGGAGCGGTAAGCACAATTGCCAGAACTGCCACCGTAAGTACCGTATCACCACAGTGAAAGCCTAAAGCAAGTGGGATTCCTCCAATTGCAGCCTGAACGGTTGCTTTTGGTGTGTATGCCAACATAGCAAACAGTCTTTCTTTTCTCTTAATACCTGTTCCTATTAGGCAAACACACACACCTATCACTCTAAATACCAATGCACCGGCAATAATAATTAGAGCCGTGATTCCTACTTTGCCAAGATATTCAATATTCACAGTCGCTCCGACAAGCACAAATAAAAATACTTCAGCCGCAACCCATAGCTTCCCATATTTTACGGAAAGTCTTTTGGCAACTGCTTCTCTCTTTTTTTGCAATCCTATTCCAATAAACATAATAGCGATCAAAGCTGAAAACGTAAATACTGTTGGCAGATTATCTTCAATCACAACAAGTAAAAATGAAATGCTCAAAATGATAAGCACCTTTGACGTATCTCTGATGTGTACCCTCTTAAAGAAATATGATAATAATACTCCAAGTAATAGTCCAAGTGCCATTCCAAGAAATATAGAAATTGGAATATTTACAAAGCTGAGTATGGAAGCACCTTCCCCCTGCATCATCCCAACAAATGTAGAAAACAGAACAATGACATACACATCATCAACCGATGCACCGGCAAGTATTAACTGTGGTATTCCTTCTTTTACACCATAGCCTTCATCCATGAGTTTGACCATTCTGGGTACAACTACAGCCGGTGAAACCGCAACAATTACTGCCCCCATAATGGCTGACTCTAATACAGTTAATCCCATCAATTTTGGTGCCAATATAATCATACCAATCAATTCAAAAGTTGCCGGAACAAAACACATAAGAAATGCAGGTCTTCCAAGCTTTTTTAACCCGGACATATCCAGTCCAAGACCTGCTCTTGTGAGAATAATGATTAGTGCTATTTTGCGAAGCTCTGCGGATACTCCAAGAATACTGTCGTCCAGCAGGTTGAGCATATATGGTCCTAAAACTGTACCTGTAGCTAACATTCCAAGCAAACTTGGCAATTTGATTTTTTGGCATATCCATCCCACAGACATACCGACAATTAGAATTAATGATATACTTAGTAGCATAAAAATCTCCTTTTGACGCAGAAAAAGCTGACACTATCTGCGTTTATTTATCGCAGAAGTCATCAGCTTTAATAAGCGGTTTAGGTAAGCACCTTACCTGGGGAGAACCTCATTCCCTTTTTATAATCTGTTGCAAGAATAACACATCAGCTTCTGTTTTTCAAGGGAAAATCACCAACCAATTCCCGCTGAGTGCAAAATCATCACGACTCAATAGTGGTATGTCTCGCATCTCGTTCCAACAGCACCATCGCTATGATTCCCAAGATCAACGCCGGTATAAAAGTGATTGTGGAGAAGACGGTTGTCTGTGCAAAGATTCCTTTTGCCAACGCAAAATTACACAACACCCCAAGCGACGAAGCTCCCGCATTATTGACTGCATGTAAAAACGCCGCCGGCCAGATAGAATCTGTCTTCTTGGTAACCAAGGTTAACATCGCATTCAATGCAATCGTAATAATCGTAAAGCAAAGGAATCCCAGCCAGGGTGCACCCCAATAGTCTGTTCCGAAATTATGTCCCAGGTACAGTGCCGGATAATGCCATACCCCCCAAATAACACCACCGATTATGACCGCCCGGCGAATGCCGAATAACTCCTCAAGCTTTGGCATCATGTAGCCTCGCCAGCCTGCTTCTTCTCCTAGTCCGCCAAAGGAACCTATAATCGAGGATACGATGCAAAGAATCGGCACGAATGCCGCCGCATAAATCGGCAGATTGCTCTTAGCAAAAAGTGAGGTGTCAAAACACTGTGGAGAAAATGCAAACCATAACGCATAACCGCTTTCCCGATACGCAACCGGAAGCAGCAATGCCACGAGAAACCAAATCCATTTTTTATTTTTAAAATCCATCCCAAGCAGCATCGAGCCCTTGCCCGTTATCGCAAATCCTTCTTTGGTGATTTTTCTTGTCAAAACCATCGCAATCGTCGGGCAAAGCATAGAACACATCAGAATGTAATTTATTGCCGGTAACAGGATGCCGTCCTCGTCTGCATATTGTCCACCAAAGGCAATGTAAAGAATCGTCGGTATCCAAACCAGCGCAAAACTAAAGATTAGAAAAATGAGCAGACGCTTTTTTGTTTCTTTTTTATTCATCCCGCATCTCCCTCCTTTGTACCAAATAGGCTGTCACGCGATAAGACAGATAGTACAGTCCACCCGACACCACAGGTGCCACAGCTTCCAGCAGAATTGCCACGACCGGATGATCTTTTAGATATTGTGTGAATTCGTACAAATCAAATTGATTAAGGACTGAAGCATCTCCGAACAGCATAAAAACTACAAGTGCAAACATTGCTGCAACAAGCAGCACGGTTTTGACACTCGTTCCCGTTTTATATCCCAAAACAAGAAAAAACGGCGTCTCCAGTGCAAAGTTCAGAAGATATATCCCGATGAACAGGGGTAAAAACGAGGACACCGCAGTCATTTTGGAACTTAAGTCTTCTGTTCCCACTGCTTGGGCGTTTATCTGTGCAAGCTGCATCAATAAGATCGTATAAGACAGGATTCCATATTCCATAATCAGAAAAAAAAGGTACTTTGCCGCAACAAACTTTTTCTTTCCGGTCGGAAGACTGTAAGTGAAATTCTGTTTCTTTTTTGCATCATGCCCAAGGATACGTGCCTCGGTAATTACAATCGGCCATATAATCAAGATAGACACAAAGGTTAATGCAATTAACGCAAGCACCAACGCGGTTGTCGGGTTTGTAAAAAGAAAGCTGCACGCCGTCATAATAACCAGGAACGCCGTCATCGCACAAACAAGATACTTTCCGCCGATGGCAACAAAATCCTTATACATTAATCCAACCATTTATCGCATACCTCCTCTTCTCTTCAGATACAAAACGCTAAGGCCAAAAGAAATCGCCATACAGATTGTCATGACAAGCATTGTTGTCCCCGCATGATGCAGTACGATATTCTTAATTATTTCACCAAGCTTTTGAATATACTTTGCACCGGCTTCCTCACCCTGACGAATCAACAGATAGCCTTGCCAGATAATAAACACTGAAAATGGTGTAAAAATGAGTGCACTTAAAATCTGCTGCGATTTGTCTGCACCAAAGCAATACATCAGATTCATATAAATGGAAATTGCACATAAAATGAACATCGCTGCAAATCCGCTGATACGAAAAACATTCGCCATCTCAAGGATTCCTGGTACAAGACTGATACACAGACCGCACAGTATGGATACCGCAAATCCGCATCCCGCAAACAAAATTGCGGAAAGGTATCTGCTGCCGACAATTTTTAAATTACTCAGCGGCATTGCAAACAGAAATTTCTCAAACGAAGCCTTTTGGTCCGCTTCAAAACAACTCACCACTTCTCCGCACGCCATAATCGGAATGAGTAAAACAACATAGATGATACCCGTAAAATATCCGCCCAGCATCTGTGCTTCCCCGGTATCGCCCTTCATGCGCATCTCTTCTATTTGTGTCGCGAGATTTCCGTATTTGGCACTCAGGAGAAACAAAATCGCTATAACAACGCCTATAATCATAATAATCAAGTAGGTTTTTATATTTTTACGCAGACAATATAAATCTTTAATAATCAGCCCTTCCTATATTGTCAAGCCAAAAAATATTGATTTTACAGGCTTTTCTTTAAATAGTTCCCTCTATAACAAGAGCCAATAGTAATGAACAGTCATTGTATCCTGTACTGAATAGCTAAAATTGGGTATAGCATATAAAGCA
>JAKQFQ010000346.1 GCA_029558315.1 Bacillota bacterium
ACAAGTCAACCAGGGCATTAATTTTGGGCAGTGCCCCTCCTTTGAGAATTCTCTTGAACATAGCCTCAACAGAAGGCAGAAATTTATTGGGGTTTATACCGGCTTTGGCCATAACCTCCCTGTACAGGGCAACATTAGGCAGTGCCCTGATCTCTTCCGCCTTAACGGTTTTTCTCATATTCTCTTCTGCTTCCCTTAATCTTTTTTCATCTTCCGCGGAAGTCCCCGAATTCTTTATATTGCTTCCAATCAGAATTCCGAACTTTATTTCCGGATTTGTTTCAAATACTGCTTCATCCACTGTGTATCTCATTTTGTTTCCTCCTTTAGGCTTACCACTTCATTCAGCTTGCTGCAGATGCCTTCAACAAAATCCCGCCTCACTATCACTGACAGCCATTCCTGCGGAATGCTGTCATAACCATAGTACAGCCCTGCAAGCCCTCCGGCAACTGCTGCCACAGTATCCGTATCTTCCCCAAGGTTGACTGCCATAAGGACACATTCCTTGTAGTTATTTGAGTTTAACAGACACCAGACAGCGGCTTCAAGGGTATCCACCACATAGCCGCTGCTTTTTATTTCCTCTACGGGAACAGAGGCGAAAGACTCATTATTTAGCCTTTTATAATGACTCAGTTCATCACTATACTCTTCATACTTTCTGTAGAATTCAACCGCTTTATTGATTCCGAGGCTTACTGCCGTTGAAAGTTCCATGCTTCCTATTAACGTAGCTGCAACAGAGCAATATATGCCGCATGCAATAAGGCTCCGCTTATGTGCATGTGTAAGAGCCGATACATTATGTATTATTTCCATTGCTTCTTCATTTTCAGTTATTTCAGTGTCGTAATTGGCTCGGAGATAATATACCGTCGGAAGTATTCTCATAAGTGACCCATTGCCGTTGTCATGGTCGCTAAGCCCTCCGCATTCTAAGGGTGTTGATCCCGATAGAAACCTCTTGAGTGCTTTACGTGTTGCATTACCTACATCAAACACTTCTCCGTGGGGTGTATATTTCCCTTCCTTAAACCACATTATAAACCTTTTCATAATATCATTATAGTCAAGTCCTTTGGAAAGGCTGTCTGTCAGGCAGAGAGTCATGCTGGTATCATCCGACCATGTACCGGCAGGCTGATTATAGGTACCAAAAGAGCGCATACCGGTTACAGGACTTTTTCTCAGTACTTCCCTGCCCGTGAATTCAACCGGCACCCCCAAGGCGTCGGCAACACACAAGCCCATTATTCCGTCAAGTACTATGTTTGACATAGTCTGACCTCCTGCAAATTATTGTATCGTGTTATACTCATAGCTATCAACTATACATTGAATTATATCGTTTAATTGCTCTGATTCATTAATGGTACCTTGATAGAGGAATCCATCCTGCTTTGTGAGCTTATCAGTATTTAACCCCAACTTTTCTAACTTGACACATTGATAGTCTTCATTAAATCTTAGTCTGACCTTTATAAATTCATCTTGTAAAATTACAACCATGAAAGCTTTGCTTTTTCCATAGAAAGTAATCCACTGGCTATTAGGTCTCTGTTTATATTTTATTATATTTGTAGCATTCATCTTGTCTAGCAACGCATTATAAATCTCTATTGCCTTATCCGTTTTATCAAAAAGAAACTCATCTTCAGAAATAAGATGGCTACTTTTCTTATTTCCGGTCTTATGTAAGACCTCCAGCGGATTTATATCCCATATGAACTCAAATTCCACTATATCCCCTTACCTGGTTTTTGAGCATTGGCATTGTTTGAATACCATTTCATCTCAAGAATATTAATATCTATATCTAGTGATCTTAAGTAACCACATAGCGCTTTCAGCCTTAAAAAAGAGCCTTCATTTTTTGTAGAATTCTGAGCTACAAGTACTATCTTCTGATGTTTGTTTATTTTCGATATATCCCCATGGTATTGAGCAAGCAAGCTTTGTAAAGTATTTGCTGAATCCGCAGTGTAATTATTATAAATACTATTTAGCTCATCAGTAGTAAACTTCGAAACACCAGCAGCATATTCAACTGCTTGTCCAATCAAGTCCCTGTGTTT
>JAKQFQ010000375.1 GCA_029558315.1 Bacillota bacterium
TTGTTAATGTATGCAGAAGCGAAAAACGAAGCAACAGGCCCGGAAGAGAGCATTTATGAGGTTCTTGATCAGATCAGGGAGAGGGCCGGTATGCCGAAAATTGACAGAGCTAAGTACAACAACAAAGAAAAGTTGAGAGCGGCCATCCGGAATGAACGCAGAGTGGAATTGGCTGGTGAAGGATTAAGGTATTTTGATATTCTGCGCTGGAAGACTGCCGAAGAAGTACTTAATAAGGAGGTGGTTAGTTTTGAAATCCCCGGATTGTTGCCTCTTAGGGTGATTCATACGCGGACTTTCGATCCACAGAAGCATTATGTCTGGCCAATTCCTCAAAGTGCTATTGATAATGCCAAGAATCTGGAGCAGCACACTGAGTGGAAATAGAACAAGTATGGACCATCAATAATTTCATTACACTGGATAAATAATAATCCAGCTGAGATTTCCCGAGGCTGGATTATTATTTCTATAAATTGCGACATTAAAAACCAATCCTATAATTTATATGAAAAAAGGAGTGTCTAAACTAATCGTTACCCTCATTCTGATAGTATCTCCCGTTATCGCCGTTCTATCTCAGAATCTGGAAAGGCTGGCCTACAATAATCCTGAGTTGATAGTGGATTTAGGAGTAGGATTATGGGCATGGCCTTTGCCTATGGATTACAATGATAACGGACTGACGGATTTGGTGGTGATATGCACTGACGTGCCATACAGTGGCGTTTATTTCTTTGAAAATTCCGGAGTGACTGACGATAAAACCCATCTGCCCGTATATAAGCCAGCAGTAAGATTAGGAAAAGCAGAAAACAATGTAAGTATATCTTACATTGGAGGGAAACCCGTGATTACCACTCCAGGCAAATGGTACCCTGATTTTAAGAATTCAGTTTTTAAGAAACCAGTGGATTTTCCAGCGCCTACTGCCAAAGAGATTCATCCTGCAGAGGGGAACATCAGGGCAAATCAATGGAAAGTTGTTGATTATGACAGTAATGGCGTCAATGATCTGATCGTTGGAATAGGTTTCTGGGGGGAATATGGCTGGGATAATGCCTATGACGCTAATGGGCAGTGGAACAATGGCCCCTTACACGGGTATATCTATTTACTAAAGAATAAAGGCACCAACGAAAATCCCATT
>JAKQFQ010000511.1 GCA_029558315.1 Bacillota bacterium
GTGAAAGCATATTAGGGATGGGAGATTACTTATGAAGTGGATTAAATTCAGACTAAAGACTATTGCAGAGGCAGAGGATATCATCATTTCTGCTTTATACGAAATCGGCCTGGAAGGTGCGCAAATAGAAGATAAAGTTCCGCTCTCCGCTTGGGAGAAGGAGCAGATGTTTGTAGATATTATGCCGGATGAACCGGAAAATGACGGAGTTGCTTATCTGAGTTTTTTTGTTGAAGAACAGGAAAATGAAAACCGGGAAGAAACCATAAGGAAAACGACAGCTTCTATTGAAGAGAAACTAAAAGAAGTAAAGCAATTTATGAATATAGGGGAAGGAAGTGTCAGTGTTTCTGAAACAGAAGACATTGATTGGATCAATAATTGGAAAGAGTTTTTTCATCAGTTCTATGTGGATGATCTTCTTGTTATACCATCATGGGAAGAAATTAAGGAAGAAGATCAAGATAAAATGATTCTTCATATTGATCCGGGTACAGCATTTGGAACCGGAATGCATGAGACCACGCAGCTCTGTATTAAGCAACTAAAGAAATATGTGACTTCGAATACGGAAATCCTTGATGTTGGAACCGGAAGCGGTATTTTGGCTATCTTGGCAATTATGTTTGGCGCAAAGCATGCTACAGGAACAGATTTAGATCCTTGTGCAATTGCAGCAGTAGAAGATAATATGAAGTCCAATCACATTGATCAAGAGAAATTTCAACTACTGATAGGAAACATTATTTCAGATACTGAGATTCAAAACCAGGTAGGATATGGGAAATATGATATTGTTGTAGCCAATATTTTGGCGGAAGTATTACTTCCCTTGACACCTGTAATTACACATCAGATGAAAGATGGTGGTATCTATATCACATCAGGAATAATTGATGATAAGGAACAGGTCGTTGTGAAGGCAATCGAAGATGCTGGACTGAAAGTTCTGGAGGTAACGCATCAGGGAGAATGGGTCAGCGTAACAGCAAGAAAAGAGAAATAGGAAAGAGAAAGGCAGGAATACCTTGATATGCAGCATTTTTTTGTTGAGCCTTCTCAAATAAGTGTGCATGAGATAAGAATCGTTGGAGTTGATGTTAATCATATCAAAAATGTCTTACGTATGCATACCGGAGAAGTCATTTCTGTAAGCAGCAATGGAGAAGACAATAATGAATATCGATGCATTATACAAAAAATATTAGAGGATGAAATTGTCTGTAAACTAATGTTTGTAAAGGAAGATGGTGTGGAGCTGCCGGCGCGGATTACCCTGTTCCAGGGGCTGCCTAAAGCAGATAAAATGGAGTTGATTATCCAAAAAGCAGTAGAACTGGGAGTATATGAGATTGTACCGGTTGCAACCAGGCGCTGTGTTGTGAAATTAGATGAGAAGAAGGCTGCTTCAAAAATAACACGGTGGCAGGCGATTAGTGAATCTGCAGCCAAACAGAGTAAACGTGCAATCATACCAAAGATCAGCAATATTCTTACAATGAAAGAAGCGATTGAAAAGGCAAAGCTGTTTCATGCAAAGGCGATTCCATATGAGATGGCTGAAGGAATGCAGGATACAAGGCAATTCATTGATGCTGTTAAGCAACTGGTTCACAACCAAAGCAGTCAGCCAATCACAGTTGGTATTTTCATTGGATCGGAAGGCGGCTTTGATGAAAATGAGATTGCAGCAGCGAAAACTGCCGGGATTACTCCAATTTCATTGGGCAAAAGAATTCTTCGCACAGAAACCGCAGGAATGACAGTATTGTCAATTCTGATGTACCAATTGGAGTGCGAAGACATATAGTAAACAAAGAGCAGAATATGTTCTTATAAAGATAAACGGAGCGAAATGATGGAAGTATATTTAGATAATTCAGCAACGACGAAATGTCTCGATAGTGTTGTACAAATGATGAACGGAATTTATCTGAAGGATTACGGTAATCCCTCCAGTATGCATATGAAGGGGGTTGATGCAGAACGTTATCTTCGTTATGCGAGAGAAACAATTGCAAAGAATCTGAAGGTTTTTACAAAAGAGAATAAAGGAAGAAGCGAAATTATTTTTACTTCAGGTGGAACGGAAAGCGATAATCTTGCACTGATCGGAACAGCCCTGGCGAATCAGAGAAACGGCAAACATTTGATTACGACGAAGATTGAACATCCGGCTATTCTGAGAACCATGAATTATTTGGAATCGATTGGATTTCGTGTAAGCTACCTTTCTGTAGACAGGCAGGGCAAAATCTCGCTAGAGGAACTGGAGAGACAATTGACACCGGATACAACACTGGTTTCAATTATGCATACGAATAATGAAATCGGAACAATACAGCCGATTGCAGAAGCCGGTGCATTAATCAAGTCAATTAGACCAACGGCAGTTTTTCATGTCGATGCGGTACAAGGATATGGCAAATTCCATATTTATCCTAGAAAAATGGGAATAGATTTGATGTCAGTAAGTGGTCATAAGATTCATGGACCAAAAGGCGTTGGATTCCTGTATGCCAATGAGAAAATCAAATTATCACCAATTGTATACGGAGGCGGACAGCAGGAGGGAATGCGTTCTGGTACCGAAAATGTCCCGGGAATTGCAGGAATGGCCAAAGCAGTGGAAGAAATATATGCAGACCTGGATCAGGAAGTGGCACGAATGTATGCATTAAAACAGTATTTTACACAAGGCTTAGAAGCTCTTGACGGAGTTAGAATCAATGGGGCAAGAGAACAGGGAGGAGCACCGCATATTATCAGCGCATCTGTAAAAGGTGTGCGCGCAGAAGTACTTCTTCATGCATTGGAAGAACGCGGAATCTATGTATCTGCAGGCAGTGCTTGTGCGGCGAATAAACACACTGCATCTGCGACACTGATGGCAATCGGCATGGAAAAAGAGTATCTGGATGCAACCCTTCGATTTAGTATGTCTGTTTTTACAACGAAGAAAGAACTTACCTATACACTCAAGGCAATCGAAGAATTGCTTCCAATATTAAGGAAATACACAAGGAGATAAAAGGATGCTTCCTTTCCGGGTTAATGTCAAAATATTTATCATAGAATTCTTATGTGCTGTACTTTTACAGACTGTATATGCAATTTCTGAATATGGTCTGGAGGTAGCGGGAATGGTAGCACTTGGTATGCTGCCGGTCTTTATCGTTTCACTGATTGCATTGAATATCAATCGTGAAGAAGTGGTAATCCGTTGCCTTTACATATCAGGTATTTCAACATTTTACTATATGAGCTATGCGTTAAGCACCCAGGGTACCCTGGTATTTATGTTTCTAGCCATGGGCGTTACGATGGCACTTTTTATTCGTCCTAGGATTCTGTCAGAATACTTTGTTGTAACGATTCTGATTCTTGTTCTAATGGGATGCTTTCAAATTGATATAATCAACAAGTTTTTTGATACAAGCCTTTATGTTACCTATATTATGATGTATGCTTTTGCCTGCGTTGCGATGCTTTTCATTATTTTCAGTGTAGAGAATTATAAGAAAGAAATGGAAGAGAAGAATGAAGTGGCGAGGGAAGCATTAGAGGCCAAGTCCAACTTCCTTGCCAATATGAGTCACGAAATCAGAACTCCGATGAATGCAATTTATGGTATGGCGGAGCTTTTGGAAGAGAAAGATTTTGGCAGAGAGGAAAAGGAATACATAGCAACAATAAAGCGATCTTCAGAAAATCTGCTTTCTATCATTAATGAGATTCTGGACTTCTCAAAGGTTGATTCCGGTAAGATGGATGTTGTGGAGGAGCCATATGAATTTAATGATATGGTTCAGGATGTAATTACTATAATAGAGTTTCGGTTAAAGGATAAGCATATCAAGTTACAGTTAGAGATTGATGCCAATATTCCGCGGGAAATGAAGGGTGATGAAACACGAATAAGACAGATTTTGATTAACCTTCTGAATAATGCTGTGAAATTTACAAATCAGGGTTCCATTACTTTAAATATTAAATGGATGGAAAAAGATGATATGCAAGGCGACCTGATGATTGATGTAATAGATACCGGAATCGGAATCTCACAAGAGAATCTGTCGAAATTATTTACTGCATTTGGACAGATTGATACCAGAAAGAATCGTAATGTGGAAGGCACCGGACTGGGACTTGCAATTTGTAAGAAGCTGATTGATATCATGGGCGGTGATATCAGCGTTGAGTCCAAACTGAAAGAAGGAAGTACATTCCGTGTTGTATTGCCGCAGAAGATCTATGATCCAAGACCCTGTAACTATGTTAATAAGCAGGAAGAGATACATTTTACCAAGGAGAGTTATCGTATAACGTTTACGGCGCCCAGGGCCAAGGTCCTGATTGTTGATGACAATAAAGTGAATCGTCAGGTAGCCAGAGAACTGATGAAATTGTTCGGATTTGAAGCTTCTTTGGCAGAGAGCGGGCAGGAAGCGGTGGACAGAGTGCAGAAGCATCTAGTCTCCTATGATATCATTTTTATGGATCATATGATGCCTTACATGGATGGTGTTGAAGCAACCAAAGTAATCCGTAAGTTAAATGGCGATTATGCGAAAACGGTACCGATTGTAGCCCTGACAGCGAATGCAATAAAAGGCGTTGAGCAGCAGTTTTTGGATGCCGGAATGAATGATTATCTGCCTAAACCGATACGTGTAGAGCAGTTAAGTGACATTCTGAGGAGATGGCTGCCACATAAGAAGCAGTTTACGGTAGGTACAAGTCTCGAAGAGATTGAAAGGAAAGAAGCAAATATCAGATGGGATCGGTTACCGATTGAAGAATTGCTTGACCAGCTCGACGGTATTGATGTAGAGTCTGGAATCAAGAATTGCGCCGGAAGCAAGAGTGCGTATTTTGAATTATTACAGACCTATGCTTCCTCCAATCTTGCCAATGTCCTTAATGACTATTTTGAAAAAGAAGATCTTGAGAATTACGCAATTACTGCACATTCAATCAAAGGAGCAAGTAAGACCATTGGTGCTTTGGATGTAGCAGATAAAGCCTATACTTTGGAAAGGGCGGGCAAACGAGGAGATATTACATTTATTTGGGATCATCATAGCGAAATGGTGGAAGAGTACACAACGATATTGAAAATGTTAAAGAGGATTTTCTTTGGGAATATTCCTTCGTTATAGCAAGAAAGATATTTTTGGAAATATGTGTCGAAATATGTTATACTTAATTATATATGGCTTTTTGCACCTGCACAGAAAGCGGAAGGGTTATGCAGGAAAATGTGAGCAACCGGGGGTAGTTATGTTCAGAATAGCAATATGTGATGATGAAGCAACATCCTTAAAACTGAATACCATTTTGACTCAAAAAGTATTACAGGAAGAGGGAATCGCATATGAAATTAAGACTTTTGTTGATATGAATGAGATGACAGAAGCTTTGGCGTCGACGGTTCAACCATTTGATGTATTACTTTCAGATATTCTTGCCACAGGAATGAATGGAATAGAGGCAGCAGAGAAGCTGCGAACACTCGGGGAACAGCTTGATATTATCTTTATTTCCACAACGGCGGAATATGCATTAGAAGGTTATCGGGTACAGGCATTACGATATCTCCAGAAGCCAGTTGATATTGAAAAGTTACGCGAGGCTCTTTTACTTTCCTATGAGAAAAACCAGAATAAAGAAGGTATTTCTATTTCTTCAGAGGGAAAGGTATTTAATGTGAGTTTCAAGGATATTATCTATATCGAGAGTGATGCAAGAGATGTGGAGCTTGTATTAAAATATCGCCATATGGTTTCACATATGAAGATTTCCGATGTGGAAAAATTATTACCTGAGAAACGTTTCTTCCGTTGCCATCGTTCCTATATTGTGAATTTGGACGAAGTGCAGACGATAGAGAGATATCAGGCGACGATGAAGAATCAGGAAATCGTGCCAATTAGTCAGCAGCAATACAGTGAAATAAAGAATCGAATGTATAAGAGTCAAAGATAGACTATAAGAAAGAGGCAATTATTATGTTTCAGGCTTTTTTAATAAAATATGCAGAAATCGCAATAAAAGGAAAGAACCGTTATCTTTTTGAGGATGCCCTGGTTCGTCAGATTAATCGCGCATTGAGAAAAGTGGATGGTTCTTTTCATGTTTTTAAAACACAGGGAAGAATTCATGTCGAGACGGAAGGCGATTTCGATTATGAGGAAACAGTGGAAGCACTGACCAAAGTGTTTGGAATTACTGCAATCTGCCCGGTGGTTGTATTGGAAGATGAAGGATTTGAACAGCTTAAGAAGGACGTGATTCATTACCTGGATCAGACCTATCAGGACAAGCATTTAACCTTTAAAGTCAATGCCAGACGTGCCAGAAAGAATTATCCATTTGAATCGATGCAGATTAATGCTTTGATGGGAGAGGCACTACTAAATACATTTTCTGATATGAAGGTCGATGTCCATCATCCTGAGATGATGTTAAATATTGAAATCAGAGAGAAAATCTATGTCTATTCCATGAGCATAAAAGGTGCAGGCGGAATGCCAATTGGAACCGGCGGCAAGGCAATGCTGCTTCTTTCGGGTGGAATTGATTCTCCGGTTGCCGGTTATATGATATCCAAGAGAGGCGTTGTTCTGGATGCGGTCTACTTTCATGCACCGCCTTATACCAGTGAACGTGCCAAGCAAAAGGTAGTGGATCTGGCTGAAATTGTCTCTCAATACGCCGGAAATATCAGACTGCATGTTGTGAACTTTACCGATATCCAAAAGTATATCTATGACAAATGTCCTCATGATGAATTAACAATTATCATGAGACGATATATGATGAGAATAGCGGAAGCCATTGCGATTGAAAATGGTTGTATTGGTCTTGTTACAGGAGAATCTATTGGACAGGTCGCATCACAGACCATGCAGAGTCTGCTTGTGACGAATGAGGTATGTTCATTGCCGGTATATCGTCCGTTAATTGGGTTTGATAAACAGGAAATTGTTGAAATTTCCGAAAAGATTGGCGCATTTGAAACTTCAATTCTTCCGTTTGAAGACTGCTGTACGATATGGGTAGCGAAGCATCCTGTAACCAAGCCTAATCTTGGAATTATTAAGAAGCATGAGCTGAATCTTTCTGAAGAGATTGAAGCTCTGTTTAAGACGGCAATAGAACAACGCGAGATCATTGAATTATAGTTGGACAGAAAAGATAAATAAAAAGCAGGAACTCCTGCATGGGAAATTCCTGCTTTGACTTTTTACAGAATAATTGTAGCTGATGCCCGATCAATGAGTTTAACCAACGATGTAAGGCTGTAAAATGTTGAGAATTGCATTGGTGTCAGCTTCTTCTTCAACATGAATATTTAATTCGATCGGTTTGGATAAATCCAAACTAAAGATACCCATAATCGACTTTGCGTCAATGACATATCTTCCGGAAATGAGATCAAAATCATAATCATATTTTGTGATTTCGTTAACGAATGATTTAACCTTATCAATTGAATTAAGTGAAATCTGTACTGTCTTCATTAGAAAAAATACCTCCTTTAATCTTCTAGTTTTATATTAGAGCAAGAGAGAAAATAAGTCAATTAGAAATGTCACAGGGGGGGCAAGTCGTAGTGGAAGGAATATTTGATTATGAAAAGAGCAGCACTGCATAATCTGGGGTGTAAAGTAAATGCATATGAAATGGATGCTATGGAACAGTTGCTTCGAGATAATGGGTATGAAATAGTATCCTTTGAGGAACTGGCTGATGTATATATTATCAATACCTGTACTGTGACCAATATTGCAGATCGAAAAAGCCGTCAGATGTTGCATCGTGCGAAGAAAAGAAATCCTGATGGAATCGTTATTGCGGTAGGCTGTTACGTTCAGACTGATTTGGAAGGCACACTTTCAGATGCAGGTATTGATCTTTGTATTGGTAACAATAAAAAGAAAGAAATCGTTACAATTTTGTCGGAGTATCTAAAGCTCAGACAAGAGAAGACACCGGATAAGACGATGCGAAATACATCCGTGATAGACATTAACAAGACGAATGAGTACGAAGAACTGCAATTGCACCATACCACGGCGGAGCATACCAGAGCGTATATTAAAATACAGGATGGATGCAATCAATTCTGCACATATTGCATTATTCCTTATGCAAGAGGTCGTGTCAGAAGCAGAACGCAGGAGAATATCATTACAGAGATTCAAACGTTGTCAGAGAATGGATATCGAGAATTTGTTATTACCGGTATTCATATCAGCTCCTATGGTTCAGATTTTGAGAATCCGGGACAAACGGTCAGTGCCAATTGTTTCTATGACCAATATTTACTTCAATTATTGCAGTCAATCGACCGTATTGCAGGAGTTGCAAGAATTCGTTTGGGTTCATTAGAACCAAGAATAATCACAGATGAATTTGCATTGCAGCTAAGTGAAATCAAGAAACTGTGCCCACATTTTCACCTATCACTTCAGAGTGGTTGTGATGCAGTCCTGCAGAGAATGAATCGCAGATATACGGCAGAGGAATTCTATGAAAAAACATTAATTCTTCGTAAATATTTTACACATCCTGCAATTACTACCGATGTCATTACCGGCTTTCCTGGCGAGACAGAGGAAGAATTTATGGAAACAGAAGAATTTCTAAAAAAGGTATCCTTTTATGAAATGCATATTTTCAAATATTCCAAGAGGAGAAATACGCCGGCAGCTGCACGCAAAGATCAGCTGACTGAAGCGGTAAAAGCAAGCAGAAGTGAGGTGTACCTTACACTGGAGAAACAAATGTCTGCTGATTTTCGACGATACTATATCGCAAAGACGTGTGAAGTTCTGTTGGAGGAATGCAAGGAAATAAATAGTACGGAATACTGGGTGGGATATACAAAAGAGTATGTCAGAGTTGTGATACCAAAGGTGCAGTTTTCTGACGAAAACATGAGCAATCAGATCGTTACTGCATTTATTTCGGGAATTCTGGAGAACGAATATATGCTGGGAAGTAAAGCCGGTAATTGAATAACAATAGAAAAGGGAGTATAATAATGGAATGTATGAAGTACAAGCCAATTGAACAGGCGGTTATATTTGCAGGTGGTCTTGGAGAACGGTTGAAACCATTTACCTTAACCAATCCCAAACCAATGTATCCATTTAATGATAAACCATTTATTGAATACCTTATAGTACAGATCAAAGAGTTTGGAATTAGCGATATTATACTGTTGCTTGGATACCTTCCGGAGAAAATCATGGATTATCTGGGAGATGGCAGCAGATATGGTGTGAAGATTACTTATTGTGTGACACCGGTTGAATATGATACGCAGTTTCGACTGAAGTCGGCACAGAATCTTTTACAGGATCAGTTTCTGATGATGTATTGTGATAATTATTGCCCGATAGATTTTTCACGTCTGGTTTCTGAATATTATGAGAATGAAGCCTGGATTCAATTTTCCGCATATGCCAATGAAGATGGTTATACCAAGAATAATCTTAAAATTGGCGAACAGGGAATTGTAGAAATATATGATAAAAAGAGAAAACAACCGGATTTATCCGGTGTAGATATAGGATACGCAATTGTATCTAAGAAGGTTCTTTCACTCATGAGTGAGAACAATGAGAATTTTGAAGCGGTGGTATATCCTAAGCTGGTGGATATGCAGAAGCTTTATGCTACTGTGACTCATCACAGATATTATTCTGTTGGCTCATTTGAGAGAATTGAACTTACCAAAGAATTTTTATCAGACAAGAAATATGTGTTTCTTGATCGTGACGGAACCATGAATGAAAGAGCACCGAAGGCTCAATACATCAAGAGCCCGGAAGAATTTGTCTGGTTGCCGGGAGCAAAAGAGGCAATCAAAAAGCTGAAAAAGGCTGGTTATTTTACAATTTTAATCAGCAATCAGGCCGGAATTGCCAGAGGTGCAATGACAGAAGAAGATCTTGCAGCAGTCCACAGCAAAATGCAGAGTGAGCTGGAAGAAGCAGGAGCTGGAATTGATGCAATTTATTACTGTGCACATAACTGGGAAGAGGGCTGCTCCTGCAGGAAGCCAAAGCCGGGAATGTTTTACATGGCACAGAAGGACTATTCCATCAATTTAACCAAATGTGTGATGTTTGGCGATGATGACAGAGATATGCAGGCAGCAAAAGCAGCCGGTGTTCGAGGAATACAGATTACAGAAGAGTATTCACTACAAGCTGCAGTGGAGAACTATCTTGCTAAAGCGCAATAGAATGTGGGATAGGAGAAAGACAGAGGGAAAAAATGATTATATCAAAGACACCGCTACGTGCTTCTTTTTTTGGGGGCGGGAGCGATTTCAAAGACTACTATGAGAACAGTTCTATAGGGTATGGAAGTGTTCTGAGTGCGGCACTGAACATGCACGTATACATCACTGTGAATCGCAAATTTGATGATATGATTCGTGTCGTTTATAATGGCAACGAACTTGTGAATCATGTGGATGAGGTGAAACACAATATTATTCGGGAAGCCCTGAAGATGACCGGTATTGACAAGGGAATTGAAGTGATTTACATGGCAGACATCCCTCTGAGTGGAGCCGGTGTTGGACTTGCATCCTCAAGCGCATTAGCGGTTGGTGTGTTAAATGCTCTTCATGCCTATAAAGGAGAGTATGTATCTCCGGAAGCGCTTGCACGGGAAGCCTGTCATATTGAGATTGAGTGTCTTGGACAAAGAATTGGAATTCAGGATCAATTTGCTGTTGCTTATGGCGGGTTAAACAGATATCGTTTCTGTAATGACGGAACCGTAGGGGTAGCTCCGGTGATTATGGAGAGCAGGGTGCGTGAAGAACTGCTTGGAAGAATGATGATGTTCTTTACGGGTAATACCAGAGATTCCAGGAAAATTCTTAGTGAACAGTCAGATACAATTGAGGAAAAACGGGCGATGCTTGACAATCTGGTGGAAACAGTTGACCGGGTGTATGAAGCACTTGCAAAGGGATCTCTTGATCTGATTGGAACAGAATTGGATCGTACCTGGCAGATTAAAAAGAAATTTGCCGGTGGAGTCTCCAATCCAATGATTGACGATATGTATGAGAAAGCCAGAGCAGGTGGAGCAATCGGCGGTAAGATTCTGGGTGCTGGTGGCGGAGGCTTTATGCTGCTATATGTTCCAAAGGACAAACAGAGCGCGGTTCGTGAGACGATGGCAGAATATCGGGAAGTTCCTTTTGAGATAGACCCGCAGGGAAGTCGAATTATTTTTCAGGACTAGTGTAGATTGAAAGAAGGGTATGAATAGTATGAGTAAAATACTGATTACAGGTGCTGCCGGCTTTATTGGATCGCAGCTGGCTTATCATTTATGGAAAAAAGGTCATGAACTGACATTGGTTGACAATTTTTCGTATGGTTCAGAGGATAATCTGATTTTTGAAGAGCATGTGTTTACAGAAGAAATTATCCGTGATGATATTCGTAATAAGAAGCTGATGAACTGGCTCTTTGAGAATAAACATTTTGATTATGTGTATCATATTGCCGGAATCACTCCGTTGCCGGACTGCCAGATGAATCCGGCAGAAGCAGTGGAAGTAAATACCATGGGAACGGTCATTCTATTAGAAGCGGCCAGAACATATGGAATTAAGAAATTTATTTTTGCCAGCACATCAGCAGTATATGAGAATAACACCGATTTCCCTTCCGTAGAGGGCAATGTTGTTCCTCCAAGCCTGATCTATCCGAATACCAAATATACGGCAGAAAGATATTGCCAATCCTATGCAGATGTTTATGGTATGAATATTACCTGTATGAGATTTGCCAATGTATATGGTCCTCATCTGGATTGCCTGCGGACACAGCCACCGGTAGTGGGGTATCTTATCCGGGAATTATACTATGGTCGCACTCCGGTGCTACATTCCACAGGGACACAGAGAAGAGACTTTGTGTTCGTTGAAGACCTGATTAATCTGGCGGAACTTGTTCAGAAGGGGGAAGGCTTCGATGTCGTTAATGTTTCAACCAATACAACGATTTCGATTAATGAACTTGCAGAAACAGTCAGACGTTTGATGGGTAAGGAAGAGATTGCTTTTGAATATGTGGAATCCAAGAACTACTGGAACAGATATCCCGATTTATATAAAGGTGCTTTTCCAATTGCCGAGAAGGCTCTGGATAATGAAGTGAACAAGTACACACAGTTATCCAATGCATATGCGAAAAAGCGGTATGGTTGGGAACCTGTAACCGGTCTGGAAGCTGGAATTCAGGCGACCATTGATTTCTCAGTCAATGTTTTAAAAAATGTAAAAACACAGTAAGGAAAGGCGGAGAGAAATGGCACTCATTTCATTGGTAATTCCCTGTTACAACGAGGAGGAAGCAATACCGCTCCTTTATCCGGAACTGGTTGCAATCAGCGAACAGATGAATTATGTGGAGTTTGAATTCATTATGGTGGACAATTGTTCTGAGGATCGGACATTGGAACTGATGAGAGAACTTCATGAAAAGGATTCCCGAGTAAGATATATTTCTTTCTCACGTAATTTCGGGAAGGAAGCTTCCATGTATGCAGGACTTAAAGCGTCCAAAGGTGACTATGCAGCGATTATGGATGCAGATTTACAGGATCCACCCACGTTATTACCGCAGATGTATGAAGCGGTAACAAAGGAGGGATATGATTGTGCAGCAACCTATCGGAAAGACCGTAAGGGAGAACCGTGGTTCCGTTCTGTGATGGCCAATGTATTTTACGCAATGATTGGAAAAATCTCATCTGCTAATATGAAGAGCGGTGCAAGAGATTTTAGACTGATGCGTCGCAGTATGGTAGATGCAGTCCTTTCTCTGGAGGAGAATGAACGTTTCTCCAAAGGAATCTTTGGCTGGGTTGGTTTTAAGACGAAATGGATTTCCTTTGAAAATGTAGAGAGAAGTGCCGGTAAAACAAAATTACCGTTCTGGTCTGCATTTACCTATGCATTGAAGGGGATTATTGCCTTTTCCACTGTTCCGCTGGCGATATCTTCCTTGACGGGTGTGTTATGCTGTATTGCAGCAGCGGTGTATGCAATTTATGTTATTATTAAGCAGATTATTTCAGCGGAGGCTGTATCCGGATATCCGTCTTTGGTATGCCTGATTCTGTTTATTGGTGGCGTACAGTTACTAATGATAGGGGTATTAGGACAGTATATGTCTCAGATTTATCTTGAGATAAAGAATCGACCGAAATACATTATCAGAGAGACTGACCAGAAGGTAGAGGGTAAAAAGAATTAAAAACGACGAGAAAAGGAAGGTGAGATTCTATGGCAGATATTAATCAGACACAGTTCTTTCGTGTAGACATTGAAACGGAAGACAGTGTGAAGAAAATTCTGGAAGAAGTATATGATGCTTTGACAGAAAAAGGTTATAATCCGGTTAATCAGATTGTCGGATATATCATGTCCGGAGATCCTACTTATATCACGAGCCATAAGAATGCCAGAAGCATTATTATGAAAGCTGAGAGAGATGAACTGGTAGAGGAAATGTTAACGGAGTATATTAAAAACAATCATTGGGATGAGAAAGCAGGACAAGAGACTACATGAGAATTATGGGATTGGATTTTGGAAGCAGAACAGTTGGAGTTGCAATCAGCGATCCGCTTCTAATTACAGCACAGGGTAAAGAAATTATTCGAAGAGACAGACCGGATAAATTGCGCCAGACATTGGCCAGAATTGAAGCACTGATTACGGAAAATGAAGTTACACAGATTGTACTTGGTTATCCTAAGAACATGAACGGAACCGATGGAGAACGAGTTGAAAAGACCAAAGAATTTATGGAAATGCTGGAAAGAAGAACAGGTCTTCCTGTTACACTATGGGATGAAAGACTGACAACGGTAGCAGCTGATCGTTACATGATGGAAGTCGGAATAAGAAGAGAAGACCGCAAGGGACAGGTAGATAAGATAGCAGCAGTATTTATACTGCAAGGTTATCTTGATTATAAGAAGAATGAGGAAAAGTAAGTTGGAGAAAATACAATTTTCACCAGAAGGTGAGCCAAAAGTTGAATTCTATGTCTTGGAGCAGACAACCGTCGGAGGGATCGATTACTATTTAGTAACGGATACAGAGGATGAGTCTGGAACTGCATTGATACTTAAGGATTTATCAAAAAAGGAAGAACAGGATGCTGTGTTTGAAATCGTCAGCGACGATGCGGAACTCGACGCAGTAGCCTCCATTTTTGAGAATTTGCTTGATGATATCAGCCTGACAAAAGAAGACACAGAAGAAGAGAACAATTAAAGCAGAAAGAAGGATATACAGGTTGGCACTGCGCACATACCTGTAGATTTTTGCGCCTAGATTAAGTCGCAGCATGGAGGTAGATTTGAAGAAAAATGAAAACGCTGAAGCATCAGTATTAAAAATTATTCCATTAGGTGGTTTGGAACAGATTGGAATCAATATCACAGCATTTGAGTATGAAGACAGTATTATGATTGTGGATTGTGGTTTGGGATTCCCGGAAGATGATATGTTAGGAATTGATCTGGTTATACCGGATGTAACATATCTTGAAGAAAATATTGATAAGATTAAGGGCTTTGTAATAACGCATGGTCATGAGGATCATATTGGAGCCTTGCCCTATGTACTGAAAAAGATAAATGCACCGATTTATGCGACCAAACTGACGATGGGAATTATTGAGCATAAGCTTGCAGAGCATGGATTAGATAAGCAGGTAACCAGAAAGGTGATTAAGTTTGGACAAACGATCACATTGGGCGCTTTTCACGTAGAGTATATCAAGACGAATCATAGTATTGTAGATGCAGCTGCACTTGCAATCTATACCCCACAGGGAATTATTGTTCACACCGGAGATTTTAAGGTGGATTATACACCGATCTTTGGCGATGCCATTGATTTGCAGAGATTTGCAGAACTTGGTAAGAAAGGCGTACTTGCATTGCTGTGCGATTCTACAAATGCAGAAAGACCGGGGTTTACCCCGTCTGAAAAAACTGTTGGACGTACCTTCGACAGTATTTTTGAGGAGCATCAGAAAACAAGAATCATTGTAGCCACATTTGCCTCAAATGTAGACCGTGTGCAACAGATTATCAACTCGGCATACCGCTATGGCAGAAAAGTTGTCATTGAAGGCAGAAGTATGGTAAATATCATTGAGACTGCAATTGAACTGGAGTGTCTGAGTGTACCAAAGAATACATTGATCGATGTGGATGAATTAAAGAATTATCCTGATGAGAAGACGATTATTATTACAACTGGTAGTCAGGGAGAGCGACTTGCAGCTCTTAGTCGTATGGCAAATGCGACGCATAAGAAGGTAAATATTGGCCCGAAAGATACCATTATTTTTTCATCACATCCTATTCCCGGTAACGAGAAGGCAGTTACAAAGATAATCAATGAACTCTTACAAAAAGGAGCAGATGTCATTTTTCAGGACACACATGTTTCCGGACATGCCTGTCAGGAAGAGATTAAGCTGATCTACTCGCTAACACAGCCTAAGTATGCAATACCTGTTCATGGAGAATACAAACATCTGATGGCACAGGCAAAAATTGCGGAACAACTTGGAATAAATAAAAAGAACATTTTCATTATGCGTAGTGGAGATGTCTTAAAAATTGAAAAGAAGAAGGCCAAGATTGACGGTAAGGTTCCTTTTGGTACCGTATTTGTCGATGGGCTTGGCGTTGGTGACGTTGGAAGCGTTGTTTTGAGAGACCGTCAGCGTCTTGCAGACGATGGTATCATTTTGGTACTGATGGCAATGAGCAGTCACGATAACCAGTTACTTGCAGGTCCTGATATTGTTACCAGAGGCTTTGTCTATGTGAAGGAGTCTGATCAGCTGATTGATGATATTCGAAGAATCGCAGAGGATACCAGTTTTAATTGTCAGAACAGAGAGATAAAGGACTGGGGCAAGATTAAGAATAGTATTAAGGATTCTGTCGGAGAATATGTATGGAAGGTAACAAAACGCCGTCCGATGATTCTGCCGGTTATTATGGAAGTAGAGTAAGAATACGACAAGAGAAAGGGCTGTGAATGCATGAACGAAATCGATGATGAAGTACAGTCTCTGATTGAGGCAGTCAAACAATCCAAGGTATATCGACAATATGATATGCAAAGGACAATACTGAAAGGTGAACCTGAGTTAAAGAAACAGGTGGATGAGTACCGAATCAGAAGCTATGAGATTCAGAATGCAGAGGACGATGAGCATCTTCAGGAACGTATTGAAGCATTTGAAGCGGAGTATGCAGATTTTGTGGAACAACCCAAAGTATGTGAATTCCTGGAAGCAGAACTGGACTTATGCAGAATGCTTCAGGAAGTTACAGCTCGTGTTGTGGATAGCCTTAATTTTGAATAAAGAAAGCAACAAAGGTTGCTGATTATGTGGAGAAGATTATGAATATTAAAAAAGTGGTGTTTGCTATTCTGAAGGTTCTTATTACCTTGTCTTTAATTGTTGTCATTATGATGCTTGTCTATAAGGGCGCTATTAAAGCATATGATTTCGGTTTTCGAATTTTTGCAGAAGAATCGATGTCTCCCGCTCCGGGGCTGACAATGTCAGTTGCAATCGTTGAGGGTAAATCAGTAATGGAAATTGGTGAGATCCTTGAAGAAAAAGGATTGGTTCGCAGCGCTTATTTATTCTATCTGCAGGAATTCTTTTCGTTCTATCACAAAAAGCTTCAACCGGGAATCTATGAATTGAGTACCGCAATGACTCCTGAGGAAATGATGTCAATTATGGCGACAGTCGCCGAAGACGAAGAACAGATTGATGATGAACCAAATGGAAATTCAGCAGCCGGAGATGTTATCTCAGAAAATACAGTTTCAGACAATGAAGGGGAAACAACACAAAACGTTACGGAAGGCGAGGAAACAGAGTGATTACAGACGAAAGAATGGTATCATTTATTAACTCGTTAGACCGAGATGGGGCACCGTTTCTAACACAACTGGAACGGGAAGCAAAAGCAGACTCGGTGCCAATCATCAGAAAAGAAATGCAGGGGTTGATGAGATTTCTGATTGCTTCGTACCATCCGGATTCTGCCCTGGAAGTGGGTACGGCAACGGGCTATTCAGCGTTGCTTATGTGGGAGGCCGCTCAACACCATTGTCATATTACAACAATCGAAAAATATGAAAAGCGAATACCGATTGCAAGAGAGAATTTTAAGAAAGCCGGAGCGGAAAATGACATTGAACTCTTAGCCGGTGATGCAGATGAGATTCTGGATCAGCTTACGGGAAGCTATCCCTTTATTTTTATGGATGCGGCCAAAGGACAATATCTTCATTTTTTGCCTAAAGTTACAAGACTTTTATCCAAAGGTGGAATTCTGGTGACGGATAATGTCCTTCAGGAGGGCGATGTGTGTGAATCGCGTTATGCAGTAACGAGAAGAAATCGAACAATCCATGGCAGAATGCGAGAATATCTTTATACACTGAAGAACAGTGAAGAATTTGAAACAGTGATACTAAATATCGGAGATGGTGTGGCATTAAGCGTAAAACGATGATCGTATTCAAGGAAAGGATACAATAGGATGAAACGAGATAAACCGGAATTGCTGATACCGGCAAGTAGTCTGGAAGTTCTTAGAACGGCTGTGATTTATGGTGCGGATGCAGTATATATCGGAGGTGAAGCATTTAGCCTTCGAGCGAAAGCTAAGAATTTTTCCAAAGATGATATGAAGGCAGGAATTGCATTTGCACATGAGAGAGGCGTGAAAGTCTATGTTACGGCGAATATTCTTGCTCATAATCAGGATATTGAGGAGGCAAGAACATATTTTCAGACACTAAAAAAAGTCGGACCGGATGCGCTGATTATCAGTGATCCAGGACTCTTTACGATTGCGCTGGACATTTGCCCTGAGATAGAAATCCATATATCAACGCAGGCCAATAATACAAATTATGAGACCTATTTATTCTGGTGGAGACTTGGTGCAAAAAGAGTTGTCTCTGCAAGAGAACTCTCCTTGGAGGAAATAAAGACAATACGTCAGCATATTCCAGAAGAGATGGAAATCGAGAGTTTTGTTCATGGAGCAATGTGTATATCTTATTCCGGCAGGTGTCTGCTATCCAATTATTTAACAGGAAGAGATGCCAATCAGGGAGCATGTACGCATCCCTGCAGATGGAAATATGCAGTTATGGAGGAAAAACGACCTGGTGAATATCTTCCGGTATATGAGAATGAACGAGGAACATATATCTTTAATTCCAAGGATCTGTGTATGGTAGAACATATCCCGGAGTTGATTGATGCCGGAATAGACAGCTTTAAGATTGAAGGCAGGATGAAGACTGCACTTTATGTCGCTACGGTAGCGAGAACCTATCGTAAAGCAATTGATTCCTATTTTGAATCACAGGAATGTTATAAGGAGCATTTAGAGTGGTTTGGTCAGGAGATTGCAAAATGTACTTATCGTCAGTTTTCAACAGGCTTCTATTTTGGTAAGCCCAATGAGAACAATCAGATCTATGATAATAATACCTATGTTAGTGAGTATGTTTATCTCGGAATGATCGAGGAAGTAAGAAGTGACGGGCAGGCAAGAATCGAACAGAAGAATAAATTCATGGTCGGTGATCTTATCGAGATTATGAAGCCGGATGGACAGAATATCAGCACAACAGTTTGTTCAATGTTTGATGAGGAAGGCAATGCAGTGGAATCCTGTCCACATTCCAGACAGATGATCTGGCTGAAGCTGGATAAGCAGGTTGAATTTTATGATATTTTGAGAGTGAAAAATGAAATAAATGAATAAAATTTAAAATTATTTAAAATTATATATTGCTTTTTGGAAAGAAAAGGGGTATCTTATAGTCATCTAGAGATAGGGCCCTTTAATAGGTTTATTTGAACGCAGGTGTTCCAAAAGGTTTATTTTGGAGCACTTTTTTTATCTGTAATAGGCTTACACTATGGAAAGGAAGTATAAAATATGAGTGATGCAGTAAATGTGGAAGAAGTATTTGGCAAGAATGTATTTACGATCGGTAAGATGAAGGAACGTTTACCAAGAGCTGTATTTAAGGAAGTCAGACGGATTATGGACGAAGGTGGCGAACTTCCGAGAGCATATGCGGACGTAGTAGCCAAGGCAATGAAAGACTGGGCAGTTGAGAATGGTGCTACACACTATACTCATTGGTTCCAACCATTGACTGGAATTACAGCTGAAAAGCATGATTCCTTTGTTACGCATCCGGATGAGGATGGCAAGATGCTGATGGAGTTCTGTGGCAAAGAGTTGATCAAGGGCGAGCCGGATGCATCCTCATTTCCTTCCGGAGGCTTACGTGTAACTTTTGAAGCGAGAGGATATACTGCATGGGATATTACATCTCCGGCATTCCTAAAGGAAAGTGCAACCGGAAATATTCTTTGTATTCCGACTGCATTTTGTTCCTATACAGGAGAAGCTCTGGATAAGAAAACACCATTGCTTCGTTCTATGGAAGCGATTAGTGAACAGGGATTGAGAATTGTTAAACTTTTCGGTAATACGCAGGCTACTAAGGTGAGCCCTTCTGTTGGTGCAGAGCAGGAATACTTCCTTGTGGATCGTGAGAAGTATTTACAGAGACCTGACCTAATCTTTGCTGGAAGAACCTTATTTGGCGGACCGGCACCAAAGGGACAGGAGATGGAAGATCACTATTTTGGCGTTATTCGTGAGCGAATTGGTGCATTCATGAAAGATTTGAATGTTGATCTGTGGAAATTAGGCGTTACGGCTAAAACACAGCATAATGAGGTAGCACCGGCTCAGCATGAGCTTGCTCCGATTTATGAGACCGGCAATATTGCAGTAGATCATAATCAGCTGGTTATGGAGACGATGAAGAAAGTGGCAGGACGTCACGGATTGACTTGTCTCTTACATGAGAAACCATTTGCAGGAGTGAATGGTTCAGGTAAGCATGACAACTGGTCTTTATGTACTGATAATGGCGTGAACTTACTGGATCCGGGAGTTACACCGAGTGAAAATATTCAGTTTTTACTTGTGCTTGCATGTATTATGAAAGCAGTAGATACACACGCAGATCTTTTAAGACAGAGTGCATCGGATGTTGGTAATGATCACCGTTTGGGAGCAAATGAAGCACCGCCGGCAATTGTGTCGATTTTCCTTGGAGATCAGTTGGAAGACGTTGTAAAACAGCTGGTTACAACCGGAGTTGCCAAGAAATCTAAAAAGGGTGGCAAGTTATTAACCGGCGTTTCCACCTTGCCAGATTTGGATAAGGATGCAACAGACCGTAACCGTACTTCACCGTTTGCCTTTACCGGTAACAAATTTGAATTCCGTATGGTTGGTTCTGCAGATTCAATTGCAAGCCCGAATACGACCTTAAATGCGATTATTGCAGAAGCTTTCTGCGAAGCGGCAGATAAGTTGGAAAAAGCCAAAGATTTTGATCTTGCAGTTCATGATTTAATTAAAGAGTATATGACAGAGCACCAGAGAATTATCTTTAATGGTAATGGATATTCAGATGAGTGGGTGGAAGAGGCTGCCAAGAGAGGTCTGCCTAATATCAAATCTATGGTTGAAGCAGTAGAAACCCTTACAACAAAGAAATCCATTAAGATGTTTGAGAAATTTGGCATTTTTACAAAAGCAGAGCTGGAGTCTCGTGCAGAGATCCTCTATGAAACATATGCTAAATCAATTAACATTGAAGCTTTGACAATGATCGATATGGCAAGCAAACAGATTATTCCTTCCGTTATTTCTTATACAGGGGTATTGGCAGATACCGTACTGGCAGTAAAACAAGCTGGTGCAAGCACCAAAGTGCAGAGCGATTTACTGAAGAAAACGACTGCTCTTTTGGAAGAAATGCAGGAAGCTTTGGCCAAATTAGAGAAGGATGCTGCTAAGGCAATGACAATCGCTGATGAGAAAAAACGCGCATTCTATTATAAAGACACTGTCATGATTGATATGCAGGCACTTAGAGATCCGGCAGATCAGTTAGAGATGCTGGTTGACAAAAAAATGTGGCCATATCCAACCTATGCAGATATGCTCTTTGAAGTATAGAATGACTGCAGGTACTGATAGTCCTCTATTACCTATTACAAATAGATATCGTCCGCACAATTTATGCGGACGATATTTTTGTAAAATTGGATTTAATTAAGCCATGGATGATACGTTGATAAGTTGGCTGATCTGACTAAATCAAAAAAATAAAAAAGTGCTTGCATTCATATCCTCTTTGTTATATAATGGCTAATGCAAGCGTGATTGACAACGCAGATAGCGCTATCGCCAAACGGTAAGGCAACGGACTCTGACTCCGTCATCTCCAGGTTCGAATCCTGGTAGCGCTGTTCGGACTTCTGAGTAAGAAGTCTTTTTTTTATAATTATAAACCAAGATGAGGATCGATTATGTTAAGAGTTGGAGAAATGCAGGAACTGGAAATAGTAAAAACTGTGGAATTCGGAGTGTATTTAATTGATCCGAGTGGCAATGACATGGAAGAGAGAGTCCTGTTGCCGGGAAAACAAGTACCGGAAGGGGCTGAATGCAAAAGCCATATTGAGGTTTTCTTATATAAAGATTCAAAGGACAGACTGATTGCAACGACCAATACCCCCAAGCTTACGCTGGGACAAATGGCTGTTCTTAGAGTTTCGCAGGTTAATAAGATGGGAGCGTTCCTGGATTGGGGGCTTGAGAAGGATTTGTTCCTTCCATTCCGTCAGCAGACAAGAAAAGTAGAGGAAGGCGATGAGGTTCTGGTGGCTCTTTATCTGGATAAGAGTGCAAGACTTGCGGCTACAATGAATGTATATCGCTATTTGAAAACGGATAGTCCATATTCAGTAGGTGATGAAGTTGATGGTATCTTATATGAGGACAGTGATAATTTTGGCATGTTTGTGGCAGTAGATGAGATTTACTCTGCGATTATTCCAATGAATGAACTTTTTGGCAATTTAAGAATCGGAGATCGAATTCACGGACGTGTGACGAAGATTAGAGAAGACGGAAAAATGAATCTCAGTATTCGTGAAAAATCATATGTTCAAATGTACCCGGATATGGAAAAGATTCTGACACTGCTTGATAGTTATCAAGGAGTTCTCCCGTTTACGGAAAAAGCTTCACCGGAAGTGATTAACAGAGAGACCGGTATGAGTAAAAATGAATTTAAACGCGCCATTGGTCACTTATATAAAGAAAAGAAAATTGTAATCATAGACGGCAGGATTAAGAAGGCGGAGGAAGATTAGTGGATTCAAAGAAATCGGGCTGGATATTCTTCCTAATGGTTGTATTGAATGTGGGGGCATCCCTGTTACTTTCAATACAGGAAGTCCATGTGTGGATTGATACAATGGGGATTCTGATCATCAGCGAAATGATAATCGTTATTCCGTGCTTCATTCTATACTTGTTATCAAAAGAGAAGATCGTTAATACATTTGGGATACACAAGATTCGTATGGGAACAGTTTTCTTAAGTGCCTTTTATGCAATGATGCTTGCACCGTTGGTTGCTACGCTCAACGCGGTTTCATTATTTTTTACAGATAATGCAGCTCAGGTAATTTTTGAATCCATGGATGGGCTGCCATTTTGGGTAACAGCTCTGTTTATTGCAGTGATTGCACCTGTTTGTGAAGAATTTGCGTTTCGGGGTATTCTTTATCGTGGATTTCGTAAAAACGGGTCGGCATTTCAGGCAATCATTCTGACTTCATTATTGTTTGGACTCTTTCACATGAATGTGAACCAGATGATTTATGCCTTTGCATTGGGCATTTTTTTTGCGTTATTACGGGAAGCAACCGGTAGTGTATGGCCTTCTGTAATAGGACATATGACAATTAATGGTGGAAGTACATTGCTGACTGGCCTGGAACCTGGGATAGCACCTGATGCAGCAAAAACTGTGCAGGAAGTTACAACAGGAATGATAATCAATACAGCGTGTGTTCTTGGATTCGTTGCACTATTTACGACAGCAATTGCGATTGCAATCTTAAACTGGATTGCAAAAAGGGAGTATGGAGAGGGCGCATTGAAAGCTGTTTTTACACAACGAAAAAAGCACATGGAAGAGTCTGGTCATTGGCGCTTATATGCGCAATGCTGGCATGTGTATTTCTTATTTGCTATAAAGGTATTTAATCTGATAATGGGAACGTGGTTATGAAATAAAATATGTTCTAGACTCTGGCATCAAAATTAGATCCAACACCTGGATTGACAGATAATTCCATCAAAGAGGCATTCATCATATCGACAATCCCGGATGCGGTAGTCTTTTGCATATCTAATGTTTTGTCCAACATTGCTGTACCGACTTTGTTCATAACTGAAGCCTGTGCCATATTAACAGAGGATGCTGCAATATTAGAAGAAATTCCGGCTATGTTCATGAGTAAGCCTCCTTTCAAAATAATGGTTGAATTCTATTATCTCTCGTTTTGACAAAAATGTCAATGCTAAAGCATATTGTGTTGAATTATTTATGCATTTTTGATAAAATAGAAAGCATGAATAGAATAGAGTTTCAAGGTTTATCAATTAAAAATTACTCACTAAAGGATTCGTTAAAACAGGCCAAGGAGTTTTTGAACCAAACAGGAGTCCATTTGATCCTTTGTATGTCACATCAGATCACAGAAGATGATGTAAATATACAGAAACAGAAGGAATGGCTGGAAAACATGAATCTTTGCATCTGTGAAGAAAATGACTTATTGCTGTCCTATCGTTCTCTGTTCCATTTAAAAAGGAACAAAAACATGAAGACAGATGATTTTATGATGCTGTATTTACGTTATCTGGTTGCAATGAAAAGCACAATTATGATTGTAGCAGACTCGGAAGATTCCTTAAGCAATCTCCATCATTATCTGGTCTCTCAGCAGGAGAAGCTAAATATTCAAAAGGAATATGTTTTTGCTGATACAGAAGAACGTGATAAATTATTTAACGAAATTAATGATATGGTTCCGGATGTAATTATTGCAGAGCTTCCATGGAAGATTCAGGGAGAGATTATGATGGACTGCCAGAATATGATCAATACCAAGGTATGGCTTGGATTACTGCAAGGGAACAGCCTGAGTGTAAAAAGACGAAAACTATAAAACCTTCGTCTTTTTTTGTGCATTTTTACAAAAAAGGCCTATAAAAGGGTTATATGTGAAAGTTGACGAAGATACCAGATTCTTCATTTATAAAGTTTTTAGAAAAAATGTATAATTATTTGCACATGTTTACTGGAATTTTTTGTGTAATTGTTTTAAAATGTTGAAAGGGTATAGAAAAACTACAAAATTATACAAATGATGTATTGGCAATTTTGTATATAGAGAAGGAGAAACATATGATATCGAATCAGATACTACAAAGTACCATTGATGGAATGATGGGAATTGCACACGTGGAGCTTTGCGTAACGGATACGGAAGGCAAGATTGTTGTTGCTACTATGACGGAGAAGAAAAATTTTGAATCGGCGGTAGTGGATTTTGTAAAATCACCGGCAGATAGCCAGGAAATCCAGAATTGTCAGTTCTTCAAAATTTTTGATGAGCAGCAGCTGGAGTACATACTGATTGCCAGCGGAGCAAGCGAAAATGTATATCTTGTTGGAAAGATGGCGGCATTTCAGTTGCAGAATCTTCTGGTTGCTTATAAAGAAAGATTCGATAAGGATAATTTTATCAAAAATCTGTTATTGGATAACCTATTACTTGTGGATATATACAGCCGAGCAAAAAAGTTACATCTGCAGATTGATTTAAAGAGGGTTGTAATGATTGTTGAGACAACCTCTGCAAAAGAGAACAATGCAATGGAGCTGATTAAGGATTGCCTGGGATTAAGCGGAACCAAAGAGATTGTTACGGCAGTCGATGAGAGTAATGTAATTATTGTAAAAGAACTTCCGGATGAACAGAGTACTAAGGAAATTGATAAATCGGCAAAGGCAATTGTTGCTCATTTGTGTAAAGAAGGCTTGGAAGGGGTAAGAATTGCATTTGGTACACCGGTAAATGAGATTAAGGAAGTCAGCCGTTCCTATAAAGAAGCTAAGATGGCACTGGACGTCGGTAAGATTTTCTTTGCAGAAAAGGATGTTATTCCGTACAGCAAATTGGGAATCGGACGGTTGATTTATCAGCTTCCAATTCCGCTTTGTAAAATGTTTATCAAAGAGATTTTCTCAGGAAAGAATCCGGACGATTTTGATGAGGAGACACTATCCACAATCAACAAGTTCTTTGAGAACAGCCTGAACGTATCAGAAACATCCAGACAACTTTTTATCCATAGAAACACGTTGGTATATCGTCTGGATAAATTACAAAAGAGTACGAACTTAGATCTTCGGGTTTTTGAAGACGCAATTACATTTAAGATTGCATTGATGGTAGTAAAATATATGAAGTATATGGAAGCACAAGAATTTTAATTGATGTGTCCTGCATCTTTGGAAAGGCATGGAAAAAAGTGAGCAGAAAAGAATTGATCGAAGATACAGAAGAAGTCAGAGAAGTCATTGCACAGCTACAGGCAAAGATTTCTGCTAAGGAACAGGAAGAAGATGGATTTGACATTGAAGAGGCAGTAGAAGAAGATATTGTCGGTGATACTTTTGAGGAAGTGGTAGCAGAAGTAATGACCAAGGATAATATCGGAGATGTTCTGTCACAGTCAAAAGAAAACAGACGCCAGGAAAAGGAAATAGAAAAGGCAGAAAAGCGCGTGAAGAAGGTGATACGAGATCCTTCCACACAACAGACTTCAAATGAAAGAACAAAGAGCCAGGTCTTGACTAAGGAAAAGAAACAGGTAGAGCAGCATCCTTCTCACTCGTCACAGACAAAGAAAAAGAGACGAAAATCAGAAGACCTGATTATTTCCATGGATGGTGTCAGCAAATCCTATATTAAGGGAGTGCCGGCATTGAATAATGTCAGTATTCATATTAATAAAGGAGAGTTTGTTTTTATTGTTGGTGACAGCGGATCAGGCAAATCTACCTTGATTAAGTTATTGCTTCATGAATTAACTCCGTCATCCGGCAGGATAATGGTCAATGGATTTCAGGTAGATAAATTACGCAGATATAAGATCCCGAAGCTGAGAAGAAGCATGGGAGTTGTGTTTCAGGATTTCCGACTTCTGATGGACAGAAATGTGTACGAAAATGTTGCATTTGCGCAGCGAATTATTCAGGTGCCGGCCAGAGAAATGAAGAGAAATGTCCCGAATATGTTAGCGACAGTCGGATTGGCAGGTAAATACAAAGCAATACCGGCAGAACTATCAGGAGGAGAGCAACAGCGTGTGGCACTTGCAAGAGCACTGGTGAATAAACCGCCTATTTTATTGGCAGATGAACCTACCGGTAATCTCGATCCCAAGAATACTATGGAGATTATGAATCTGTTGGAACAGATTAATAAAAGCGGAACAACGGTTATTGTAGTAACGCATAATGAAAAAATAGTGAATGATATGCAAAAACGTGTTATTACGATTAAAAAGGGAATCGTTGTAAGTGACGAGGAAAAAGGTGGTTATATTGATGAAGATTAGTACACTATTTTATGTCTTGCAACAGGGCATTAAGAATACGTTTAAAAATAAATGGTTTTCGCTTGCATCAATCGCAACAATAGGAGCGTGTTTGTTTCTGTTTGGTCTTTGCTATTCGGTTATTATGAATTTTCAATATATGGTGAAGACGGCAGAAGAAGGCGTGTCTGTAACCGTTTTCTTTGATGAAGGGATTTCTGATGAGAGAATTGCTGAGATTGGTGAGAAGATAACAAGTCATACGGCTGTTTCAAGAGCGGACTTTGTTTCGGCAGAGGCTGCATGGGAAAGCTTTAGTGCGGAATATCTTGGAGATTATGTAGATGGATTTACAGAGAATCCTTTGGAGAATTCTGAGAACTATGAAATCTATATGAATGATGTATCCCGACAGGCAGAACTGGTTGCCTATCTGGAGTCGATTGACGGTGTGAGAACCGTTAACAAATCCGAAGTGACTGCCAACACCCTAAGCGGTATTAATTCATTGATTGCATATGTTTCTATCGGAATTATAGGCATTTTGCTTGCAGTTTCTGTATTCCTGATTTCCAATACCGTAATGATTGGTATTTCGGTGCGTAAGGAAGAAATTGCAATTATGAAGTATGTTGGCGCCACGGATTTCTTTGTCAGAGCTCCTTTCATCATTGAGGGTATTCTGATTGGAGCAATTGGTTCTATGTTTCCTCTTGTAATTATTTACTTTATCTATAATAGAGCGATTGTATATATTACGAATCGCTTTGCAATACTTTCATCGTTATTGACGTTCCTTCCGGTAGGCGATATTTTTCATTACCTGTTTCCGGTATCGCTGGGACTGGGGATTGGAATTGGATTTATCGGAAGTTATGCAACTGTGAAGAGACATCTTAGAGTTTAGCTGTGATGAATGCAGAGCAGGGCTCGGATAGGGGCAAGATTTGAAAAAGTTTATTAAAATACTAATATGCGTATGGCTCACCGGTTTTATCGTATTATTTGACAGTTCTGTAAGTAAAGCAGATGAGTCAGATGTAGATATCGAGAGACTTCAGGAGAGCATTGATGAGAAAGAAGATGCACTGGAACAACTAGAGCAGCAAAAAGAGGCCTTATTAGAGGGAAAAACGAATCTGGAAAATGTCATCAATGGATTGGAATCACAGAAACAGGAGATCTCTTCCTATGTTTTTGAATTGGATGCAGAAGTAGCTGAAATTCAGTCCAATATTGATTCTTTGAATGAGATGATTGCAGATAAAGAGGCTGAGATAGAGAATACCAAACAGGAACTGGCACTGGCGGAGCAGACTGCAAATGATCAGTATGAGGCGATGAAAGAAAGAATCCGTTTCATGTATGAGAAAGGTGATAACCTTTATCTGGAGATGCTGTTAGAATCCGGAACATTTGCAGAAATGTTAAACAAAGCAGATTATATTGAGCAGTTATCCGCTTATGACAGAAGAATGTTAGAACAATACCGACTTACAGTTGAATATACCAGAGTGTGTCAGGAGGAACTGGAAGCAGAGCAGGAAGTTTTGGAAGAGGCAAAGGTAGCAGCACAAGAGGAACAGGAAAATGTGAATGCACTGATTGCTGAAAAAGAGACGCAGATTCTTGCTTATGAAAGCAGCATTCAGACGCAGGAGGACGCAGCCAGGGAATATGATGAAGAACTGGCAGCTCAGAATGAGATTATTGAAGCACTGGAAGCACAGGTTGCTGCAGACAGGGCAGCATTGGCGGATGCAACAAGAATTCAGTATGATGGAGGTGTCTTTGCATGGCCGGCACCGTCTTATACGAGAATTTCCGATTATTACGGCTGGCGAATGCATCCAACATTAGGTGTGGAAAAATTTCATAATGGTGTCGACCTGGCAGCACCGGGAGGATCGCCGATTCTTGCAGCATATGATGGACAGGTAATTGCCGCAGGGTATTCTTCCAGCATGGGCAACTATGTAATGATTGATCACGGAGACAGCTTATATACTATTTATATGCATGCATCTGCAATGTATGTTTCCAAAGGTGATTATGTTACCAGAGGACAACAGATTGGAGCTGTGGGAACTACCGGGAGAAGTACAGGAAATCATCTCCATTTTGGTGTGCGATTGAATGGTGCTTACGTAGATCCGATGTCTTATATTAGTGGTTAATTTTAAAATTTTTGCAAAAAAAACACATTTGAAGAATAAAATAGATTGTGTAAAAGAAATTGGAATGGAGAGAAGCGCAGATCATGAGTAAAAAAAATTTTTGGGTTGGATTATTAACCGGAGTAATGATTTCGGCATTTATTGGTTGCGGTATTATTTGTATCAACATTTTTACATTGAGAAGTGGTGCACCATTGACAATTGCATCGCAAGCAGGGCAAACCGCTTCTGATAATGGAATAGATTCGGTTTTGGAAGACCCAAATGTTGCTGCAAAGATAGGTGTTCTTGAGGGCATGATTGACTTGTATTATATTGACAGTGTCAGCAAGAATGATATTGAGAATGGAATCTACAGTGGAATTATGGACTCACTGAATGATCCGTATGCATGCTATTATACACCGGGTGAATGGATTGCTATGCAGAATTCTACGCAGGGAATCTACTATGGTATTGGAGCCTATCTGATGAAGAGCGAGACGCTGCTCTATCCGCAGGTGACCGGAATAATTCGTGATACACCGGCAGAAGAAAGCGATTTGATGGTGGATGATTATATCTATATGGTAGATGGCGTGGATGTCTATGATATGGATCTTTCTGCGGTTGTTGCGATGATTAAGGGAGAACAGGGTACTACCGTTCATCTAACTATTGTCAGACAGTCCACAGGTGAACAGCTTGAGATGGATATTGAGCGCTGTAAAGTGGAGACACCAACGGTAGAACTGAAAATGATGGAAAATAATATAGCATATATTTCTATCTCTGAATTTGATGGTGTTACAGTAGATCAGTTTGCAGATGCGTTGGCAACAGCAAAGGGCTCCGGAATGGAAGGACTGATTTTGGATTTACGAGGCAACCCAGGGGGAAGTCTGACTGCAGTCGTAGATATTGCAAGAATGATTTTGCCAGAGGGAAGAATCGTATATACGGAAGATAAATATGGACAACAGGAGGAGTATAGCTGTGATGGCACCAAGTGCCTGGATGTTCCAATGGTTGTGCTTGTGAACGGTGGCAGTGCAAGTGCATCAGAGATTCTGGCTGGGGCAATCAAAGATTATGGAATAGGAACGCTGCTTGGAACAACGACCTACGGAAAAGGTATTGTGCAACGTATTATTACGTTGCAAGATGGCTCGGCAGTAAAACTCACTGTCAGCCATTATTATACGCCGCTTGGAAATGATATTCATAAAGTTGGTATTATTCCTGATATTGAAGTGGAATTTGATGCAGAGGCTTACCAACTTGATCAAACTGATAACCAGTTGGATGAAGCGGTTAATGTTATCACTGAGATGATGCAATAATTGAATCTGTTATACAGCGATGCCTTCTGTTTCGCAGCAGAAGGCATTTTTTATGCAATAGGAGCTGTTCATAGTGCGACGCTGCCCAATATCAATACATTGTAATAAGAGAAATCAGGCAATGTATTTTTCTGATAGAAATACACATTACTAAGGCGAGTAAAAAGTTGAAAAATATCAGAACATACGTTTGATTTGTGCAACGCTCTGTGCTATACTATGAGAGATTCACATGAGAAGACAGGCTCTCACTATGGAGGATGATGATGTTTAAATTACATTCAGAATATCAACCGACGGGAGACCAGCCACAGGCGATTAAGGAACTGGTTGATGGTTTCAAAAAAGGAAATCAATTTCAGACCCTGCTTGGTGTAACTGGTTCCGGTAAGACATTTACCATGGCAAATGTCATTGCGGCATTGAATAAACCAACACTGATTATATCACATAATAAGACATTAGCTGGACAGCTCTATGGTGAGTTTAAGGATTTTTTTCCTGAAAATGCTGTAGAGTATTTTGTGTCATACTATGATTATTACCAGCCGGAGGCGTATGTGCCATCGTCAGACACATATATTGAAAAAGACTCCTCGGTAAATGATGAGATTGATAAATTAAGATTATCTGCTACAGCGTCTTTGACCGAACGAAAGGATGTAATCGTTGTGGCCAGTGTATCTTGCATATATGGATTGGGCAGCCCGGAGGATTATATGGAATTAATCGTTTCCCTGCGACCGGGCATGAAAAAGGATCGTGACGATGTAATCCACGAACTAATTAATATACAGTATGATAGAAATGATCTGGACCTTAATCGAGGATGCTTCAGAGTTCGTGGAGATGTCGTAGAGATTAATCCTGCAGAGGGTGGAGACTATATTATACGCGTAGAGTTTTTTGGGGATGAGGTGGATCGAATCGCGCAGGTTGACCCGATAACTGGGAAGGTTGCCTGTTTGCTGGAACATATCAGTATTTTCCCCGCATCACATTATGTGGTTTCCAGAGAAAAAATGGAACGGGCATGTAAGGCAATTGAGAAAGAAGCGACAGAGCGTGTTGCATTTTTTAAGAGTGAAGATAAATTAATTGAAGCGCAGAGAATCTTTGAGAGAACCAACTTTGATGTGGAGATGCTAAGAGAAACCGGTATTTGTTCCGGAATAGAGAATTATTCGAGACATTTGAATGGGATGCAGGCAGGCTTGCCTCCGCACTGCCTGATGGACTTCTTTGGCGATGACTTTTTGATTATTGTCGATGAGTCACATATCACAATCCCTCAGATTAGAGGTATGTATGCTGGTGATCGATCCAGGAAGAGTACCCTGGTTGACTACGGATTTCGTCTGCCCTCGGCAATGGACAATCGACCATTGAACTTTGAGGAATTTGAACAACATATTGATCAGATGCTTTTTGTTTCAGCGACGCCCAATGAATATGAGGCAGCACATGAACTGCTCCGCGCAGAGCAGATTATTCGGCCCACAGGCCTGCTGGATCCTGAGATATCGGTACGACCAGTTGAAGGACAGATTGACGATCTTGTGACACAGATCAAGAAAGAGACAGCAGGTAAGAATAAGGTACTCATTACAACGTTAACGAAGCGGATGGCTGAGGATCTGACAGATTATCTTCATGATATTGGAATCAGGGTGAAATATCTTCATTCTGATATTGATACCCTGGAAAGGGCAGAAATCATTCGCGATATGCGACTGGATGTGTTTGATGTCTTGGTTGGTATTAACCTGTTGCGAGAAGGATTGGATATTCCGGAGATTACTCTGGTCGCGATTCTTGATGCGGATAAGGAAGGCTTTCTAAGATCTGCAACGTCCCTAATTCAGACAGTAGGACGTGCTGCCCGAAATGCGGACGGCCATGTAATTATGTATGCGGATCGCATAACAGATTCTATGAAGATTGCAATTTCTGAAACGAATCGAAGAAGAGAGATACAGAATCAATACAATGAGGAACACGGAATTACACCGCAGACAATCAAGAAGGCAGTTAGAGATTTAATTAGCATTAGTAAGAAAGTGGCAAAGGAACAGGCGATTCTGGAGAAGGATCCTGAATCTATGAATGAAGAGGAATTGAAGAAAGTAATAGCTGATGCTGAAAAGCACATGAAGAAAGCCGCGTTGGATTGGAATTTTGAAGAGGCTGCGCGTCTGCGAGATCAGCTGATTGATTTGAAAAAATATCTATATGAAACACAAAAAGAACAGTAGCAACGAAAGAACGTTAGAAAAGAGGAAAGATTATGGCAGCAAAGAAAATGCTTGCGCCTTCTGAGTCAATCAGAATCTATGGAGCAAGTGAACACAATTTAAAAAATGTAGACCTGGAAATTCCGAGAAATCAATTTGTGGTTTTTACCGGTTTGTCTGGCTCAGGCAAGTCTTCGCTTGCTTTTGATACGATTTATGCAGAAGGACAGCGACGCTATATGGAGTCCCTGTCTTCTTATGCAAGACAGTTCTTAGGCCAGATGGAGAAACCCAGTGTAGATAAGATTGAGGGATTAAGTCCGGCAATCAGTATTGACCAGAAGTCAACGAATAAGAATCCAAGATCTACAGTGGGAACTGTGACTGAGATTTATGATTACTTTCGTTTGCTGTATGCAAGAGCGGGTATTCCGCACTGCCCTGAGTGTGGAAGGGAAATCAGCAGGCAGACGGTAGATCAAATGGTTGATCAGATTATGGAATTGGAAGAAGAAACCAGAATTCAGCTTCTTGCGCCAGTGGTACGTGGAAAGAAAGGGCGACACGAGAAAATTCTGGAACGGATAAAGAGAAGCGGATATGTTAGAGCAGAAATTGATGGAAATTTGTATGAACTTACAGAAGATATCGAACTGGACAAAAATATTAAACATACAATCGAGGTGGTTGTTGATCGATTGATAGTAAAAAAGGGAATAGGGAAGCGTCTTGCTGATTCCATAGAGAATGTATTGGATATTACAGATGGACTGCTGGTAGTGGATGTGATTGACCAGGAAAGAATAAATTTTAGCCAGAACTTTTCATGTCCTGACTGCGGTATAAGCATAGATGAGATCGAACCAAGGAATTTTTCCTTTAATAATCCGTTTGGAGCCTGCCCGGATTGTGCCGGACTTGGTTTTAAAATGGAGTTTACGGAAGAAAGAATGATTCCGGAACCTTCCCTTTCCATTGCAAAAGGTTGTATTGCTGTCAATGGATGGCAATCAGCGAATGCTGCCGGAAGTTTCACTAATGCAATCCTTACAGCCCTTGCCATGCATTTTAAATTCAGCTTGAATACACCATGGGAGAAGCTTGAGGAGAGTATACGGCATATGTTGGTGTTTGGAACCGATGTGGAGGTCGAAGTACATTATCAGGGACAGCGTGGTTATGGAGTATATCCAATCGCTTTTGAAGGAATTAAGCGTAATGCAGAAAGGCGATACAGGGAAACAGCTTCCGAACAGCAAAAAGCAGAATATGAGAAATTCATGGCAATAACTCCATGCAATCTATGCGGAGGAATGCGTTTGAAGAAAGAATCATTGGCTGTTACCATAGATGACAAGAATATTTATGAAATCACAACCATGTCGATTGGTGATCTGAAGCATTATCTGGAAGAAATCCATTTAAGCAAACAACAACAATTAATTGGTGACGCGATTATTCGTGAGATTCGTGCAAGAGTAGGATTTTTGGTGGAGGTAGGACTGGAATATCTTGCATTATCACGTGCAACTGCATCGTTATCGGGTGGAGAAGCGCAGAGAATACGTCTTGCAACACAAATTGGTTCCGGACTGGTCGGAGTATGCTATATTCTGGATGAACCAAGTATCGGATTGCATCAAAGAGACAATGACAAACTCCTTTCTGCCTTGAAGGGATTGCGCGATATGGGAAATTCCCTTATTGTTGTGGAACACGATGAAGATACGATGTGGGCAGCCGATTATATTGTAGATGTAGGACCCGGAGCAGGGGAACATGGCGGAAATATTGTTGCTAAGGGTACTGCGGCGGATATTATTAAAGTAAAAGAATCTATTACCGGGCAATATCTGAGCGGTGCAAAAAGAATACCGATTCCGCCTGCACGTCGTAAAGCACAGGGGAAACTTAAAATTATCGGAGCACAGGAACATAATCTGAAAAATATTGATGTAGAGATTCCGTTGGGAGTATTTACCTGCGTAACGGGAGTATCCGGTTCTGGAAAGAGTTCATTAATTAATGAGATTTTATACAAGACTCTGGCACATCAATTGAACCGGGCATATACACAGCCGGGAAAACACAAGAAAATAACCGGTATTCAGAATCTGGATAAAGTGATTAATATTGATCAGTCACCAATCGGAAGAACACCAAGATCTAATCCGGCAACTTATACCGGTGTATTTGATCAGATAAGAGATTTGTTTGCATCTACTGTGGATGCCAAAGCCAAAGGATATCAGAAGGGAAGATTCAGCTTTAATGTAAAGGGCGGCAGATGTGAGGCCTGCAGTGGAGACGGAATACTTAAAATAGAAATGCATTTTCTTCCGGATGTTTATGTGCCTTGCGAAGTATGCGGCGGAAAACGATATAATCGTGAAACACTGGATATTCATTATAAAGGGAAAAATATTTATGATGTATTAAACATGACGGTAGAAGAGGCACTGGATTTCTTTGACGCAGTTCCTTCCATCAGAACGAAGATCGCTACATTAAATGAAGTCGGGCTTTCGTATATTCGACTGGGACAGCCGTCAACACAATTGTCTGGTGGCGAAGCACAGAGAATTAAGCTGGCAACAGAGCTTTCCAGAAGAAGTACAGGTAAAACAATTTACATTTTGGATGAACCGACAACCGGACTGCATTTTGCAGATGTTCATAAGCTGATAGAAATTATCCAGAAGTTAACGGAAGGCGGCAATACGGTTGTTGTGATTGAACACAATCTGGATGTAATTAAAACCGCAGACTATATTATTGACATGGGACCCGAGGGCGGAGACAAAGGCGGCACTGTTGTTGCAACAGGAACTCCGGAACAAGTGGCGAAGAATCCGCAGTCTTATACAGGTCACTATATTAAGAGAATGCTGGAAAAAGATCGTACTGTAACAGAAAAAAAGAATAAGGGCTAAAGTTTTGAACCTGATATCCGATATATGATATAGATAAAGACAAAACATGCAGGGATGCAGAAGGAGCAACGAAATGGAATCGCTATGCTGCATCCCTTTTTTTCGCTATTTGTGAAAAAAGTGAAAAAGAAATGGAAAACCCTTTGAAAAAGATTGACTATCGGTTATAATATTGTGTATCCTCGTGCAGAATGGGGAAAAATGATTAGGAAACCATAGAAAGGGGTTTAATCAGAACATGAATTACACAGATATAGGAATTGATTTGGGTACAGCAAGTATCTTGGTATATATAAGAGGAAAAGGCGTAGTATTAAAAGAGCCTTCAGTAGTCGCTTTTGACAGAGATGCAAAAGATAATAATAATATCAAGGCAATTGGTGAAGATGCCAGACTGATGATAGGACGTACTCCGGGCAATATTGTTGCAGTCAGACCTTTGCGTCAGGGAGTAATCTCAGACTATACAGTAACGGAGCAGATGATGAAATATTTCATTGCAAAAGCGTTGGGGAAGAGATCTTTTCGTAAACCACGTATTTCAGTCTGCGTTCCGAGTGGTGTAACGGAAGTTGAAAAAAAAGCTGTTGAGGATGCAACCTACCAGGCTGGAGCAAGAGAAGTAGCAATCATCGAGGAACCAATCGCAGCAGCAATCGGTGCAGGTATCGACATTAGCAAGCCACAAGGTAACATGATTGTAGACATTGGTGGTGGTACGACTGACGTTGCTGTCATTTCGCTGGGAGGAACTGTTGAGAGTGCCTCTATAAAGATAGCAGGAGATGACTTCGACGAAGCAATCGTTCGCTATTTACGTAAGAAATACAATTTATTAATTGGTGATCGTACAGCAGAAGATATTAAGATTAATATTGGAACTGCTTTCAAGCGTCCTGAAGTGGATTACATGGATGTCAGAGGAAGAAATCTCGTGACGGGATTGCCGGAGACAATAAGAGTTTCTTCAGATGAAACACAGGAAGCTTTAAAGGAGACTACAGCACAAATTCTGGATACAATCTGTGCTGTCCTTGAGAAAACACCACCTGAACTTGCAGGTGACATCGTAGATCGGGGAATCGTTTTGACCGGAGGTGGTTCCATGCTTCGTGGTCTGGAAGAACTGATTGAAGAGAGAACCCATATTAATACAATGACAGCTGACGAACCGATGACATGTGTTGCAATCGGTACGGGAAGATATATAGAATTCCTGGCAGGATATAATAACGAAGGTAATAACGGTTAAGGACAGAGAAACATTGACTTTGTCCGGAATGTGAGGAAGCGATGCTCAAAGGGTTATACACAGCATACACCGGTATGGTGAATGAACAGAACCGAATGGATGTATTGACTAACAATCTTGCTAATTCTGCTACGGTAGGATATAAAAAAGAGGGGGCAACCAGCCAGTCTTTTGATACAGTGTTAGTGGATAAGATTAAAGACGGATCTGAAGATGTGAGAACGGCCAGAAGAATTGGTCAGGGTAATCCCGGCGTCAAAGTGGGAGAAGGCTATACGGACTATTCCCAGGGGGCTTTTAGAGTTACAGACAACAACTATGATTTTGCACTAAGCGGTGATGGCTTTTTTACAGTTGAATTCACCAACAAAAATGGTGAGACGAGTACGATGTACACTCGTGATGGTAATTTTACGGTAACAGCAGATGGATATCTGGTAACAACGGATGGCGACTATGTCATGGCCAGAGGAGCAAACAACAGCAGTGAACGGATAAAAGTTAATCCGAATGAAGCGATTGTTGTGGATCAGCAAGGTCGTATTATGCAGAATAATCAAATGGTCGCTCAGATGAAAATAACCAATTTTAATGATTATAATTATCTGGAACATTACGGAGAGAACTATTATGTGCCGGTTGAAGGTGCAGAATTAGAACTTGCAACGGACTGCAAAGTATTTCAGGGGTATCTTGAGACTTCCAATGTTAGTATAGTCTCAGAAATGGTAGAGATGATTAGTGTATCGAAACAGTATGAAGCGAATCAGAAATTGATTCAGACTTATGATTCTTCACTACAGATTGCAGCCAATCAGCTGGGGAAAATTTAACCAGTGATTAGTAATGGAAAGGATGGTAGATATTAATGGTACGTTCTTTATGGTCCGCAGCAACGGGCATGATGGCACAACAGACAGCAGTGGATACAATTTCCAATAATATTTCCAATATTAATACAACAGGATTTAAAACAAGTCAGAATGAATTTAAATCACTGCTGTATCAGGAACTTCAGGCAGAAACTACTTCTGCGAATGGGGAGACAAAACCAATTGATTCTCAGGTGGGGCTTGGTGTAAGAAGTTCCTCCATTACCACAATATTTAGGCAGGGAAGTATGTTGGAATCTCCAAGTGCATCTGCTTTTGCGATTGAGGGCAATGGCTTTTTCTCTGTAAAGGGAAATGATGGGAATACTTATTATACAAGAAACGGTAATTTTAATATTTCAATTGGAAGAAATGGACTGGAATTGACCACAACCGAAGGTAATCCTGTACTGGATACCAGGGGACAGCCAATTGTGTTCCAGGGAACCTTGACGGCCAGCAATATTACGGTTACAGGGGATGGCGAGTTCTGCTATCTGGATGATAAAGGAAATCCGGCTTCCATGGGAATTAGAATTGGAATTTCCCAGTTTAATAATCCGGCAGGACTGGAAAAATTAGACAGCAGTTTATATAAGGTTTCCGCGGCCAGCGGTAATCCAATCAATGAAGCAACAGCGACAAATATTCAGAAAAGCACAATTGTACAAGGGTATTTGGAAGGATCAAATGTACAGTTGGCAGATGAAATGGTGAATCTGATTGTTGCGCAGAGAGCGTATGAAGCTAATTCAAAGGCAATCACAACATCAGATACAATGATGGGACAGGCCAACCAGTTGAAGCAATAAAGTTAGGAGATTGCCATGGAGTTTAATGATGTATCAGCGTTAACTGAATATGCTTCCAAGCTTGCAACGAATTCCGCAACCGAAAGCCTGAAAAATAAAGCCACGGGTGCGCAAAGCGATGCTGAGCTTTTGGAAGCCTGCAAAGAGTTTGAGACCTACCTTTGGGAACAGGTTGTCAAATCAATGAAGGATACAGTCAATATCACAGGAACTGAAGAGGGAGAATCCAAGAATGTAGAGTACTTTATGGATTCTGCGATTTCAGACGTTGCAAAGCAAATGACAGAACAGTCAATGGGTGGTAATAGTCTTGCGATGCAAATGTATGAGCAAATGAAAAGAAATCAAGCGGTTGATCTAAGTACTTTAACGGAAGAACAAGAATGAATTTGCACATAGATGCCACTATTGCTATACTGTAATAGTGGCTTTTTTATTTTGTAAACCAACAATGCAGGTTATAGAAGAATGTTTTAAGTCTGGGGGAACAATGGGCCACCAAAGGGCAATACTATTTTAAAGGAAAGTAGGAAATGGTTTGATTGGAAACAATAAAAGGATTTATTGAACATTTTGCATATAGAAATGAGGAAAACGGATATTCGGTTATGACCGTTGTTGCTGATGGAAAAAGTATCACATGTGTAGGAACGGTAAGAGGATATTCGGAGGGAGAAACGATTGCAATTGATGGAGAATTTGTAATTCATCCAATTTATGATAAGCAGTTAAAAATAACAGCAATACGTTCTATTCCGCCGGAAGATAGGATTGCAATTGTGCGATATCTAGGATCCGGTGCGATTAAAGGGATCGGAGAAGCACTGGCAAATAGAATTGTGGATTTCTTTGGCGAAGATACATTTCGGGTGATAGAGGAGGAACCGGAACGACTTGTCGAGGTGAAGGGAATTAGTGCCAGAAAAGCTCAGGAAATCACGAATCAGTTAGTTGCAAAAAGAGATATGCGTGATGCTATGATTTTTTTACAGAAGTATGGAATTGGACAGGAACTGGCGAATAAAATCTATCTGCATTATCGAGGTGAAGTTTTTCAAATTATGAAAGAGAATCCGTACCGTCTGGTAGAAGATATCAATGGAATAGGATTTCGAATTGCAGATGAGATGGCGATGAAGGCCGGAATCTGTGTGGATTCTGATTATCGAATCAGATGCGGACTGCTTTATACACTTATGCAGACAACTGCGGATGGAAACTGCTACTATCCGCAAAATCAGTTGCTTATTCTTACAGCTAAAGTATTAGGACTGCAGACAGAGTATATTAAGCTGCAGCTGGATTCTTTGATAATGGATCAAAAGGTGATAGCCAAGACCGTTGCCGGAGAAGAACGGATCTATCTGACCTCGTACTATAAGGAAGAGGTCTACTGCGCAAAACAGTTATTGGTGCTAAGAGATACTTTTGACATCCCCAGGGAAGATAGGAAAGTAATACAAAAGCAGATTGAGCAAATAGAAGAACATATGGAAATGCAGCTGGATGAACTTCAACGCCAGGCGGTTGTTTCGTGCGTGGAAAACGGGGTATTTCTTCTTTCCGGAGGACCTGGCACAGGAAAAACGACGACAATAAATGTTATTCTAAAATACTTTGAACTGGAAGAGTTGGACTTTGTGCTGGCAGCACCTACAGGGCGTGCGGCCAAACGTATGACTGAGACAACAGGATATGAAGCCAAAACAATACATCGTTTACTGGAAATCAATGGAGATATTTCGGAGGAACGCAAGAAAGCCTCATTTGAACGTAATGAAGATAATCCTTTGGAAGTAGATGCCGTTATTATTGATGAAGTCAGTATGGTGGATATTCATTTGCTGAAGGCTTTGCTCGCCGCTTTAATACCTGGGACAAAACTGATTCTTGTTGGCGATGTAGATCAGCTTCCGTCGGTAGGACCGGGGCAAGTGCTGCGTGATGTGATGGAAAGTGAAAGATTCTGTGCAGTCCGTCTGGAAAGAATTTTCCGTCAGGCACAGGAAAGTCATATTGTATCCTATGCACATAAAATCAACAAGGGTGAGATGATAGATTTCTCAGAAAAGTATAAAGATTTTTTCCTGCTGGAGAAGGAACAGCCGGAGGTGATTTATCAGTATATCCACCAACTGATGGAAGATATTCTGCCAAGAAATCTTCATATTAAAAGCTTTGATGTTCAGGTTTTGACACCTATGCGCAAAGGCGCGCTTGGTGTTGATGTCCTCAATCGTGTACTTCAGGGGATGCTGAATCCACCATCTGCGCAGAAGGCGGAACATGAGTACGGTGATAAATTATTCCGTGTTGGTGATAAGATAATGCAAATTCGCAATAACTACAATCTGGAATGGGAAGTTGTTGGAAATTACAATATTCCAATAGACCAGGGAAAAGGTGTATTTAACGGCGACGTAGGATTGATTACGGAGATTAACACATATCTGAAAACATTGACTGTTAAATTCGAAGACGGGCGTATCGCGATGTACCCATTTTCGACCTTGGATGAACTGGAGCTTGCGTATGCTATTACAATTCACAAGTCGCAGGGAAGCGAATATCCGGCAATTATTCTTCCTGTTTTGACAGGTCCCAAAATGTTGCTTAACAGAAACCTTTTATATACGGGAGTGACAAGAGCAAGAAATTGCGTTATTATATTGGGAAGTTCAGATACAATCAGGGAAATGATACGAACTGATCATGTTCAGGAGAGATATACATCCTTGAGGGAACGTATTGGTGAATTGGATTTATAAGGTGAAGATCTGCTAGGAGAAGTGCGGGAAAGGATTTTCATTGAACAACAAAATATTAAAGAACGCCATGGACGGAGTGCTTCAGATGCTGTATCCACGAAGATGCCCTGTGTGTGATTGTGTTCTTACAGAAACATCATTCAAAGAAATAGTGCCCAGAGTATGTCCGGAATGTGAAAATAAGCTAGTCTATGTAGGAAAGAATCATTGCTTTAAATGTGGGAAAACATTAAAAAGTGATCAGGAAGAATTGTGTTATGATTGTAAAAACAGGGAACACTTTTTTGAACAGGGGTATGCACTATTTGAATATGCATCTATAAATGCGTCCATTTATCGGTTTAAGTATAAAGGAAGATGCGAATATGCTGATTTTTATGGAAAAGAGATGGAAGAGCATCTGGGAACCCTAATCAGGGAGTGGAATGCGCAGGCTCTTGTCCCGGTTCCCATGCATCGGCGAAAGGAACGTATAAGGGGATACAATCAGGCAAGATGTCTGGCAGAAGGTATTGCAAAATATACCAAAATACCAGTGTATCATTCTTTGGTGGAAAGAACGAGGAAGACCACACCAATGAAGGAATTGGACGTACGAGAGCGCCAAAATAATTTGAAAAGGGCTTTCCATATTATGCAAGATGATGTAAAATTAAAGAAAATAGTCATTGTTGATGATATTTATACTACCGGAAGTACGGTTGATGCGATTGCGAAAGAACTAAAAAATGCAGGAGTACAAGAAGTGTTTTTTTTGGCACTGGCGATTGGTACCGGACTATAGAACGGAGGCGGACATATGAATCTGAAAAATTGTAAGAAATGTGGAAAGATGTTTAATTACATTGCGGGAATGCCTATTTGCCCTCAATGCAGGGAAAACGCGGAAGCACAATTCCAGGTTGTTAAGAAATTTGTTCAGGAGAACAAACAGGCATCGATTCCGGAGATCGTTGAGAATTGCAATGTCGAGACGAAACAAATTCAACAGTGGATTCGCGAGGAAAGACTATTCTTTGCGGATGATTCGCCTGTAAAAATCAATTGCGAGATTTGTGGGACACAAATCAGCACCGGACGTTTCTGTGATAAATGCAAGAAAGAAACAATGAATGGACTGAATGTTGCCGGAAGACGGAAGGAAACAGAACATACAGAAACGGTAAAAAAAGATAATAACCCAAGGATGCATACCTTTGAGGGTTAGGCATTAGGTGGGAAGGAATAAGAAATGCTGAATGAATCCAGAATAAAGTTGATGACGAAGATGGCTTCTTTTGAAGCAAATGAAGGAAAGAGAAGTGTGTCCATCGGAACTTATTTCCGTGGCGATTATATTGGCAAGGAGGTAATCAAGTCTGTTATCTACGGAACAATTGCGTATGTTATCGTATTTGCACTCTATGTTGCCTATGATTTTGAATTCTTTCTTCAGGACATCTATAAGATGGATCTGTTGGGATTTGGAAAAGAAGTCCTTTTCAATTATTTAAAACTGATTGTGGCATATTCTATGATTACTTATGTTGTTTATGCTCTGCGATATCAGAAGGCAAGAAGAAATCTTAGATGTTATTATAATAATCTTCGCAGATTAAACTCCATGTACCGCAAGGAAGAGCTGGAGAAGAATAAGTAAAGGAAAATAAATGATGGCACAGTTACTTGTGATTAGAGAACAATTAAAAAATTTTTACGGACGTTTTGAGAATTATTGTAAGCCGGCACTAAAATTTATCTTATCTTTGATAACGCTTTTGATGATCAATGGGAAAATTGGTTATTCCAGTGTCCTTACCAATGTGGCAGTAGCGCTGATTATCGCATTGCTCAGCTCATTTTTACCCATGAATTTTATCGTGGTTGTTGATGCAATTATTATTTTGATGCAACTTTATGCATTATCCCTGGAAAGTGTAGTTGTGGTAGGAGTTCTGCTTCTGCTGATGTTTTTGTTATACTTTAGATTTGCATCCAAGGACACGGTGCTTTTATTGTTTACACCGTTATGTTTTGCATTGAAAATTCCGTATGTCATTCCTTTGGCGGCAGGACTGATTTCTACTCCTGCGGCTGTTGTTTCGGCAGGCTGCGGTGCGGTTGTTTATTATGTCCTATCTTATATCTCGGACAATGCATCGACACTGACTTCGATGGGAGCTGAGGAGATGCTTGTGAGATTCCGCTTCCTGATTGACGCAATCGTTTATAACAAAGAGATGCTGATGGTAGTTGCAGCGTTCTCTGTTACAATTATTTGTGTATACCTGATTCGCAGATTGTCCGTGGATCATGCATGGACAATTGCTATTGTGACCGGTGCACTAATGAACATTCTGATTATACTGATTGGAGATTTAAAATTTAATACATATATATCAATCGTTGGATTGATTATGGGAAGTATTGCGGGAGTTCTGATCGTAATTGTATTGAAGTTCTTTGTCTTTAATGTGGATTATAGCAGGACGGAAATGGTTCAGTTTGAAGATGATGAATATTATTACTATGTGAAAGCTGTCCCTAAGAATTCTGTCTCTGTGACAGATAAGAAAGTTAAGAAGATTAAAGGACAGAACAAGGAGACATCATCATCTGATGCAACAGCCAGAAGAAACAGCACAATGGAAAAGAGCGAAGGCGATGTTCCGGAATACCGTGTAAGAAGATTGGCGACAAAAGCTGGTGGACGTAGAAATGATTCAACCATAAATGGCAGCAATAAAAATGGAACAAAACGCATTATCTTATCGGATGAAGAAATTGGAAAAGATGGAATCGTTCCAACAACATCGAGGAGCTCAAGGCCTGAACATAGGGTTGACAGCAATGGCTTAACAGGAATAGAAAGGGCGGCTGCAGCGAAAGCAAAGGCGGAACGCGAGGAACGAAATAAAAAGGGTGAGTAAAAAAAGATAATGATTGAACAGTTAAGTGCATTTGTAGAAGAATATTTGTCGAGTATACACATGCCCACAATCCGTATTCCGGATATTATCGAGATATTAATTATCTCATTTGTGGTATATCAGATTATGGCTTGGGTGCGTAGAACAAAAGCATGGGCCTTATTAAAGGGTCTTATTGTGATACTCGGATTCCTGCTGCTGGCGGCTATGTTTAACATGACCACCATTCTTTGGATTGCAGAAAAATGCCTTTCTATTGCAGTAATTGCAGTTGTTGTAGTATTACAGCCTGAGTTAAGAAAAGCATTGGAACAATTAGGACAGAAGAACATTCTGTCCTCGTTTATTAGTGTTGATGGGAACAGACATGAGGGAAGATATTCCAATCATACGGTTGATGAAATAGTAAAAGCAACTTTTGCAATGGGACGTGTCAGAACCGGAGCGTTGATGGTTTTGGAGAGATTTGAATCGTTATCCGAATATGAGAAGACGGGGATCAGTATTGATGCTACAGTGTCAAGCCAACTGCTGATCAATATATTTGAGCATAATACACCACTTCATGATGGAGCTGTGATTTTTCGCGGCGATCGGATTGTTTCGGCGACCTGCTATTTACCGTTGTCAGATAATCGTAATTTAAGTAAAGCACTGGGTACAAGACACCGTGCAGCAGTTGGTATTTCTGAAGCAACTGATTCAATGACTGTAATTGTTTCAGAGGAAAATGGAAAAGTCAGCGTTGCATTTGGGGGAGAATTGTTCAGCGGACTCAATCAGGAAGGCTTAAGAGAAAAACTTGAACTGATTCAGGATAAGCCGCAGGAAGAGACGAGAAAAGGCTGGAGAAGTAAGGTGAAGGGAGACAAAAATGAAAAAAAAGCTAACGAATAATCTGGGCTTAAAAATCATGGCAGTCTTAGTCTCATTTGCTTTATGGCTGGTTGTCGTGAATTATGATGATCCTGTTGTATCCTATACCTACAGTGGAATCCAGGTTGAGATAATTAACACGGATGTTCTTGCAAATCAGGGGAAAGTATATGAGGTTCTGAGTAATACTGATATGATCAGCGTAACCGTAACGGGAAAAAGATCGGTTATTGATTCTATCAGTAAAGAGAATATCAGGGCAATTGCTGATATGCAGGATCTGACATTGAAGAATACATTAAATATACAATTATCAACAAATAAGAATTTTAATCAGTTAGACAGCATAAAATGTGACCAGGATGTCGTTGAACTTGTCATAGAGAATCTGAAAGAATCACACATGCCAATCAGTGTTTCTGTGACTGGAGAACCTGCAGAGGACTATATCGTTGGTGATATTACAACCAACCAGAATACTGTACGTGTTTCGGGTCCGGAATCAATAGTCAGTACAGTGGCAAGAGCGGAATGCGTGATTAGTGTTGCAGGACGAACCTCGGATATCAATGCAAGCGCAGATATAAAACTTTATGATGCGGAGGGTAATCTGGTAGAACATCCGAATCTGAGAACGAATATCTCGAATATTAGTATTAACGTTGCAATTCTTGCAACCAAAGCGGTCGACATTACTTACAATTATTCTGGTGTACCGGCAGATGGTTATCTGGTTGATGAACCACTCGTGGCGGATCGAACGGCAGTCTATATTGCTGGTAAGCAAAGCACTCTTGATACAATATCACTGTTAGTCATACCGGCTACTGCAATTGATGTTGATGGTAAATCGCAATCTTATATTGCATCGGTTGATTTGAATGAATATCTTCCGGATGGTATTTGTCTTGCAGATGCGACATATAATGGTAAAGTGGCTGTTTCAGTAAATATCGTTGAGGAGATTTCCAGAACGATTAATGTACCAATGAATAATCTGACCGTGACCAACATCCCGGAGGGATATACGGCAGAAATCCTACTGGATAGCGATACAGTTGAAACGGAAAATGGAGCTGAGCATCCTGTTCTTATGAATGTTGATACTGTTGGAACGCAGGAGGCTTACCATGGAGTTACAGGAGCAACGACGCTGGGAACAGTTGATGTTGCAGCATATATGGAGAGCGTTGATATGACAGCGCTGCCGCCCGGAATTTATCAAATGGAAATCACATTTGCACTTCCGGTGGGAGTTACAACGACGCAGAGTTATTATGCAGATGTTAAGATAGAAGAAAGCGAGTAAACAAAGGAAGGATTTACGAATATGGCAAGATTATTTGGTACCGATGGTGTGCGAGGAGTTGCGAATGAAGAACTGACACCACTTCTGGCGATGCAGTTAGGTCAGGCAGGGGCTACTGCCCTGACAAAGGAGATGGCACATAAGCCAACGATTATGGTTGGCTGTGATACAAGAATTTCAGGAGATATGCTGGCCAATGCATTGATGGCTGGAATTTGTTCTGTAGGTGCAAATGCAGTATATGTTGGTGTTGTGCCAACTCCTGCAGTAGCTTATCTCACAAGAAGATATCGTGTTGATGCAGGTGTTGTAATTTCCGCATCGCATAATCCGGTAGAGTTTAACGGAATTAAATTTTTTGATGGTGATGGATATAAACTGCCCGATCAACTAGAAGATGAAATCGAAGCTTACATCAGAAATGATATGGACGGGGTGAAATTTGCAACAGGAGCTGGTGTTGGTAAGATTAAGTACCGGACGGATGCGAGAGAAGAGTATATCAATCATGCAATTAAAGCAGTACCCATTGAATTGAATGGAATGAAGATTGTTGTTGATTGTGCAGAAGGCGCATCCTATTACACCTCAGTAGAGGCACTAAAAGAGTTAGGTGCCAATGTGATCTCGATTCACAATAATCCGGATGGAACAAATATTAATGCCAATTGCGGTTCTACACATATGGAAGAGCTGCAGGCCAGAGTTGTATTTGAAAAAGCACAAGTCGGTCTTGCGTTTGATGGAGATGCGGATCGATTGCTGGCAGTGGATGAAAATGGTCATATTGTTGATGGTGATCAGATTATGGCGATTGTTGGCAACTTTATGAAACAGCAGGGAAGATTAAAGAACGATAAAATTATTGTAACGGTAATGAGTAATCTTGGTTTTTTACTCATGGCGAAAGAAAATGGCATCAATATTGAACAGACAAAGGTTGGAGATCGATATGTTCTGGAACGAATGAAGGAAATTGATGCTAATCTGGGCGGAGAGCAATCCGGTCATATCATTTTCCTTGATGAGAATACAACAGGTGATGGCTTGCTGTCAGCACTTCACCTGCTTGAAGTAATGGTACAGACTGGAAAGAAACTGTCGGTACTGTCATCAATCATGGAGGTGTTGCCACAGGCGCTGATTAATGCAAAGGTGCCCAATCACAAAAAGGACTGTTATATGGATTATCCTGAGATTGCAGAGGCAATAGAAGTATTGAATGCGAAATTTGCAGGAGAAGGAAGAGTGCTGATTCGGCCATCCGGTACAGAACCGTTGGTTCGTGTAATGATTGAGGGGAAGGATCAGAAGATGATTGAGAATGAAGCCAGAAAACTGGCTGAGTTGATTACCAATACTGTTTTATAAGGCAACGCTATTGGATAGGACTTGTGAAAAGATTTTTTTGGTGATATAATCATGAAATAGTATTTGTCACATGGATATTATGATATAAATTCATCGATTAGAGAAGGAATCGATTGAATTACGGGAGAGCAGGAGCACTGGCTGAGTCAGATACCTGCATAGTGGGAACATAGTAATAACGATTGGAGGAAAATGCGTTATGGTAAGCCAAAAGGTTACAATTAAAAATCCAACAGGGCTACACCTACGACCGGCAGGTAACCTATGTAAAGAAGCGATGCAATTTCGTTCGCTTATTACATTTACATTTAAAGAGAATACTGCGAATGCTAAGAGCGTCCTAAGTGTGCTCGGTGCATGCGTCAAGTGTGGCGATGAGATAGAGTTTGTTTGTGAGGGTGAAGACGAGAAAGAAGCGTTGGATAGCCTGGTGAAAGCAATTGAAAATGGACTCGGTGAATAAAATCTTATGAAATGTTGCAGCCCACTGACGTGGGCTGTTATTATGTGCAGAAGATACTGACATGAGGCCCATACATGTACTGAGCGTTTGAGTAATCATAAAATATTCAATAATCAGGAGGAAATATATCATGTTAAACTATAAGAGATATCAAAAAAATCCGGTAGAAAATTTCCCGGAACGTACATGGCCCAATCAGGAGATTACGAAGGCTCCGATCTGGTGTAGTGTGGATTTAAGAGATGGTAATCAGGCATTAATTGATCCAATGGTAGTTACAGAGAAGATTGAGATGTTTAACTATCTTGTGAAATTAGGATTTAAAGAGATTGAAGTAGGTTTTCCTGCGGCCAGTCAGATTGAGTATGATTTTCTGCGTCAGTTAATTGAAAGAAAACTGATTCCTGATGATGTGAAAGTTCAGGTTCTGACACAGTGTCGTGAAGAGTTGATTGACAGAACTTTTGAGTCTATACAGGGATGCAAACAGGCGATTGTACATATCTATAACTCAACATCAACATTGCAGCGTGATGTGGTTTTTCACATGGATAAAGAGCAAATCATTGATATTGCCGTAAAGGGAACCAGGATGGTGAAGGAACGGGCTAAGAATTTTTCAGGCCAGATTATTTTGGAATATTCTCCGGAAAGCTTTACCGGAACAGAATTGGATTATTCTTTAGAGATTTGCAATGCTGTATGTGATGCCTGGGAACCAACACCAGAAGAACCGTTAATCATCAATTTACCATCGACTGTTGAGATGACAACTCCGAATGTATTTGCTGATCGAATTGAGTGGATGAATAGGAATTTCAAAAATCGTGAGAGCATTATTCTGAGCGTACATCCTCACAATGACAGAGGTACTGGTGTGGCAACGGCAGAATTAGCATTGCTTGCAGGAGCAGATCGTGTAGAGGGCACTTTGTTTGGAAATGGAGAACGTACCGGCAATGTAGATATTATCAATATTGCATATAATATGTTTTCACAGGGAATTGATCCGGAATTGAAACTGGATAATGTTAATGAAATTATTGAAATCTATGAGAGATGCTGTAAGATTCCAATTCATCCACGACATCCATATGCAGGAAAGTTAGTATTTACAGCATTTTCCGGTTCTCACCAGGATGCAATTAATAAAGGCGTTCACGCGATGCGTGAAAGGAACAGTGCGATTTGGCAAGTTCCATATCTGCCGATTGATCCGGCTGACATAGGAAGAGAATATGAACCAATTGTAAGAATCAATTCACAGTCAGGTAAGGGCGGAGTTGCCTTTATTATGGATACTTACTTTGGATTTAAGCTTCCGAAGGGAATGCACAGAGAATTTGCAGATGTGATCCAGGCTGTTTCCGAGAAACAAGGGGAAGTATCGCCGGAGACCATTATGGAGAAATTCAGAGAAGAATATCTGTTAAAGAAGGAACCAATTCATTTCCGTAAGTTAAAGGTTGATGACCTTTCTGAGGAAACCGAGACAGAATTTGATACAAAAGTTTCCGTCTCTTACACAGATCATGGTGTTGACAAGAGCTTTACCGCAGTTGGTAATGGACCGCTCGACGCAGTGCAGAGAGGACTGATGGAAACCTTCCAGATTAGAATTAAGATCCTTGATTATGAGGAGCATGCTTTGCAAAGCGGTGCGAACTCTCAGGCTGCTGCATATATCCATATGCTTGATTCCGAGAGCGGACATGTTACCTATGGTGTAGGTGTAAGCTCTAATATTACACGAGCCTCTGTACGTGCGGTATTCTCTGCACTGAACCGCTTGGAGCTGGGAACAGAGAAATAAGTATTAATAGAACTGTAAATGATGAAGACATAAAAAGAATCGCCATATAATGAATTAATGGCGATTCTTTTTTACGTTTCCAACGGCGACACAAAAAGCATAATGGCATTGGAACAATATGCTGTGATTGATTAATTAGTGAGCCACTTCGTTGTCACTGCTGTCAAGGAAGATGGAATCCAGATTGCCACCATCTCCGTCCTGGAGAATACAAATCATGGTTTTTCCGGTGCTTAACTGAATCTCATTACCATTATCATCAAAGTATCTTGTTGCACTGTAGTCGGATGATTTAGCCCAAGTAACATGGATTGCATGACCGTTGGTGATAAACCAACCATCTCTGGTATCATCCTGACACTGATAGATACGATAATCCTTTGCATCACGTGAGTAACCATAGGTATTCTGGAGAATAATATTAGAGAAAGCAAGCTGTTCACCTGTTGCCTCATCCATATGTGGAGCTCCATAGATATAACGGTAATAGAGATTTGTTTCAAGATCATAAATAAAGGTAGAGTCTGTTACAGGATAGCAGTTGGAAAGGTCAACAGTGTAAACTTCCAATGCATCGTTGTAAGTTGCGGTTAAGTCGCTCTGACCACCATTAGGAGCAAAATTGAAATGATCTTCATCCCAGATTTCAGTTCTGTGCCATAAGGTATAATCATATTCTTCACAGTACTGGTTAACGATGTCTGCACTGTAATATTCATTGTGCGGTGCATTTCTGGAAGAATCACGGAAACCGCGTCCACTAATATTATTGGTGGTCTCCTGTGCAATCAGGTCATCAATATAGAACGGACCGCCATCATGGAGAAGAATGGAATCCCACTCGAAGCTCCAGTATATAAAGTAGTCACGGGCACTTCGGATGTTACCAATCTTATCAAGATCTTGCCAGTCTTCAATGATACACATCGTTCTGGTGATACTTCCTTCAACCAGACATTCGTACATGACACCAGCCTGGCTGATGTTATACTGAGGCTGCGCTACTTTATCTGACGGAACCATTACTGCTACCGGTCGATGCATATAAACATCCTCTAAAACAGGTTCATTTGTCAGGGAACTTCTGACATATCCATCAGGCAGGTCTGCATCGGTAACCTGTTCTACCGGAGCAACCTGATCCGGTTGTGTTTCGAGTCCGATATCAGTAACATCAATAACTTCATTGGAACTTGGTGCAACATCTGGTGTTGCTTCCTTGCCGCAACCGAAAACCGACATGGAAGCGGTTATCGCAATAAGCATGGCAATTTTAAACTTTTTCATTCTATGGTATTCCTCTCTTTCTTATCTCGCAAATCAGATCTTGTGAAAATAGAAGACCTGTATCGTTACAGCCACCACAAGATTAGGTAGCCATACAAAATTAGTATAGCATATCTTGCACATATTAAAAGAAAAATATGAAAAAACTTCTTCTTCAGTTGGTTGCATATTTTGCTATGTGGTTGTATCATATGAATAATGTCATTACATTAAGAAATATTGCATGAACTAACAGCGTTTTTAAATAATTAGAATAGAATGAGAATGGAGCAGATGTCAAATGAAGAAGATTATTGTTACTGGCTGTAATGGTCAACTTGGTAAGGCAATCAATCAGGTTTATGCAGGGAGCACAGAATATCAACTGATTAATACAGACGTAGCGGAACTGGATATTACCGATGTTGTAGCTGTACTTGCTTTTGCAGAAAAAGAAGCGCCATATGCAATTATTAACTGTGCTGCACATACGAATGTGAATGCCTGTGAGACACAGAGGGAGCTTGCATACCGCATTAATGCAATTGGACCAAGAAATCTAAGTATTGCAGCCAAGAGAAACCATGCCAGACTGGTGCATATTTCAACAGATTATGTATTTCCGGGCAATGGTACCAGACCATACTCGGAGTTTGATTCAGTAGGTCCCATGAGCATGTACGGAAGTACCAAGCTGGCAGGGGAGAGATTTGTTGAGCAGTTTGCAGAGAATTACTTTATTATTCGGACAGCGTGGTTATATGGAGACGGTAAGAATTTTGTTAAGACAATGCTGAAACTTTCGGAAACAAATGACAGTATTGGCGTTGTGGATGATCAGATTGGTAGTCCGACTTCTGCATTGGAACTTGCCCGTGCAATTTATGCTTTGCTGCCAACAAACAATTTTGGACTGTTTCATGGAACCTGCGAAGGTATCTGCAGTTGGGCGGATTTTACAGAGGAAATATTCTCTTTGGCTGGCAGAACAACGAAAGTGGAACATATCTCAACCAGGGAGTACGATACGAGATTCCCGGGATCTGCACCCAGACCGGCCTACTCTGTTCTGGACAATGAAATGTTTCGTTTAACAAGTGAGATTCAATTCAAAGATTGGAAAGATGCCTTGAAAGAGTATATG